>JAFBAK010000362.1 GCA_019247795.1 Hyphomicrobiales bacterium | reverse complement strand
GCGCGCCGCGCCAATTCGGTCAGCGCGCCGGTTCCGTGAGGCGATCGGCAAGGCGCATCATCGCGATCGTGGCAGAAACGCCAATTCGTTTGAGCGGCGCGAAGGGGATCTTGCGGATCGGTGTGATAGGCAGGACGGCGTCGTAGCTGGGCTCGCGCACAAGTCGCGCCACTTCGCTGCCCATGGCCGTCTGCCAGCCGATTCCACGGCCCTGGCAACCGATCGGCACGATGAGCCCAGGCTCCGGGAGATGCAACTTCGGCATGGAGTCCGGATGGATGGCCACACGTCCGCCCCAACGGTGGGTGAAACGGATGCCACGCAAGGCAGGATAGAGCTTTTCGACTTCGCGCCGCAGATGCCCCCAATCCTTCTCAGGTCCGGGTTCGCGATAGGGTCCTCTGCCGCCCATGAGGAGCCGACCAGAATCGTCCAACCGCCAATACCGGATCACTTTCCGCGTGTCGGACAGCACCTCACCGCCGGAAAGAATCGCTCGCCGATCTGGCGCCGAAAGCGGCTCCGTCGCGATCTGCAGGGAATTTGCCGCGACGATTGAACGCGGTAGTGCAGGCAAAAGCGCGCTCGAATACGCGTTCGTCGCCAGAATCACCGCGTCTGAGGTGACGCGCGCGCCGTGAGCGGTGCTCGCTTCCCAAAGATGTCCCTTGCGCTCGAGCGCAAGGACAGGCGAGTGCTCGTGCAGACGAGCGCCCGCGCGCAGGGCGGCATGAGCAAGCCCGCGCACATAAGACATCGGCTGGAGCGCACCAGCGCGACGATCGACGAAAGCTCCGACATAGATGTCCGTGCCCGTGATGCGAGCCGCCTCATCAGCGCCCACATAGGCCACGTCGGCACCGCGCCGCTGCCATTGCTCGGCCCGGCGCCGTGCGCGCTCGGCCGCCTTCGTCGAATGAATGCCCTGCACCCAAGCGCTGTGGCGCACGCCCGCTTCAAGCGCGTGCCTTTTGGCGAGATCGAAGACGAACTTCGCCGTATCGCCGGCAAACCGCCAGATCCGCTCGCCAAGGCTTTTGCCGAACAAGGCCTCGAGTTCATCCGGATCATGTTTGAGGCCGGGGATGATTTGACCGCCGTTACGTCCAGCGGCGCCGCCTCCGACCGGGCCTGTGTCCAATACCACGGCGTCGGTCCCGGCCTCGGCAAGGTGCAAAGCTGCCGACAAGCCGAGATAGCCGGCACCGACGATGAGGACATCGGTCCGCATCGCACCCGCGAGCGGATCGGTGCGAGGCGGCGCGATCGGGGTCGTTTCTACCCATAGATTGGCGAGCTGGCTCATCTGCATCCTCGAATGCCTGAGGGCGTGATCGGCCTCTGCGGCGCGGAGCCGCAAGCGAAATCCTCCGAGCGCGAATTGCCGAGACGCGGTTCGGTTGTCCTCGATCGAGCAGAAATTTCGACCAGGGAGGAAAACATGGAGGCGAGCAAATGCAAGAAACGAGAGCCGAAAATTGGCTGGACACCAGGGGCGAACTGGTCAAGAAAACGATCTATACAGTCGATAATCATGCGCCTCATTTCTCCTTTGGCATCATCGATATGCAAGCCCCCCATCGACGCTTGCCTGCCCACCGTCAAAGTGGTGCAGGCGAGCTCACCGATGATCGTGACGCGTTGGAGATTCTCATGATCACGCCTCTGTCGCTGGAAATCGGTCCTTTGGAGGGTTGCGGGCGGTGACCGAAGGCATGCCTCAAAAATCGAGCGATGCATTGGGCGCGGCATTGCTGCTTGCGCCAGCGCTCCTGGTCATTGCCATCGCCTTCCTGGCTCCTCTGGCTCGATTGGCCGCTCTGTCATTCTCCTCCCCGCAAGGGGTGCTCGCTGCCTACCGGGAGCTGCTCGGCGATGAGGTTTTCTGGATCGTGCTGCGCAACACGATCGGCCTCGCCGCGATCGTCACGATCATCACGCTGACAGGAGGTTTCGCTCTCGCGTTGGCTCTCACCCGTCTCGGCGGCGGCTGGCGACTGGCGCTCTTCGCGGCTGTCGTGCTGCCACTCTGGGTCAGCGTCCTGGTGCGCACCTTCTCGTGGATGCTGCTCCTCGAACGTAACGGCCCGATCAACGAGGCGATGGTCGCGACGGGCGTAATCGGACAGCCGGTGCAGCTGTTGTTCAATTTCACGGGCGTGACGATCGCCATGGTCCATGTGCTGCTCCCTTACGCCGTGCTGCCGATCTATGCAGCCCTGGTCAAGATCGATCCGGCGTTGTTGAAGGCAAGCGAGGGCCTTGGCGCATCCTTCGCGACCACCTTTCAACGCGTGCTGCTCCCGCTTTCAGCGCGGGGCGTCGCAACGGCCGCGGCCTTCGTCTTCCTGCTCTCGCTCAGCTTCTTCGTCACGCCTGCCTTGCTGGGCGGGGCAAACAATATGACCATCCCGATGCTGATCGACACTTTCGTGAACGAGCGTCTCGCTTGGCCACTTGCGGGAGCAGCCTCGATGCTGCTGCTCGGTCTGGTGCTTGGCTGCATCGCGGTCATCGGCCGCTTTGTTCCCTTGGGCGGCTTGGCGGAGGCCCGCTGATGGCACGCGCCATCGGCCTCAAGCTGTTTGCCGCCCTGGCGGCGGCCATTATCGTGCTGCCGGTCATCGCAGTGATCCCGGTGGCGTTCTCAGCGCATTCATACGCCCGCCTGCCGCCGGAAGCCTGGTCGCTTCGCTGGTGGGCGGCCTTCTTCGCCGATCCGACATGGTTTGCGGCCCTGATCGTGAGCCTCGAAGTCGCGGTGCTTTCCGCCGTCGCGTGCATCGTGCTCGGCACCTCGGCCGCTCTCGGCATGAATCGCTTGCCGCCCGTTGCGCGAAAGCTTCTTGCCGGTGTTTTCCTCGGCCCGATCATCGCACCGGCGATAGTGCTTGCCGTGGGGCTCTACTCGCTGGCGCGCTCCGTCGGCCTCGTCGGCTCGCTTTTGGGGCTCGTCATCGCTCACACGATGCTGGCGATGCCTTACGCCGTGCTGAACATCGGCGTGTCGCTCGCAGCGCTCGACCCGCGCCTCGCCCTTGCTGCAGCCGGACTCGGCGCGGATCGTTGGCGGATCTTCCGCACCATAACGCTTCCATTGATCTTGCCCGGGATCGCCGGCGGCGCGGTGTTCGCATTCGTCACGTCCTTCGACGAAGTGGTGCTGGCGATCTTCTTGTCGGGACCGCAGGTGAAAACGCTGCCGGTACGCATCTGGGAAGAGATCCGCGTCGAATACACACCGGTCGTTGCCGTGGCGGCGACGATCATGATCGTGCTCGCGATCACAGGCGCCGCACTCGGCCGATTGCTGGGCAGAGTAAGGCAGGAAGCGCGAGCATGAGCACCGTCTCCTTCCGCGGCGTCTCGAAGCGCTTCGGCGTCTCTGAAGTGCTTCAACCGCTCGACCTCGACATCCGCACGGGCGAATTCGTCAGCGTGCTCGGCCCATCGGGCTCGGGCAAGACGACCCTTCTCAATGTGGCGGCCGGCTTTCTTGCGCCGACACAGGGAAAATTCTTTGTGGACGAACGCGACATCACGTCGCTGCCACCCCGACGGCGCAATATCGGGATGGTGTTCCAGAACTATGCCTTGTTCCCGCATATGGATGTCGGGGCGAACGTGGCCTACGGGCTGCGCGTGCGCAAGATTTCATCGGCGGAGATCGCGACGCGTGTGGCCCGGGCGCTGCAGACGGTCCAGCTCGAAGGCTGGGAGAGCCGCGCGATCGCCAGTCTTTCGGGCGGCCAGCAGCAGCGCGTCGCGCTGGCGCGCGCCATGGTGATCGAGCCTGACATCCTGCTGATGGACGAGCCTCTCGGCGCACTTGATCGCCAGTTGCGCAAGAATGTCCAGCTCGAGATCCGACGCATGCATCTGCGCGCACCACGCACCACGCTCTACGTGACGCATGATCAGGAAGAAGCCTTGGTGATGTCGGATCGCGTGACGGTCATGCGGTCCGGCCGGATCGAGCAGATCGGTACGGCCGAGGAACTCTACCATTCGCCCGCGAATACTTTCGTGGCGCGCTTCCTCGGGGAATCCAACCTGATTCCCGGCGAGGTGATCGATGTCGCCTCTGGGAAAGCCCGGTTATCCGTGCCCGGCCTCGAAAGACCCCTGGTCGGGCGCGCCGCCGCAGGCGTTGCAAAGGCCATGAAGGCTGCCGCGATGATTCGTCCCGAGAATATCCGCCTGCGGCCGGGCGGATTGCATGGCCGTATCGTCGAGCGGGTCTTCCTTGGGGAGATCACGGCGATGCGCCTGGTTGTGGCGGATGGCATTCAGCTCTGGTCGCGTCTGCTTGGCGCCGATGTGCCGCAGACCGAGACCATGGATGTCGGCTGGCGGGATGAAGATGTCTCGATCCTGCCGGATGAAGCGCGAAGCAAATAACAACGAAGAGGAACGGACATGTTGGACAGACGTCATCTGATGGCCGGCGGCGCTGCTCTTGCTTTCGCGGGAGCCTTGCGGCCCGCATTCGCCCAAGGCGGAAAGCTCACCTTCTGTTCGTGGGGCGGCGCCTTGAGCGATCTCGAGAAGGCGGCGCTCCTCGATCCTTTCGCGAAAACGAAGGGCATCGAAATCGTTGCCGCTTCCCCGACCAACTATGCCAAGCTCAAGGCCATGGTCGAGGCGGGGCAACCGGAATGGGATCTCGTCGACGTCGGCGGGCGTTTCATCTGGCAGGGCGCGGACCTCTTGGAACCGCTCGACATGTCGCTGATCCCGAATGCCAAGGCGCTTGATAAAAGCTGGGTCGCCTCGAAAGGCATCTTCACCTCGACGGGCGCCACCGTGATCGCCTGGAATACGAAGGCGTTCCCCGAAGGCAAGGGGCCAAAGAGCTGGAAGGACTTCTGGAACGTAAAAGACTTCCCGGGTCCGCGGGGATTGTACAAGCCCTTCTACTACAACTACGAGGCTGCGCTGCTCGCCGCCGGAACGCCCCGCGATCAGGTCTTCCCGGTGACCGACGAGAAAGCAAAGCTCGCCATCGAGAAAATCCGTGAGTTGAAGCCGAGCATCAAGGTCTGGTGGACAGCCGGCGCGCAGCCGCCGCAACTCCTCACATCCGGAGAGCTCGCGATGTCCTCGGCCTGGTCGGGCCGCGTGCTCGCCGTGAAGAAGGAGAATGCGCCCGTCGACATGACTTATGACGATGGCATCGCCTGGGGAAATGCCTGGGTGGTTCCCAAAGGAACCCCCAATGCCAAGCTTGCGATGGAGGCGATCAACTACGCGATCGGGCTCGATGCGCAGTTGCGCTTGAACAGCTTCGGCACGTACGGGCCAGTGCTCGTCGAGGCGGCCGCAAAAGGCACGCCCGAAGAGCGCAAGACGATGGTGACAGCCCCGGAGAACATCAAGAACATGCTGATCCTCAACGAGGAGCAAGCTGCGATCTATTCGGCAAAATACGAGGATGATTGGAACAAGATGCAGCTTGGCTGAGCCCCGACGCGGGGGCGCGTGCCCCGCTTCGCCGCCACGATCTCCGGATGATGCGATGATCGATCCCGAACGGCTCACGCCGTTGCTCGCTCCGCGAAGCATTGCGTTCGTCGGCGCGAGCGCCCGGCCCGACACGCCTGGCAATTCAATGCTGAAGCTCATCCGGAAGGGCGGCTTCAACGGCAAGGTGGCGGCCGTCAATCCGTCCTACCGGGAGGTGGAGGGTTACGCTTGCATACCCTCGATCAACGATCTCTCCGAGGTGCCCGACCTCGTGGTGTTCTCGGTCAAGAATGAGCGGATCGAGGAGAGCCTGGCCGCGGCCGCCGAAGTCGGCGCACGCGCCGCGGTGATCTTCGCTTCCGGGATACTTTCCGACGATCACGGTCCGCCGCTCATGCAACGGCTTCGCAAAAACGCGGACGCAGCAGGCATCGCGGTCTGCGGTCCCAATTGCATGGGCTACTACAACGAACTCGATCAGGTCTGGATCGGCGGCTTCATGAGCCCGCGGCAACCGGAGCCCGGCACGATCGCGCTGATCGCTCATTCCGGCAGCGTCTTCGGCTCGCTCGCTCACAATGACGCCCGCCTCCGTTACGCACTCGCGATCTCGCCGGGCGGCGAGCTCAACGTGACGGCGGCCGATTATATCGCCTATTCGGTCTCTCGACCCGAGGTTCGCGTGATCGGGGTCTTTATGGAAACCGCGCGCGATCCGGCAGGTTTCGCGCAAGCCTTGGGATTGGCCGCCGCAAAAGGCATTCCGGTCGTGGTGCTGAAGGTCGGTCGCACGGAGGGTGCCGCGGCGGCCGCGCTCACGCATACGGGCGCGCTCGCCGGTTCCGACCTCGCTTACCAGGCGCTTTTCGATCGCCACGGCGTCATTCGCGTCGAGACGCTGGACGAGCTGGCCGCGACACTTTTGCTGCTGGCTTCACCCCGACATGCGGGGCCGGGCGGCCTCGTCGCCATCGGTGATTCGGGCGGCGAGCGCGGGATGCTCATCGATCTCGCCAATCGCGCCGGCGTCGGCTTTGCGCCGCTCGCCGAGAAGACGCGGGCTCGCATCCAGTCTCGGCTCGATCCTGGGCTCGAAGCCGCAAATCCGCTGGACGCCTGGGGAACGGGCGCGGATTTCGTGCCGCTGTTCACCGATTGCCTCATCGACCTGATGGCCGATGAGAGTGCCAGTATCGGCCTGTTCTCTGCCGACCTGCGGGACCACTACTACGTCCATCGAGGCTTTGCCGACGCCGCACTGGCTGCTGCAAAGGCGACGAGCAAGCCGATCGCCTTCGCGACCAACTACACGCAGGTCCGCCATGATCACATCGCTCTCGAACTGACGCGAGCCGGGCTGCCGGTGCTCGACGGCACGTCCCAGGCGCTCGCCGCCGTGCGGGGCGCCCTACAATATCGCGACTTCCTCGCAAGACCCGCGGACAGGCTGCCGCCCCGGCCCACAGAAGAAGTGCCGTACCTGGGCAACGAGCCGCTCGACGAGGCGGCAAGCCTCGCCTTGCTGTCGAGATGGGGAGTGCCGATCTTCCCGCATGCGGTTTGCGATAGCTTGGAGGCAGTGCGCGCCGCCGCCGAACGGTTCGGCTATCCTCTCGTTTGCAAGACGGCGATGGCAGGCATCCTGCACAAATCCGATGTCGATGGCGTCAAGCTTGGTCTCACGGATGGCGTCGCACTGGAATGTGCCTATGCCGATTTGAAGGAGCGTCTCGGACCGCGGGTGCTCGTCGCCCCGATGACGGAAAAAGCCGTCGAGATCGCGCTCGGCATGGTCAAGGATCCGCAGTTCGGCGCGATCGTGACCGTCGGTGCCGGTGGCACTCTCGTCGAGCTCATCGATGACCGTGCGGCCGCCCTTGCGCCTTTTGGCCCTGCAACGGCCCGCCGTCTGATCGATGGGCTGAAACTGCATCGGCTGCTTTGTGGCTATCGCGGCGCCGCGCGGGTCGATCTCGACAGGCTCGCTGCCATTGTGTCGGCATTTTCGGCGATGGCGGCGACGCTTTGTGATCAAATCGCGGAGATCGACGTCAACCCGCTGGTCGCCGGGCGCGACATCTTCGCGCTCGACGCCTTGATCGTCCCCATGAAGGAACAGTGATGGACCTCTCGCTGCCGCCAGCCGTCCGATCCTGGAAGCACCGCGCACGCGATTTCGCCGAGGAGCAGCTCTTCCCGCGCGAGGTCGAGCTGGAACTGAACGGCAAGCTGCCGCCCACGACCCTCGAAGAGATGCGAAAGGCGGTGGTCGCCCACGGCCTCAACGGCATCAACCATGCGGTTGAAGTGTGTGGACAAGGCTGCAACCAGCTCGAACAGACCGTCATCAGCGAAGAGCTGGGCAAGGCGACGGGCGCGCTGTGGGCGGTCGTCGCCCATCCGGCGGTTGCGTTGAAACACGGCTCACCCGCCCAGATCGAAACTTATCTGAAGCCGAGCTGCCTGACATTGCGGCGCGCCTGCGTCGCGGTGACTGAACCCGATGCGGGCTCCGATGCCCGCATGATCAAGACGCGCGCCGATCGACGTGGCGATCGTTTCGTCATCAACGGCGAGAAATGGTTCGTCACTTCGGGTGACATTGCCGATTATCTCATCGTGCAAGTCAATGTAGACGGCGATCCGGAAAAGCCGACGCTGTTCCTGGTGGACAAGTCGACACCGGGTGTGTGCGTGCGGCGAGAGCCGAAATTCACCCACACCTATGTGTTCGGTCATCCCGAATTCATCTTCGAGGATGTGGAAGTGCCGGAAGAGGCAGTTCTCGGCTCTATCGGTGCCGGCCTCGATCTCACCAAGGACTGGTTCGTAGAAGCGAGGCTCCAGATCGCGGCCAATTGCCTCGGCGCGGCGATCCGCGCGTTCGAGCTCGCGAATGCCTGGGCCGGCGAACGCAAACAGTTCGGACGGCGTTTGCGCGATTTCCAGGCGATCGAGTTCATGCTCGCCGACATGGCCGTGGAGATCATGACCTCGAAAAGCCTGATCTATCGCGTCGCTTCGGAGATCGATGCAGGTCTCGATCGCAAACGCGCGCATGCACGTGCAAGCGTCCTGAAGCTGCAGGCATCGGAAATGGCGGGTCGCGTGCTGGACAAGGCCACGCAGATCTTCGGCGGGCGCGGCTATATGCGCGAGAACCCGGTCGAACGGCTGAATCGCGACGTGCGCGTCGACCGCATCTGGGAAGGCACGTCCGAGATCCAACGGGTGATCATCGGCGGCCAGATCGACCGGCGCGGCACGGCCGTCTTCACGGACTGGTGAAGCCGCATCTCGGCAAACTCGGCGACGGCATTGTCGCTGGGCGCCGTTTGCAGAAGCCGTCCGCAATCGCGACGCTCACTGCATCGGCACCGCCGTCATGTTGGTGTTGAGATTGGCGATGATCCAAACGGACCCGGTGATGACCAGGAAGACGATCAGCACACCGAAGGCGAGCGCCAGGATATTGTTCGTGCTGTCGGGTCCGCTGCCCAGGTGCAGAAAGAAGACAAGGTGTACGCCGATCTGCGCGAAGGCGAGTACGATCAGGCCGACCGGGATACCCGGCGGCCAAAGCAAATCCGTCTGCGACACAATAAAGGAGGCGGCCGTCGCGACAATCGCAAGGGCCAATCCCACCGTGTACGAAAGGTAGGAGGCGGTGGACTCATGTTCTTCGACGCCAGGCGTTCGGTCGTCGAAAACGTGCTCGTGACTATTCATCGCTAGGCCCTCAGCAGATAGACCAAGGTAAAGACTCCCACCCAGACGATGTCCAGCGCATGCCAGAACAGGCTCCAGCACAACAGACGCCGCAGAATGGCGGGATGCAGGCCCTTAACGACCACCTGCGCCACAAGGTAGATGAGGGCGATCAACCCGCTTGCGACGTGGACGCCATGAGTGCCGACCAAGGTGAAGAAGGCCGACAGAAAGGCGCTGCGCGTAGGTCCCGCGCCCTTCTCCACCATTCCGGAAAATTCCGTGACCTCGATGACCAGAAAAGCCGTGCCGAGCAGGAAGGTGAGCGCCGCGAAGATCAGGAAACGTGTCGGATCCCTTCGCTCGGCAGATAAGGCTCCTAGCCCGCATGTGTAGCTCGAGAACAAAAGGCATAGCGTCTCGAGGAATACATTGCGGATGTTGAACAGTTCGGCCCCGGTTGGGCCACCGGCGGTATTCCCGTACAAAACCGCATAGGCCGCGAACATCGCCGAGAACATGACCATGTCGCTAAGAATGAAAATCCAGAAGCCATAAGCGACGACGATGCGCTTGGGTGCCGGCCCGCCACCGCCGCGGCCGCGCGCGAGCCCGGTGGGAACCGCGGCGGGAGCTGTGTCGACGGCCGCGGCCGTCATGCGAGCTGCCTCATCTCACCGTGCCCGTTCCATTTGCGCGATCTCGGCGGCCGAGATTTCCTGCTCGCGTTCGACGCTCCACCCGGCGACCAGGACCACGGCGATCGCGGCGAGAAAGCCGAGTATGGCCATCCACCAAATGTGCCAGATCAGGGCAAAGCCCATGAGCACGGCAAAGAAAGCGGTGATGAAGCCGGCCGGACTGTTCCGGGGCATTTCGATTGCTTTATAAGCTCGCTGCTGCGCGGGTTGCCGCGTTCTCTTCATGTGCCAGAAGGCGTCGATGGTTTCGACTCTCGGGAGCACGGCAAAATTGTAGGCCGGCGGCGGCGACGTGGTGGACCATTCCAGCGTTCGACCGTCCCACGGATCGCCTGTGAGGTCGAGGCGGCGCTCGCGCGTGCGGATGCTGACATAGATCTGGGCGATTTGGCAGAGAATCCCGCACAGGATGACAATCGCGCCCGCCTCCGCGACGAGCAGCAAGGGCCGCCAGCTCGGATCGGCGATATGCTGCAGACGCCGGGTCATCCCCATGAGGCCCAATACATAGAGGGGCGTGAAGGCGAGATAGAAACCGACGAGCCAGCACCAGAAGCTGGCGTGGCCCAGCCGCTCGTCCAATGTGAACCCGAAGGCCTTGGGGAACCAGTAGTGGATCCCCGCGAGAGCGCCGAATATGACGCCTCCGATGATGACGTTGTGGAAATGAGCCACCAGGAAGGCGCTGTTGTGAAGGACGAAATCGACCGGCGGGACGGCCAGCAAGACACCGGTGAGCCCCCCGATCACGAACGTGACGATGAAGCCGACCGCAAAAAGCATCGGTGTCGTGAACACGATCCGCCCCCTGAACATCGTGAAGAGCCAGTTGAACACCTTGACGCCGGTTGGCACGGCGATGATCGACGACATGATGCCAAAAAAGGCGTTCACATTCGCGCCCGCGCCCATGGTGAAAAAGTGGTGCAGCCACACCATGAACGAGAGGACGCAGATCCCCAGGGTCGCCCAGACCATTGAGCGGTAGCTGAACAACGCCTTGCCGGAAAACGTCGCAACCACTTCCGAATATATGCCGAAGGCCGGCAGGATCAGTATGTAGACTTCGGGATGGCCCCACGCCCAGAACAGATTGACGTACATCATCTGGCTGCCGCCGGCATCATTGGTGAAAAAATGCATCCCGAGATATCGGTCGAGCAACAGCATCACGAACGTTGCAGTCAGGACTGGAAAGGCGGCGACGATCAACAAGCTCGACGCCAGTGCCGTCCAGCAGAAAATCGGCATGCGAAAATAGTTCATGCCGGGCGCGCGCATTTTCAGGATGGTCGTGACGAAATTGATGCCCGTCAACAAGGTGCCGATGCCCGAAATCTGCAACGACCAGAGATAGTAGTCGACGCCGACATCGGGCGAAAAGGCGAGCTCGGAAAGCGGCGGATAGGCCCACCAGCCGGTGCGCGCGAAATTGCCGATGACAAGCGACATGTTGATCAGAAGAGCGCCCGTCGCGGTGAGCCATAAACTCACGGAATTGAGCACGGGAAAGGCCACATCGCGAATGCCTAGCTGCAGAGGCACGACGAAGTTCATCAAGCCGATGACGAGCGGCATGGCGACGAAAAAAATCATGATCGTGCCATGCGCCGAGAAGACCTGGTCGAAGTGCTCCGGCGGCAAATATCCTTGCGATGGCCCGATCGCGATCGCCTGCTGCGTCCGCATCATGATCGCATCCGAAAAACCACGCAGCAGCATGACGAGGCCGAGACACACGTACATGACGCCGATGCGTTTGTGATCGACGCTGGTCAGCCACTCACGCCAGAGATATGGCCACCAGCCCTTCACCGTAACAATGCCGAGGACGGCCAAAATGGTGAGGCCGACAATCGCTCCACTCACGATCGGAAGAGGTTCGCCGAACGGAATTGCCTCCCAGGTGAGTTTTCCGAGCACGTCAACCTCCCCCCTGATGGACCATGCCCGTTGTGTCGCGTCCCGTTGCTGTCCGGTCGACGATGTGATCGAAAAGCTTCGGGTCAACGGAGCGATAGGTTGCCGGCGGCACGGCTTTGCTCGGCTTCGAGAGCTCGGCATAGGCTGCATCGTCGAGCGCCGACCCGCTGCTGCGCGCTTCCCCGAGCCAAGCATTGAACTCGCCGGCTGCCGTCGACCTGACGACAAACCGCATTTCGGAGAAGCCGTCGCCACTGAAATTTGCCGAGAGGCCGGGATACTCGCCGGGCTTATCGGCGAGCAGGCTGAGATGCGTGATCATGCCGCCCATGGTGTAAATCTGGCTGCCGAGCTGGGGCACGAAGAACGAATTCATCACCGTTGCCGAAGTGAGCCGAAATTCGACCGGCGTTCCGGCGGGAACGACCAGCTGGTTGACGGTCGCAATCCCTTGGTCCGGATAGATGAACAGCCATTTCCAATCGAGCGCCACGACGTCGACGCGCAACGGGTCGGATGTGCCCGAGATCCGCGCTCGCGGATCGAGCTGATGGGAGCCGATCCAGATGACGCCGCTGAGCAAGATCACGGTCAGCGCCGGAATGGACCAGACCACGAACTCGACGCGCTCCTCATAGGATTCGCTCAGGTCGCGGCTTGCGCGCTGGTTGGATGAGCGATACCACCAGGCGAATGCGAAGGTGGCCACGATCACGGGAACCACGACCACAAGCATGATCGCCGTCGAATTGATCAGGAGAAGTCGCTCCGCGGATGCGATCGGTCCTTGCGGGTCGAGCAGGCCCTCCTGCAGCGAACTTGCCATGTCTTTGCTCCGAGATCCTCAGATGTGCTTCATCGACACGGATTGATGTTTGCGGGGCCGATGACCCCGTTTCCTCGTCTGCTGATGACTGCCTTCACCCCATGGAGCGTAATGCCATCTCGATGTTATCGAGGCTGGCCCGGCAAGCTCGGTCCGGTTCACGACCGCGTCAATGAGGACGGGGCCGCTTGTGGGAATGCCACTGCAATTTGGTCCTGCCATGGCTGCCTCGATTGCGGGAGATCGTCGCCAGGCGCGCAGCGATTTGCTGCTGGATTTCGTATGTCAGAACGATCGAGCTGAAATGCTGAGCGTGAACGGCATGAAAGGCATCAGCGATTGTGTAGAGGCGAAATGATGATGTCAATCTGCAGCGGCACCTGGCAAATCGCTATCGCGCCCCGCGTTCAAGCGACGCGGCCAATCGCGAATGCGTTTGAGAACTCGGTCCCGACGACCGAGCTTCGCGCGTCGGTGTGAACGACAACCAAGCGACACCTCGGCGAGTCCCGAGCAAGTACTTTATTCTTCACTGAATGCGTACCGCTTGATCGCGGCTTCGCGGGAGACATAGCCTTCCTTTACATCTTCCGCGATCGCCGCCCGGTCGCGCGCCGAGGGGTCACCATAACCGCCTCCGCCCGGCGCGGTGAGCATGATCCGGTCACCGGGCTCAATGGTGATATTGGCGTATTTGCTCGACGAGATCTTGCCGTAAAGCTCGCGGACCGTCTTCCATTCGGATGAACCCGCCTTGCGGATGAGGGTGGCGCCATTTCCCCCCGGTGCACCGCCGAAGATCGGCCAGGGCTTGACCTCGTGACGATCGCTGCATTGGCTTCCCGTGATCGGAACCGCCGTGGCCAACAAGGTTCGTCGATAGCCGAGGCCGCCGCGCCAGCGGCCGGCTCCGCCCGAATCCGGCACCAATTCGCAGTTTTCGACGCGGAACGGGAATCTTGTTTCAAACACCTCCGTCGGATTGAATCGGCAGTTGCCGTTGATCGCGATGACACAGTCGTTGCCGTCATGTCCATAACGACCGCCCCAGCCGCCGGACATGATATCGTAACAGGCGAAGTATTCCTCGTGATCGGGATGGTTGCCGCCGAACACGAAATTGGTTCCCGTGCAGCTTTCGGAAGCCATGACGCGTTGAGGCACGCAGGCGCCCATGGCGCCGATCGTGATATTGGCGAGACGTGGATGCGTCTCCGTGTTCCCGGCGACGAGTGGTCCGGGATAATCGACATTCGTGACACGACCGGGCGGCGAGACCACGCGGATCGGCCGGAACGCGCCGGAATTCTTCGGAATGGACGGATCCGTGATGTGCAAGATACCGTTGTAGACCGCGCCGGTCGCGACGCCGAGCGTTGCGTTGATCGGCCCTTTGGCCTGTACCGAGCTGCGATCGTAATCGGCGACGATCTCGTCTCCTTGCACATAGATGTCGATCGCGACCGTGTAGGGCTTCGCTTCGATGCCGTCGTTCTCGATCACATCAGAGAAGCCGTATTTCCCGTCGGCGAAACCCGCAAGCTCGGCACGCATCCTGCGCTCCGAGTAGTCCATGAGATCTTCGCAGGTGCGATTGAAAACGGCCTTGCCGTATTTGTTCACGATCTCCGTGATGCGGCTGACACCGAGATTGACGCAGCCGATCATGGCGCGCAGGTCCCCGTAGTTCTGCCGAGGCGTGCGGCAATTCGCGAGAAGAAGCTTCCACACCTCCTCGACATCGCGGCCCCGCTTTTGGATTTTGACCGGTGGAATCCGCATGCCTTCGTGAAAGATCTCGGTGGCCTCGCCGCAGAAGGCGCCGGGCACCATCCCGCCGATCTCCGCGATATGGCCGATGCAGACCGCAAAACCGATAAGCTCGCCCTCGACAAAAAAAGGCTTGAAAAAAGTGTGTTCGGGACAATGCAAACCGCCGCGATAGGGATCGTTGTGCAGAATGATGTCGCCTTCCTCGAGCGTCTCGAACGGGATTTCCTGGGCGCAGGTCTTGATGAGCAGCGGCATCCCGCCGATCATCGTCGGGCAAAACTCGGCGCAGGCAATCATGTCGCCCTTCGTGTCCGCCAGGGCGCAGGTGAAGTCGAGACCTTCGTTGAAGATCGTCGAGTAGGATGTCTTCATGAGAAGGATGCCCATCTCCCGGCAGATCGACACCATCGTCGAATCAAGGATGTTCATCATCACCATGTCGGGCGGCGAGGCGCGCGGCCGATTGGGCCGAGCCGTTGCCTCGATTGCCGGTTTCGGTTGCACGATCGGCAGCCGGAAAAAGCCGTCATGCGTGGCGCGCAGCCGAGCCCATTCGACGCACCAATCCGAACAATAGATTTGAATTTTTCCTTGTAGAGGCTTCTCGACCCCCGCCCCATAGACCAACATGCCGCAATTGGCGCATTTCACATATTTGGCGATGTAAAAGCCGTTTTCCGAGAAGCGCATCAGGCCTCCTGCGTCGCGTCGATGATCAGATGTCCATGGCGATGAATTGCGAGGCGATGCCCCTTCTCGAGCACGGTGACGGACGCATCCTCCTCGATGAGAGCCGGCCCCGCGACGGACTGTCCGGAGCGCAGATGAGCGCGTTCGAATACCGGAATCGTCCGCGGCCCATCGATGAACCAGACGAAGCGGCTCTCCTTCGGTTCTGCGGGGCTGTCGCTCACGGAGATTTCCGCGAGCGCGGGCTTCGCCGTCCGTGCCACCGCCGTGACCATGAAATTGACGATCTCGATGATCTCGCCTGGCGTGGAAAATCCGAAGCGAGCCTGGTGGGCTTCATGAAACGATTCCCAGAGCTTTGCGGTCGTGCCTGCCGCGAAGCGCTCAAGCGTGAGCGGCAATTCAAGTTCGTAGTTCTGTCCGAGGTAGCGCATCTCGAGCGCGCGATGCACCTCGATGTCTTGCTTGTAGCCTTGCGCCCGGAGCTCCGCGAGGCTCTCGGCCACGAGCTGGTCCACGATGCGGTTCGCACGTTCGGCATCGAAGCGCGTCGAGACAAGCTGAGCCGTGCGCTGCCGATCGACGCGCGGATTGGTCATGATGAACCCGTAGGCCGAGAATTGCGCCGGATGAATCGGCACCACGGCGCGCGGAATCCCCATCTCGCGCATCAAGGCGCTCGCATGCAGCGGCGTCGCGCCGCCGAAGGCGCAGAGCGTGAAGTCGCGCGGATCGAGACCGCGCTCCATCAGCACCGAGCGCAGGGCGCCGACCATGTTGTTGTCGACGATCCGGACGATCGCGAGCGCCGCCTCCTCGATCTCTTGACCCAGGGAGCCTGCAAGCTTGGCGATGGCACTGTGGGCCGCAGCCTTATCGAGCTTCATGCGGCCGCCGAGGAAATTCTCAGGATTGATCCGCCCGAGCACCAGGTTGGCGTCCGTGACTGTCGCATCGCCGCCGCCCTGGCCATAGCAGGCAGGACCGGGCGTGGCACCGGCGCTCTGCGGGCCGACCTGAAGCATGCCCCCTTTGTCGATCCAGGCGATCGATCCGCCGCCGGCGCCGATGGTGCGAATGTCGATCATCGGGATTTGAATCGGCACCCCCCATTCGATCTCGAAAGCGGTGGTGAAGCTCTCCTTTTTTCCGATCACGGTCGAGACGTCCGTCGAGGTCCCGCCCATATCGATCGTCACAAGGCGCTCGATGCCGAGGTCCTCGGCGACGAAGCGCCCGGCAATCACGCCGCCCGTCGGTCCCGAAAGCAGCATCTGCACGGGTGCGTCGGCCGCCGCTTCGAGGGTCATCTCGCCGCCGTTGGACGTGATGATCACGGCCGGCGCCTTCACTCCCGCGGAGTTCAATTTGCCGCGCATGGCCTTCAGCTGTCGGCCGACCACCGGCTTGAGATAGGCATCTGCGATAGTTGTCGAGGCGCGTTCGTACTCCTTCCATTTCGGCAACACGTCGTAGGAAATCGACAAGGCCTTGTCCGGAAGCTCGTCTGCGAGAATCTCCCTTGTTCGCAACTCGTGCTCAGGATTGAGGTAGCAGAACAACAGGCATACGGCGACGGCCTCGATCTCGGGCATCGCCGCGATCTCCTTGGCGAGGCGGCGCACTTGAGCCTCGTCGAGCGGCGTCACCACCCGCCCGTAAGCGTCGATGCGCTCGTCGAGCTCGAAACAATGGCGGCGCTTCACCAGGGGCTTCGGTTTCACCCAGCTCATATCATAGTGGGCCTTGCGGTTGCCGCGCTGAATGAACGGCACGTCGCGAAACCCCTTCGTCGTCACGTAAGCGACGACGGCCCCCTTGCGCTCCAAGACCGCATTTGTGGCGACGGTGGTGCCGATCCGCAAATTACCGACGGACTGCCGATCCTCGTATCGGGCAAGTCCCGCGATGATGCCAGTGACCGGATCGGCAGGTGTCGACAACTCCTTCCAGACCGAAACTTTCCTCGTCTCGGCATCGTAGGCGACGAAATCGGTGAATGTCCCCCCGACATCGACACCGAGCACGTTGCGCATACCGGTCCTCTCGCTGCTCACTCATACGCAAAGCCATAGCGGCTGAACCGGGAATAGTGAATAAGGCAATCACGAGTGAAGAAGCGAAATAAAAAAGTGAAGAAGCCGAGGCGTGCCCTCACCTCTCCTTTCATTTTCACCTTCACTTCTCATCTTTCGCTTCTCACCTTTCACTGTTCACATAAGGTATTTGCAAACGAGCCAGCCGTTATTGCCAGATGAGCTGAAACGTTCAATCATGCGATTGCTGATGTGCGGGCGGGCGACAGGCTCGAACACCTAATCTCGCCCGAGAATCTGGAAGGCGCCATTTAGAGCGCTCCGAGAATTCGGGAGCCGGAAATGATCACATGGAGATTGGCAGCCCCGCTTGCGTTCGCCATCGGGCTGGGATGGGTAGCCGCGCCCGGAGCTCACGCCGATGACGTCACGATCAATGTTTGGACGCATGAAGCCGACGAAGACGCCAAGGTCGCATTTCGCGAGCTCGCGGCGAAGAATCTCGAAGCGGCCCATCCGGGCGTGCACGTCAAGATCACCTGGTATGAGAAAAATCCGCTCCTCGCGGCGTTGAAGACGGCGCTGCCCGCCGGGCAAGGCCCGGATGTCCTTTACGTCGAGCCCGACTGGACGGAGTATGTGGAGGCCGGATATCTGGCGCCGCTCGACGACCTGATCGACTGGAACAACATCGAGACCTGGGCGCGCGCCGTGTGGATGTTCAACGGCAAGACCTATGGCGTGCCCCAAGAGGCGTACACGAACGAGATCTACTACAACAAGGACCTGCTGAAGAAGCTTGGTGTGGAGCTGCCCGCGAACGCGCAGTTCACTCAGTCGCAATTCCTTGATCTGGTAAAGAAAGCCAAGGCTGCCGGGATCACGCCCATCGCGCAAGGCGTGGGCGATCGTCCTTTCCCGGGCGCCTACATCCTCGGCGAGGCATTGCTGCGAAAGCTTGGAAAGGACGACTACCGCAAATTGTGGACCGGCTCGTTGTCCTTCGAAGATCCTCGTGTCGTTGATGTCTTCAAATGGACCAAGGAGCTCGTGGATGCGGGTGCGTATCCGAAGAATTTCATGACGCTGAAGCTCGGTGAATCGCACTACTACTTCTATACGAAGCCAGGCGCGCTGATGCTGCCGATGGGCAGCTGGTACACCGGGCGAGCCTTCGTGCCGGAGGACAAGGGCGGCCAGCCGAAGGATTTCCCTCTCGGGGTCATGCAATATCCGGCGATGGACGGCGGCGCCTGCAATCAATGCAAGACCTCCGCCGTCGGCGCCAGCTTCGCCATCAACTCGGCGAGCAAGCACAAGGACATCGCAGCCGAGTTCATCAATGCGATGTCGACACCGGAGATGGGAAAACGCTGGATCGAGACGGTTTATCTGCAAACCGGCATCAAGGCGGATGTGAAGTCGTTCAGCGGCCCGTACGCGGCCTATTTCACCGAGCTCATGGAACGCCAGAAGGGTGCCGACTATTTCATCGGCGGCCCGCGCGACCTCACGCGAGGCGAGTGCAAGGACAGCTTCGCGCAGGTGATGAACAGCGCTTTCCCGGGCGGTCTTCTCTCCGTCGATCAGGCGATCAAAATGATGAACACCGCCTGCTTCAAAGGATGAGAATCCGATGCGCAAAGTGTTCGCTTGCACGGGACCAATGGTTTCGTGCGGTTGCTCCTTGAGATGAACGCATTGCCGGTCGGCAGCCGTCTCTTATCGGGCCGTGAACACAGGCCCATTCGGGTTCGCGCATGACCGAGCGGGCGCTGCGCCAGCGAGCAGCTACGCCCTCGCCGCCATTGGCGCTCGATGCGCGCCGCGCTTCGCGCGCGACGCTCATCATTTTGCTGGCTCCGGCGTTGCTGCTCTACGCGGCGTTCATGGTCTATCCGGTCCTGCGCACGTTCTGGAACAGTGTCCACACGATCAAGCCGAATAATGTCCCGGCGTTCGTCGGCCTCGACAATTTCCGGGCACTCCTTGGACATGATTGGGTGTTCTGGAAGGCGGTAGGCAACACGGCGATCTTCGCGATCTTCGCGACGATCGCTGACGTGCTGGGCGGCTTGCTCCTCGCGCTCGCGCTCTTTTCCCGGGTTCCTTTCGCCAGGTTCCTGCGCGTCGTCTGGTTCACGCCCGTCCTGATGTCGTACGTCGTGGTCGGCATCATCTGGGTGTGGATCTACGACTACGACTGGGGGCTCGCCAATGTCATCTTGCGGGCGGTCGGGCTCGGCGGCTTCGAGCAGTCCTGGCTCGGTGATCCGCGCACGGCGCTGTGGTCGGTGATGGTGACCCACATCTGGAAATGGCTTGGCTTCAACATGATCATCTTTCTCGCGGCCCTCTACGCATTGCCGGTTGATGTCTTGGGCGCCGCGGAGCTCGACAATTGCGGCTGGTTCGCCAAGCTCATCCACATCATCATTCCCATGCTCAAGCCGACCATCCTCAATCTCACCGTGCTGTCATTTGTCGGTAAGATGATGATCTTCGACCTCGTCTGGATCATGACAGGCGGCGGTCCGCTCTGGTCGACCGAGACGGTCTCGACCTACGTCTACAAGCGCGCCTTCGACTGGAATACCTTCGACCTCGGATATCCGTCGGCGATCGCCGTGCTCTGGTTTCTCATCATTCTCGTCTTCATCTTCGCGCTGACGCAGATCATGCGCCAGCGCGAACGGCTCGAGTTCTGAGCTTCATGAAGCCGCCGTCCGCAGTCGAGCCATCCGCCGCCAAGGGGATCGCCTATCTGCGAGGCGCGCCTCTCATGGCCTTTGCCCTGATCTACACGATCGTCTCGGGCGGACCTTTCCTCTGGGTGGCGATGATGTCGCTGCGCACCACACCCGAGATCTTTGCGAGCCCTTATGCTTTGCCGAGCAGCATCCATTGGGAGAAGTTCGTTGATGCCTGGACCAAGTCAAACTACGGCACCTACTTCTGGAACAGCACGATCGTGGTCGTGACGGCCGTTGCGCTCTTGACCGTCATCGGCGCGATGGTCGCCCACTGCCTGGCCCGATATCGATTTCGCGGCAACCGTCTGGTGCGTTTCGTCATCCTGTCCGGCATGATCTTGCCGCCGCAATTGATGATCCTCTCGCTTTTCCAGATTCTCCTTGAATACCACCTCTACAACACGCTCACCGGCCTCATCATCGTCTATGTCGCCGGCCATCTCGCGATCACCGTTTACATCCTCGAGGGCTTCTTCGCGCAGATTCCGCAGGATCTTTTCGACGCCGCGCGGCTCGACGGCTATTCGGATCTCGAGATCTTCTGGCGCATCACCCTGCCGATCGGTGTGCCGGCCTTGTTCACCACCGTCACCCTCAATTTCATCATCCTGTGGAACGAGTTCTTGTACGCGGTGGTGCTGTTGACGGAGGACGACAAACGCACCTTGCCGCTGGGAATCATGCACTTCATGGGCAACCATCAGCTCGATGTCGGCATGGTCGCGACCGGCCTGATGATCGCGATCGGCCCCGTCATCCTGTTGTACGCCTTTTTCTCCGAGACCATGATCAGGGGCATGACCGCCGGAGCCGTGCGCTGATGGCGAGGGTAGCGATCACCGAGCTCAGCAAGCTCTATGACGGAGGTGGTGAGCCCGCAGTCAAGGACCTTTCCCTCACGGTCGGGAACGGCGAATTCATGGTGCTGCTCGGGCCTTCGGGCTGCGGCAAATCCTCGGTACTGAGAATGATCGCCGGGCTCGAGCCGATCACCTCGGGCAAGATCGCGATCGACGGGGAGATCGTGAACGAGATCCCCGCCAAGGATCGCGACATCGCAATGGTTTTCCAATCCTATGCGCTGTATCCGCACATGGATGTCTTCAACAATCTCGCCTTCGGCCTGCGCCGGCGAGGCATTGCAAAAACCGAGATCGAGCGCCGGGTGCAAGGCGCGGCCTCGAAACTGGGACTTCTTCCTTTCCTGAAACGCAAGCCGCACGCCCTCTCGGGCGGCCAACGGCAGCGCGTGGCGCTTGGTCGAGCCATCGTGCGCGAGCCGAAGGTGTTCCTGTTCGACGAGCCGCTATCCAATCTCGACGCGGCACTGCGTGTCAGCATGCGCAACGAGCTCATTCGCCAGCAGCGCGAGATGGGCATCACCGCGATCTACGTCACGCATGACCAGGTCGAGGCCATGACGATGGGCCACCGCATCTGCATCATGAACAAAGGCGAGGTCATACAGATCGGAAAACCGCTCGAGGTCTATCGCAATCCGGCCAACACCTTCGTCGCCAGGTTTCTCGGCAACCCGCCGATGAACCTCATCCCGACAAGCGTTGAGCCGGATGGGGGTGCCTACCAGCTCCGCGTTGGCGGCATGTCGCTGCCCACAGATTGCTGGCCGGCCGAAACCCTGAGCAGGCTCGGCGGCAAGGCTTTGCTCGGCATAAGGCCGGAGGATCTCTATGAGACGGCGCAGCGACCCGACGAGCGGCGTCGGATAGCCATCGCTCGAGCCCATGTGATTGCCGTCGAGCCCCTTGGCGCCGAGACGCTGATCATCCTGTCGCTCGAAGGTGCCGCGGAAGAGGTGACTATGCGCAGCGGTCGTGAGACGCGGCTTCGTCCAGGCGACAACGCCACCATCGAGCTCGACCTCGCCGCCGCTCATCTCTTCGACCCGAAGACCGCGCAGGTCATCCCACCCGTTCATGAGGAAAGAGAAGCTCGATGGGCGAAAGCCGAATAATCGACACACATGCCCACATCATCGATCCAGTGCGATTTCCGCTTGCGGACGGGCCCGGCTACAAGCCGCTGCCACATGAGACGGGCACAAGCGAAGAATATTGCAACGTGCTCGACGCCCATGGCGTGGCGCACGCTTTGCTCGTGCAACCGAGCGGCTACGGTTACGACAATTCCGCTTTGCTGGACGCCATGGCGCGCCACCCCGGTCGTTTCAAGGCGATCGCGGTCATCGATCCCGAAACGCCCGAAAGCGATTTTGCGGCTCTCGCCCGGCAAGGTGTCGTCGGGGTGCGCTTCAACCTTCTCAGCCACCGGGCCGATGCGCTCGAAGGGCCGCTCGCCGAGCGCTTCCTCGCCCGCCTGCGCGAGCTCGACTGGTTCGCGCAGGTTTTCGCCGACGATACGCAATGGCAGACGGTCGGCCCGATCCTGCGACGCAGCGGGGTCACGGTGCTCGTCGATCATTTCGGCGTCCGCAACCCCGCTGATGGCTTGTCTCAGCCGGGCTTTGCGGCGGTGCTCGCCTTGGGACGCGAAGGCAAGGCCGCAGTGAAGCTGTCGGCGCCTTTCCGTCTCTCGCGCCGACCCGAGGACTTCGCCGATCTCGACCCGTTCGCGGAGGCGCTGATCGAGGCCTTCGGCCTTGAGGGCTGCGTCTGGGGTTCCGATTGGCCCTTCATCAACTTTCCAAATGGGTTCAGCTACGATGCCGCCTTGCGCGCGATCACGCGTTGGCTGAGCGACCCCGGCGAGCGGAGCGTCGTAATGTGCTCGAACCCCGCGCGCCTCTTTGGCTTTCCTGAGCCGGCTTCGAGGACAGCGCCATGAGGAAAGGACGG
>JAFBAK010000306.1 GCA_019247795.1 Hyphomicrobiales bacterium | reverse complement strand
AGTGATCGAGGCGGCTTGCGAAGCCACCCACGCCATGGGCGTGGGCGCCGGGGGCACGCGCAACATCGCCGGCAATCACATCGCCATCGTCGAGCTCGAGCGCGAGCTTTCAGATTTGCACGCCAAGGAAGCAGCGCTTGTCTTCACCTCGGGATATGTAGCGAACGCCACAGGAATCGCGACCCTTGCGCGCGCGCTTCCCGGCTGCCTCATCCTTTCCGATGCCGACAACCATAACTCGATGATCGAAGGTGTGGGCCAATCGGGCGCCGAGAAGGTGATCTTCCGTCACAATGACGTCGAGCATCTGAGCGCCTTGCTGCGGGAAACCAGCGAAGGAAGGCCGAAGCTCATCGTTTTCGAAAGCCTTTATTCGATGGATGGTGGGATCGCGCCGATCCACGATATTTGCGATCTCGCCAATCGCCATGGCGCGTTGACCTATATCGACGAGGTGCACGCGGTGGGTCTTTATGGCGCGCGCGGCGCCGGGATCGCCGAACGCGACGGGGCGCTCGGCCGCATCGACGTCATCGAGGGCACATTGGCCAAAGCCTTCGGCTGTCATGGCGGCTATGTGGCGGCGAGCGCCAGAACGGTAGATTTGATGCGCTCGACGGCACCCGGTTTCATCTTCACCACGGCGCTCCCGCCGCCGATCGTTGCGGCGGCGACGGCCTCGATCCGCCACCTCAAATCGTCCTCGGTCGAGCGCGCCGCCCAGGCGAGAGCAGTGGCGAATGTGAAGGCGACGCTTGCGGGCGCCGGCATCCCGATGCTCGCGAGCCCGTCCCACATCGTGCCGGTGATGGTCGGTGATCCCGTTCTCTGCAAGGCGGCGAGCGATCGCCTCATCGACCGCCACGACATCTATGTGCAGCCCATCAATTACCCGACCGTGCCGCGCGGCTCGGAGAGGCTGCGCATCACACCAGGGCCGTTCCACACGCAAGAGCTCGTCGCCGCGCTCGCCGAGGCCCTCACCGAGGTTTGGCGCGCGCTTGGCCTGAGCTTCGCGACGCGCGCGGCCGCGTGACAGATTTTGCGCGCCTTGTCGCTGCGCGGCGCGCCGCCTCGAGCGCAAGCTTGCACCAGCCCACGAGTTCGTCGGGCTCATCGAATGCGGCATCCGGCAGACGCCAATAGCTTGTGATCATCATCTTGCCTGCCCGCTCGAAACTGAAAGGATGGGCATCGGCGGCAGCAAATTCCGGCTGCGTCTCGGCGTCGGTCTTCAGGAAGATTTCTCCGCCGCTCTCGAGAGCGAAGAAGAGTTCGCCGGCATAAATGCCATGCCCGCCGAACATGCGCTTCAGCCGCACATGTCCGATAGGCTGAAAGAGCTCGGTGATCGAAGCTGCGTCCACGCCGCTGCGAAGGTCGAATTCGGCGAGCTGGACTAGGCGCTGAGCGCCTCGGGCTTGGCGGGCTCGATGGCCACCGATTCGCCGCAGCCGCATGCCGATGTCTGGTTCGGATTTTCGAAGACGAATTGAGAAGCGAATTTGTCGCGGCGGTAGTCCATCCGAGTGCCGAGAAGGAAGAGCACCGCCTTAGGATCGACGAGGACGGTCGCGCCCTTGTCCTCGACCACGTCGTCGCCGGGCTGGACCTGCTCCGCCACGTCGACCGTATACGACATCCCCGCGCAGCCACCATTGCGCACGCCGACGCGCACCCCGATCACCGGCTTTTCCGAACGGGCGACGATGTCGCGCACTCTTTCGGCGGCCGCATCGGTGAGTGTCACGACCTGAAGGCGCCGCAACGGCATTCCCATGTCTTTCTCCTCATTCGCCGCTCTCATCACGGCGGTAAACCCTTCACGAATAGATAAGAGCTCCCGAGCTCTGCGTCGAGATCGACCCCTTCTGCCTTTTCTACCACATATCGAGTGCCATTCGGGCCTCGTCCGACATGCGGCTTTGGTCCCAGGGAGGGTCGAAAACCATGCTGACCGTGGCCGACTGGACGCCAGGCACAGCCTCGACGGCGTCCTGCACCCATTTCGGCATCTCTCCCGCGACGGGGCAGGCCGGGGCCGTCAACGTCATGTCGATCTTGACCGAGCGGTCATCCTCGATATCGACCCGGTAGATCAGCCCAAGCTCGTAAATATCCGCCGGAATTTCGGGGTCATATACGGTCTTGAGAGCCCCGATGATGTCATCAGTGAGCTTCTCGATCTCGGCTTCCGGCAAAGGGGCCTTGGCCGAGAACTCAGGCCGATTGGGCTGCTCGGTCGCAGGCATCTGATCAGTGAGGGGGGCGTCCAAGGCACAGCTCCTCAGGCAAAAAGCGTCTCGGCCTTGCGCAAGGCCGAGACCAACATATCCACTTCCTCATGCGTATTGTAGAGGCCGAAGGAAGCCCGACAGGTCGAAGTGGTGCCGAAGCGCTTCAGAAGCGGCATGGCGCAATGGGTTCCGGCGCGCACCGCCACACCGGCTCGATCAATGACCGTTGCGACATCGTGAGCGTGCGCGCCCTTCATCTCGAAGGACACGATGGCGCCCTTGCCCGGCGCATCACCGATGATGCGGATGGAATTCAGGCGCCGGAGCTCGAAATGCGCATGCTCGCGGAGCGCCTGCTCATGCGTGGCGATCTGATCCTTGCCGAGCCCGCTCACATAATCGATCGCCGCGCCAAGCCCGACCGCTTGCACGATGGGCGGCGTGCCGGCCTCGAACTTATGCGGCAGGTCGTTATAGGTGATCGTGTCGGTCGTCACCTCGGCGATCATCTCGCCGCCCCCCTCGTAAGGGCGCATCCGCTGGAGCCATTCCTTCTTGCCGTAGAGGACGCCGATGCCGGTGGGGCCGTAGAGCTTATGGCCGGTGAATCCGTAAAAATCGATGTCGAGATCCCGAACATCGACAGGCATGTGCACCACCGCTTGCGCGCCATCGGCAAGCACCGGAATGCCGCGCGCATGCGCGAGCGCGACGATCTCCTTGAGCGGCGTCACCGTGCCGAGTACATTCGACATATGCGCGATGGCAACGATCTTCGTCCTGGGGCTCAAGAGCTTCTCGAAGGCCGCGAGGTCGAACACACCGTCATCATCGACGCCGGCCCATTTGATGACGGCGCCGTTTCGCTCGCGGTGATAATGCCAGGGCACGATGTTCGAGTGATGCTCCATGATCGAGAGCACGATCTCGTCCCCCGGGCCGATATTGTCGCCGCCGAAACTCGAGGCGACGAGATTGATCGCGCCGGTCACCGAGCGCGTGAAGATGATTTCCTCGGCCGATCCCGCGTTGATGAAGGCGCGAACCTTCTCACGCGCGGCCTCGAAGGCTTCGGTCGACTCGTTCGCCATGTAATGCAAGCCGCGATGGACGTTGGAATATCCCGTCTCCATCAAATTGCGCATTGCATCCATCACTTGGCGCGGCTTTTGCGCCGATGCTCCGTTGTCGAGATAGACGAGCGGGTGGCCGTAGACTTTCTGCGAAAGGATCGGGAAATCCGAGCGCACGCGGGCAAGGTCATAAGGCGGAGAAGGAAAGTGGAGCGTCATGCCTCGGCCCTTCTCGCAAGCCATGCGTCGATGAGCCCGCCGAGCGCCTCACGGAGCTCCTCGCTCGAAACCTCCTCCGTCGCCTCGCCGAGGAAGGAGCGGATCAGAAGCGCCTGGGCATCCCGACGCGGAATACCGCGCGCCATCAGGTAGAAAAGCAGGTTCTCGTCGAGCGCGCCGCAAGTGGCGCCATGGCCGCATTGGACATCGTCGGCGAAAATCTCGAGCTCGGGCTTGTTGCTCATCGAGGCATCCTCCGACAGGAGAAGCGCCGCCGACATCATCTTTCCGTCGGTCTTCTGAGCATGCGGACGCACGATGATCTTCCCTTGGAAGACGCCGCTCGATCGCTCGTCGACCGCGGTCTTGAACAGCTCGCGGCTTTCACCGCTGGGCACCGCATGATCGACGACGAGCGTCACATCCGCATGGCGCTCCCCATCGAGCATGCCGACGCCATTGAGCCTAAGCTTCGCATTCTCGCCGGCAAAGCGGGCGAGTATCTGATGGCGCGAAATCGCCGCGCCGAGGATGACGTTGAGACTATACACCGAGGTGTCATGGCCGAGTGACAAGCCCAGGGTCGACAGCGAGAAAGCCTTGTCGCCCTCGGCATTGACCCGCACATGCTCGACGCGTGCGCGATCGGCAGCCGCGATCTCGACGCCGACATTCGATTGCGTCGCGATCGAATTGGGGCCCTCATGGCTCTCGATGAGCGTGGCGCGCGCTGCGTCTCCGACGCGGACGCTCACGCGTGCGAACACGGCTTGCGGCGAACCGGCATCCTGAACAAAGGCGAGGTGCAAGGGGCGCTCGAGCGTGACGCCGTTGCCGATCTCGATGCTGACGTTCTCCTGCGAAAGTGCGGTGTTCAAGGCGACGACCGCGTCATTCGGATCGAGGATCATGGGAGCCGTGTCGGGCTTCACCGTGATCGAGACGCCTTTCGGCAAACGCGAGGCCAGTTTGCCCGCGTCCATCAATCTTCCGTTCACGAAGATGATCTCATGGGCGCGGATGTCGCCGAGAAAACGTCCTGCCTCGACGCTGTGGCCCGCCTTCTCCGAGGGGCGATGTGCGAGCGGCGCCGCGTCGCGCAAAAGATTGCGCAGA
>JAFBAK010000225.1 GCA_019247795.1 Hyphomicrobiales bacterium | reverse complement strand
GTCGGTGATTGGCTTCGAAACGTCGAACAACAAGAAATCGTCGAGAAAGACCTCGGCGCTCGCGGCAAGCGCCGTCGGCGTCCAGTCGGCTGTGCCATCGCTCATATCCCAAGCGGCCAGGCTGTCGATGAGGCGCTTGCGAAATAGGGGGCGCAGCTCGTCGGCAATCGCGAACGGGGTCTGCTGATTCCACAGGTCGCGCAGGTCGTCCACTCCCATTAGGATAGAATTGTTGAGGCGCATGTTGGTCTGTTCCGTACGGCCGACCCAATCGAAACGCGGAGGATAATACCCGACGAGAGCACCTGATTTGGTCGCCGGGGTTGTCTCGGCAATGGCCCCGAACAGCGTGCCTTTGTTGAGGTCGAGCACACGGTTCGTATCAAATTCGATGACGATGGAAAGCACATTATCGTGCTGAAGCAGATTGGCGAATTTCGTCCTCGGTGGCCCCATCACCCAGGCAAGAATGAAGGGATCGGAGCGCAGACCAGCAAATGCGCGGAACGTGCCGTCCGCAGTCGACGCCCCTTTTTCGTCGTTGACGATGATACGCAGCACTTGACCATCCGGAAAGGTGCAAGTGCCGCGCTGAATGGGCTTTCCGTCGGCCCCAGGCTCGAGGCTATCAAATCGGCAGTTGAAGCGAAATTCCTCCTCGCCCGTCTTAAACTTCGCGGTGTCGCCAACGCCCGCTACCGTCGCCCGGCGAAGCACGATCGAGTGATTGACCACGTTGGAGAACGTCGCCCTGGCACCCGCCGAGGGAAAGACATCCGCGGCAATCACTGTATGGCCATGATTTTCGGGGCTGGTGAACGCGAACAAATCGGTGAGATCGATCGATGGATCGCCGATCTGGCGTGGTCCATCTATATGGTCTGACATCCCCTGGCTCCTCGGGTTGCCGATCAAGCTTCGAGCTCTTGCGGGTCTTACAGCCGTTAGTTTGGCGGACCCCCGAATGGGGTGACGCGGCCCGGCTCTTCCGGAATCGACTTCAAGTATTCGACGAGCGCCCAGCGCTGGTCATCGGTCAGCAGAGGACCAATAACGCCGTTGTTGCGTGCCCCATCTTGGAACGAGTGACCCGCGTTCGAGTTTCCGAGCAGGCTCGTATCCATGACGAACGTGTCGGGCCCGCAGGTCGTGTCCAACCCAACTTTGACTGGATCGAACTCGCGACTGATGCAGAACTTTTTCGAACGCTCGCTAGCTGGAACCAGCATCTCGTACAGGTTGGGTACTGATCCGTTGTGCAGGAATGGCGGAGTAGCCCACACGCCGTCGCGCGGAGCCGCTTTATAGACCCCCGCGGGGGCTGGCGGCGATGGCAGCTCCCGATAGCCGTTCAGGTCGATTAGCTCAGCCGGCGTCAACTTCAGTTTTGCGACCGCCCTTTCCAGAACCTCGCCCTGGATAGCTCGCTTGAACGCGTCCATCGGAACAGCGTCCTTCCCGCGGAGTTCCGGAGGCAAATAATCGCTGAGCTGGCCAGTGACCGCGAATGGCCGGATTGCCTGGGCCTGCGTCTGGTCGGTGCCAACATATGACTGCGGTACAAGACCCACTATGATGAAGCGCTTGCCGTACTTGTTCGGCTCGGTCCATCGGTAAGGCCAAGCGTTGTGGCAACCTGCGCATTGCTCTACAAAAAGGGCCTTGCCCGCTTTGGCTTTGTCACGGTCAATCTTGCCAAACACGTCTTCCGGCCAGCTCGGCGGCGCCAGTCGTGCCAATTGGTTTTCAACCCGGTGAAGTTCCGGAATGGCTGCGTTCGCCTCGAACAGCCCTTCCGCGGGGGTTTTAGCGTGCAGGTTTATGGGCATGTAGACGCCCATCGTCTCACCCAAGTTGCGGGCCAGCGGATTTTGAACAATCGCCGCCCACTGCGTCCACAATCCTTGCGGAGCGTTCCAAAGGAAAGGAGGCTTGACAGGCGCGATAGGCGTTGAAGTGTTCTCTGGGATGTCCGGCAGATTGGCAGTCACCCTGTTGTTGATCATGCTGAGGGCATCAATTCGCGCTGGCCCCCAGGGCCAGACAGAGGCAGCGCTCCGCGTGGCATAGTGGTGGGTCAATGCGGCCTGTCGCTCAAAGCGTTCGCGTAAGTTCGACTTAGCTTCGGGGCTTGCCGCTCCAACCCGTGCCGCGAGCCGATCAAATTTGGCCGGGTCAGTCAAAGTCGCCCCTGCCGCTGCACTCAGAGCCTGAATATAGGCTTGCAAATCAAACGTATTGGCTGATCCGCCCTCGATGCGAACGTGTTTGCCCTTATATTTCAGCTGCGCTTCGTGGCAGGCCGCACAGGTCAAGCCGGCGAATTCGCCGGTCTCCTCTCCTGGCCACTGTGGAGTGGAAATCACCGTCTTACTGATACCGATTGGCAAACCGTCTGGGTTATATGGCGAACCCGCGGGTTGTGTGATCAGTCCGTAGCGCTCGCTATTTGCGTCTGACCGGAACAGGTCCGTCCCGTCGGCGACCTCCAGGTTCAAAAAGATGTCATAGGAGAGAACGACCGAACCTTGCGAAAAATGATAGTACCAATCCCGATCGTCCTGCGACCAAGCCTGATTGAGGTAAATTACATTGTCGCTCGTCGATTGCGCGTTCGCCGGCATTGGATGGACGAACGCTACTGCCGAGCCAAAGATAAACGAGAAGGAGAGCGAGGCGACAAAATTGTTGGATCGGTGCATGGATTCTTCCCCGAGGATTGCGTCGCTGCTTGTACTGAGGATCACATCTGGTTTCTCGTCGGTCGGATCACGGCGGAGCCCGGCAACGCCGGATTGGGCGCATTTGGTGACTGACACAGGTCGCGGAAGCTCGACCGCCGGGGTTCCCCTCCGCGCCAGATCGCAACGCGATTCCCCTCCCTTCAGTCGAGTATGGCGGAGGCATTGCAGCTAAAGATATTGCCCTTAGGTCCTATGTCGCGGGGAATCCTGCGGCCCGCAACAAGGGTCCATCGAGATGTCGCCTTCGGGTCAAACTGAGAAAGAGCGAGCGTGACAAGGCTCCGTCGGCTTTGCCACCGTCAGCAGACGAGTGCAATGAAATCAGGCAGCCGCCGCTTAAGGGCTAAGAGACGACCGATTGCGCCCGCGGCACCCCGCTGAGCTTGCAGATGCGTCACTTCGTTGATGTCGCTCGCGGCGAGGCCGAGCCGCTGCTGAATGGCCGGGAAGGCACCCGCACGCTGGAAACCGCGCTCGCCGTAAAGCGGGCGGCGACGACCGGTCAAGTGGTCCAGCTCGCCCAAAATCTATGACCGCAATGGTCATTTGCGTCATTTGGGCATGTCCGTAGCGGGCCGGCCAAGGGCAGCGCCACATGTCAGCGCCATGATCACAAGGCGGTGCACCATTGGCCAAAGAAGAAGGCGTTTGTGCTCTTGTGCACGTTGAGGTAATGCGTCCCCGGCGGTAGCGGACGGGAACTTGGGATGGATGAGCCACCTCAGAAACTCAGAGCGCGCGCCGAACGTGCGCTGAGCTTGACGAAGATGGAAGGGGTGAAAGACCATCGTGCGTCGTTGATAATCCTGGCCAGTATATGGGTTGAAACGGCCGAACGGATTGAGCGTAGAAAACTTCAAGGTCGAAAGACGGTCCAAGATCTGATGGCCGTAATTGGACCCGAGGCTCGGCCCTAGGGCCTGGCGAACGCTCTGTAGTTATTGCTTCTGGGGCTCAAACGCCCCGTTCCTTCCCTAATCACCGACCTCCCGGACCGACGTGGCGCCCATTCGTGCTGCCGACGCTCGATCAGCGACCAAGGTCTACGAGCGCTGGCCCCATCGTGCCGACGCAACAATGCTATGGGGTTTTCACGCACATTTGATCCACGTCGCGCACCTTCAAATGGGTGGGCGACATTACGAAGCTGGGCTTCCACGATCAAGCGCGAGCTGGGCGAGGTCCATGAAGTTTTGCGCCACGGCCACCCGTTTTTGGCCCGCTGAGCGGCCGAGAAAACCAGCATTGAATCGTCGAGGGCATGGAATACCGTGCGGGGAAGAGGTTTCGCGTATCGACTGAGACCGCCCCGATCGTGATCGAGGCATTGCGTCATTATGCAAACGCGGCTCTCGGCAACAATGCCGCCTACCGTGTATGGGATTCGCGCGAACAGCACGTTGAGGAGGTGCTCGCCACGGCTAGCCTCATCCTCGTTGGCAAAGCCGCATTCGCCGCAGCGATCGAGCAATACCCTGGCGTGCGGCTGACGCTGAGGCATGGCATCCGGGTAATCGACAAGACTTGAGTTATGGTGCCACCCTAGGCCGAGACATCGGCAAGGAGAGGCGGTCATGGCCAAGGGACAGATTGCCGGCAAGATCAGCGTCTC
>JAFBAK010000098.1 GCA_019247795.1 Hyphomicrobiales bacterium | reverse complement strand
GGGCTGCGCGGTGCGTCAGAACTTGTATCCCCGGGCCCTTATCGATCCGAACGGGAGCTGTCCCTGACCGGGTCCCTGGACCCGGACATATGGCGCCCACCTACGTTGTAGGTGTCCCGGGATCGATGGTTCGACGGCCGAGGCGGCCCCGCTCTCTCCGCCGATGCCCCAACGCAATTCTCGCGCAGGTTGGCCGTGGCCGCTTCTTACGACTCGAGTGACGAGGACCGGCCGAACAGGCTCGAAGTCCAGCCCCATCCGGATGCCCTTGAAGTGGAGCAAATCCGCGCCGAGAAGGCGGCCTTGCGGGCGGCCGCGCTCGAGCGCAGGGACGCGTTCGCCCGTGAGGGGCGCCTCGCCGCCTCGAAAAGCTTTGCCTCGAGCGCGCCTTCGGTGCTCGGCGATCTGGGCGACGCGCTCGTCAGTGGATTCTGGCCCATTCGCTCGGAGCTCGACCCTCGTTGGCTGATGCGCGAGCTCGCCGCAAAGGGCGCGCGGCTCGCACTTCCGTGTATCGAGTACGGCAAGCTTGTCTTTCGGCAATTCGCCTTTGGCGATCGGTTGCGGCAGGTTGGCTTCGGACTCTCCCAGCCTTTCGCCGAGGCCGCGCTCGCAGACCCCGACATCATGCTCGTGCCGCTCGCGGCTTTCGATCGCGACTGCGGCCGGATCGGCTATGGCAAAGGCTACTACGACGGAGCCATCTGGCGACAAAAAGAGAAGGGAAAGCCGCCACGCACGCTAGGCCTTGCCTTTGCGTGCCAGGAAGTGGAGAAGGTCCCACTCGAGCCTCATGACCAGCGCCTCGAGGCTATTCTCACCGAGCGAGAACTGATCCGACCTTCGTGACGAAGTTTCGATCGATTCTTCCGGTTACCTGATTTCCACGCCTTCGAATCAGCTCTGGCTCCGATCTGCCTCTCTCGATGAAAGACGCGGAGCGGCTTGCGACAAAGCTTCCTGACGTCCCTGCGCTTTTTCCAACGTCTTCTTTTTTGCGGCGAGGCTTTCGCTCACGTGAGCCTTTCCGGATTTGTTCTTGCGAAGGCCTCTGGCCTCCCTGAGCACGCCAACGATACGATCCTTCTTCATCGTGATCTCCTGGTCGCCGGTTGTGCATTGCCACGGCCGCCAATCGCGAAGGTGAACCAAGGTTCCTTGCAATCGCCTCATCGGCCAGGCGAAGCCAGAATTCAGACACGTTCTTGTCTTGCTTATCGGAAATTTGATTCAACTCTTGCCACTTATCGCATTGAGATCACAAAATCGTGATAGGGAATATCGGCCAAACTCGAAGGTGATCGGCAAGAGCATTCTCGACGCATTCTCGACGCCTTCTCGTCGCCGTCGCTCGATGCCCCGGTGAGCCACGACTCGACCGATTATTTCGCGATCTTCTCGGCGATGAATTTCATGCTTGCTTGGAGCTTCGCTTTGAGGTCGCCGGCGCGCTGCACGCTCTCGGCGAAGGGCTCGAACGAGAACGGCCCGCGATAGCCGCCGGCACGGAGATCCTCGATCTGCGACAAATTCCCGAGAACGTCGCCGTCGTCCACGAGAATGCGGTGCGCATCTTGCAAGCTCGCCAACGGAATGGCGCGATCCGCTACACCTGAAATATGGGCAATCCCCGTTCTTTCGGGGTAGAGCGCCGTTTCGCCCGCGAGGTGATGATGAAAGCTGTCATGCACCAGACGAAAAATGCCGGTGCCGTCGATCGCGTCGATGGCGTCGATCGCCTCGCGCTTGGAGCGCAGCGACGAGATCGGAAAACCCAAAGGCTCGACATAGCCCATCAAGCGGTTCTCGGCGAGCACCGGCTTCAGACGACGCAGGGCCTCGCGAACGCCTTCGCGGCGGTCCTGACCGCTCGGCCGAAACCCGGCGTCGTTCACCGGAACGAGCACCAGCGCCTTGGCGCCGCACGCCCTCGCATATCGCGCGAGCGCGACCGCTTCGGATTGGCGCCGCTCGTTCCACTCGTTGAAGCGTTGAAGTGCATTGATGGTGAGTATCGTGACGCCATGCGCCTCGGCCGCATCCTTCATCACCTCGGGCGGTGTGCCATCGGCGGTCGGCGCGCCCGCCAGATCGTTGCGGATCTCGACCTTCGAGAGACCGAGCTCGCGCGCAAGCGCGAAGAAACGATCCGTGCCGCGGCGACCTGAACCGAGATGCGGCGCCGCGATATGGTTGAGCGCAAATTCGATCGGATTTCGCATGATCGCTCAACCCTGCGAAAGCTCGACGCGGACGGGCTTGCCGGTCTCGGACGATCTGGCGGCTGCGTCGGCGAGGAGTTGTGCTTTCAGCCCGTCGCGGCCTGAAGGCGAGGGGGCCCGCCCCGTGCGCACGCATTCGATGAAGGCGTCGAGCTCGTTGCGATAGGCACGCGCATAGCGCTCGAGAAAAAAGTTCTCGATCCGATCCGTGGTGAAACCCTTCGGCCCCGCATGCTCGACCGTGGTCTCGTGAATATTCGCGGCGCGAAGCATTCCTTTCGACCCATGCACCTCGATGCGCTGATCGTAGCCATAGCTGGCGCGCCGCGAATTCGAGATCTGGCAAAGCTTACCGGAGCCTGTGCGCAGCTGCACGACCGCGGTGTCGACATCGCCCGCTTCCCCGATCCGCCGATCGACGAGGCTCGATCCCATCGCGTGGATCTCGACTGGGTCTTCCTCGAGGAGAAAGCGCGCCATGTCGAGATCGTGCACCATCATGTCCCGATAAAGACCGCCCGAGCGTTTCACGTAATCGATGGGCGGCGGGGCCGAGTCGCGCGACAAGATGGTGATGATCTCGACGTCGCCGATCGCCCCTTTGGCCAGGCGCTGCTTGAGAGACGCAAAATTCGGGTCGAAACGACGATTGAAGCCGATCATCAGTTTCACGCCCGCCTGATCCACCTTGCGCAAGGTGGAAGCAATGCGTTTGGCGGAAAGGTCGACCGGCTTCTCGCAGAAAATCGCTTTGCCGGTTCGCGCGATGCGTTCGATGAGATCCGCGTGGGTGTCGGTCGAGGTGCAGATCATCACCGCATCCATCTCGGTCGAGGCGAGCAGCGCCTCGACCGGCATCGACGTGGATCGCGTCGCTTCGGCGAGTGTCGCGGCGGCTTGCGGCATCACGTCGGCGATGGCGACGAGGGACGCGCCCGAATGCGCCGCGACATTGCGCGCGTGAATCTGTCCGATGCGCCCGGCGCCGAGCAACCCGATGCGAAGCATGCTTCCTCCTCTTTCGCCGCCGAGCGGCATCCCAAGAATCGCGGCCGACGACGCAAAGCCTTTCGCACTTGATGCACATTGTCGGCAAAGCATGCAACAGCGAGGTTTGACGCAATTTCGCAAGTCATGCTTGATGAAACCGCATTCGCGAAAGGAGCTGGTGGGATCACGATGATGAAGGCCGATCGGCTCACCATGGCCCAGGCGCTCACGCGCTTTCTCGTCGCTCAAAGGACGGTGATCGATGGCGTCGAGCTCCCGATCTTCGCCGGTGTCTGGGCGATTTTCGGCCACGGTAATGTGGCCGGCATGGGGGAAGCGCTCCATCGATTTCGCCGGGAGCTGCCGACTTTGCGCGCGCATAACGAGCAGGCCATGGCGCACGCGGCCATCGCCTTCGCAAAGGCGAATTTCCGGCGCCGGATGATGGCGTGCACCACCTCGATCGGGCCAGGCGCGACGAATCTCGTCACCGCGGCGGCCGTCGCGCATGTGAACCGGCTGCCGCTCCTTCTCCTCCCGGGCGATGTGTTCGCGAACCGGCGCCCGGACCCTGTGCTGCAGCAGATCGAAGATTTCGCCGACGGCACGATTTCCGCGAATGACAGCCTGCGGCCGGTCTCACGCTATTTCGACCGGCTCACGCGGCCCGAGCAGCTCATTCCCGCCGCGCGCCGGATGATGTCGGTGCTCACGGATCCGGCCGAATGCGGTCCGGTGACGCTTGCGCTTTGCCAGGACGTGCAGACGGAAGCTTACGAGTATCCGCCCAGCTTTTTCGAGAAGCGCGTGTGGACCTTGCGCCGTCCGGCACCCGATGCGGAGGAGCTCTTGCGCGCCGCCGA
>JAFBAK010000075.1 GCA_019247795.1 Hyphomicrobiales bacterium | reverse complement strand
ATACAAGGGTGACTTCAGCCATGCTGCTCTACGAACACCCGCTCTCGTCCTACGCGCAGAAGGTCAAGATCGCGCTCCGGGAAAAGGGCGTTCCCTTCGAGCTCGAATTGCCAGAGAGCTTTGGAACGGGGCGCGCCGATGATGGCTTCGCCACCGCCAATCCCCGGGCCGAAGTGCCCGTGCTGGTCGATGGCGACATCCGAATCTTCGAATCGACCGTCATCATGGAATATGTCGAGGACCGGTGGCCTGACCCTCCTCTTCTGCCGCGCACGCCTCAAGCCCGCGCCGCAGCGCGCATGACAGAGGAGGTTTGTGATACCCAGTAGGAAGCGATTAATTGGGGTTTCGGTGAGGTGTTGTGGTTTCGCCGTGCGACCGGCGCGCTCGAAGACAAGCTACGGACGCAGGCGGCGCGGCAGACACATATCTTGCAGGAATGGCTCGCGGGGAGGCTCGGCGAGGCGGATTGGTTCGGCGGGACGGCATTCGGCTGGGCCGATGCTGCGGTCGCGCCGATGGTCAATCGGTCGGTTCACTACGGAATGGGCCCTTTATCAGGGAGCGCGCTTGCCCGCTGGCATCAGCGCTTGTCCGAGCGGCCTTCCGTCGCCGAGACCTTCGCCGAGTTCAATGCGGCGGCGGGACGAATGGCGGCAGCGGCCGAGCTCTACACGACCGGTGGCAGGCGCCGCGAATATCGCGACCATCGGCTTGAATGGATGATAAAATCGGGAGGGATCGAGGTCGTGCTCGCCGGCTTGCGAGACGACAATATCCGCTTTTCCTGGCCGAGCGCCTCCTAGACTAAGTCGCGGCTGCCCCTTCGGTTCAAGCGAACGCGATGCGAATCATGTTCGTCGCACCGGGCGTGCCGAAGGGCAAGCCGGCGATGATGATCACGCGCTCGCCGGATTTCACGAAGTCCTCGTTGCGGGCGATCTCCACGGCGCGGTTGACCATGTCGTCCACATCGTGGGCATCGTCGGTGACCACGGCGTGCAGGCCCCAGCCGATCGTGAGCCGCCGCGCCGTATGCACGTTCGGCGTCAGCACCAGGATGGGAAGCTCCGGACGCTCGCGGGCGACGCGAAGCGCCGTTGCGCCCGATTCGCTCCAGGCGATGATGGCGCTCACGCCCACAGTTTCGGTGATCGAGCGCGCCGCGGCGGCGATGGCATCGGCCCCTGTCGCTTCGGGCGACCCGCGCTGTCCCGCAATGATGATGGGGTGGTTCGGGTCACTTTCGACCTCCTCGGCGATGCGGTTCATCATGGTGACCGCCTCGACCGGATATTTTCCCGCCGCGCTTTCGGCCGAAAGCATCACAGCATCTGCGCCTTCGAAAACGGCGGTCGCCACATCGGAAACCTCGGCGCGGGTCGGCACCGGGCTCGAGATCATCGATTCGAGCATTTGCGTTGCGATCACCACAGGTTTCCCGGTGCGCCGGGTGAGGCGCGTGATGCGCTTTTGAATGCCGGGCACCTTCTCGAGCGGGAGCTCCACGCCGAGATCGCCGCGCGCCACCATGACCGCGTCGGCGATCTCCATGATCTCTTCGAAGCGAGCGACCGCCTGAGGCTTCTCGATCTTGGCGAGCACCGCGCAGTGACCGCGCGCCATCTTCTTCACCTCGGCCACGTCCTCCGGCCTCTGGACGAAGGAGACCGCGATCCAATCGACGCCGGCGTCGATGGCCGCTTCGGCGTCTCCGCGATCCTTATCGGTCATCGCCGTGATCGGGATCACCGTGTCGGGCACGCTCACGCCCTTGCGGTCGGTGAGACGTCCACCGATCACGACCTCGGTGACGGCGCGATCCGGTCTCGCCTCGAGAATGCGCAGCGCAAGCTTGCCGTCGTCAAGGAGCACCTTGTGACCGGCCTCGAGCGAACCGAGTATCTCGGGATGAGGAAGATGCACGCGGCTGGCATCGCCCTTGGCGGGATCGGCGTCGAGCGTGAAATGCTGGCCGCGCTCGAGCTCGACCCCGCCCTTGTCGGCGAAGCCGCCGATGCGCAATTTAGGACCCTGGAGATCGGCCAAGATGCCGATCGGCCGGTCGAAGCTTTTTTCAAGCTCACGAATTGCGGTGACGCGCTCGCGCATCGATTCGCGAGAAGCGTGGCTCATGTTGATGCGGAACATGTCGACCCCGGCGCTGAACAGCTCGCTCATCGTCGCGGGGCTCTCCGATGCCGGGCCGAGCGTCGCGACGATCTTCACCCGCCGTCGTCGCCTCATTTCGTCACTGTGCCTTGCTGAGGTGTTTTCGAGTCGGTGAACTGCACGCGCCAGTCTTTCTGCTCACCCGTGTCGACCTCGAAAAAACCGGTTCTGTCATAGCCGCGGGCCAAGCAATTCTCCACCCCGCGAATCGTGAACTCCTTGTCCCCCGTGCACATGAAGGACGATCCCGCCCATTCGCCACCGCGATCGTAGTCGACCCCGTAAACGTAATAATATCGCGCCGCGAGCCGACCCGAGAGCAGCTTCTCGCATTGGTTGGGCTTCAGGTTCCACCAACCCTCCGTCACCCAGCCCTGCTGGTCGCGGTAGCCGAGCGCCACGCCGACGCGGCTCGAGGTCGAGTTGCACACGCTCATATCCGCCTTCGCCGAGCTCACCATTGCGAGGCAAAGAAGCACCGCCAGAATGCTGGATCTCAAGATCATGACCGCCTCCGGCGAGAAAGCGTGCATCAAGCCGAGAGCGGCGCGTGGCTTATGCCACGAGAGCCACCCCAAACCATGCGGAAAACAAAAGCGAAGCGACTTCGGCCGCATCATGGCGGCCGGGCGTGACCAAATGGCTAACGGGGAGCCAGCACCATGGTCATCTGGCGGCCTTCCATCGATGGTTCACTCTCGACCTTGGCCATCTCGGCCGTATCGGCCTTGACGCGCTGCAGAACCTTCGCGCCGAGCTCGACATGCGCCATTTCACGGCCGCGGAAGCGCAAGGTCACCTTCACCTTGTCACCTTCCTCGAAGAAGCGACGCACCGACTTCATCTTCACGTCGTAATCATGATCATCGATGCCCGGCCGGAGCTTGATCTCTTTAATCTCGATCACTTTCTGGCGCTTGCGCGCTTCATTGGCCTTCTTCTGCTCCAGGAAGCGGAAGCGGCCGTAATCGAGAATTTTGCAGACGGGGGGTGTCGAGTTGGGGGCGATCTCGACGAGATCGAGGCCGGCATCCTCGGCGATCTTGAGGGCGTCGAAGAAAGGCATGACCCCTCTATTCGCACCGCTATCATCGATCAACTGGACGTCGCGTACACCTCGAATGTCGCGGTTGGCCCGGGGTCCCTCTTTCTGGGGAGCGGGCATGGGACGGAAGGGGCGGCGAATGGCTGGCTTCTCCTCTTGCTGACTACGTATCAGCTCATTTCGGCGCAATCTCGCGGGAAGTCAACGGGTCCGCCGGTCACTTTTCTGCTCGATCAATTTTTCATAGACGGCAAGCGTCTTGTCGACCATGCCGCGCAAGGAGAAGTGCGCCTCGACATGGGCTCGAGCGCGCGACTGCATCGCCGAACGCTGGCTCGCGCGCATGCAAAGCGCCTCCGAGATGCCTTGCGCGAGCGCGCCAGCATCCGAAGCTGGCACGCGCCAGCCGGTCCGGGCACTTGCCGCCACTTCGGGGGGCGCGAGGACGGTTTCGGGCACTGCCCCGAGATCGGTCACGATCACGGGCGCGCCCATGGCCTGAGCTTCCACGGCCGAACGGCCGAATGCCTCCGGCTCGGTCGATGCGACCGCGACCGCGTGAGCCGCGAGGAAAGCAGCCGGCATGTCGGCGCAGTGGCCGACGCGTTTCACGGCCTTGCCGAGCTGGTGGGCCGCGATCATTGCGTCTAGCTCGCGCGCATAATGCTCGCGCCCCTGCGCATCACCCGCCATGACGAAGACTGCGTCGGAGAGACCTTTTTCGAGAAGAAGACGAGCCGCCTCGATGAAGAATTTTTGCCCTTTCCAGCCCGTCAGCCGCGCGGCCAAAAGCACGATCCGCCGGCCCGGTTCCACGCCCCAGGCGGAGCGGAGCTTCTCGACCCGCTCAGGCGCGACGGCCGGCGGCGAAAAGAGCGAAAGATCGGTGCCCCGGTAAATGACCTCAGTGCGCTCGCGGGCCCATGGGTAAAGTCGCGAGATCACATCGGCGGTGTAGCGTGAATTCGCGATCACGGCGTCGCCGCGTGCCATGATGGAGTTGTAGAGCAGCTTCGGCGCCGACCGCCCTCCATAAATCCCGTGATAGGTCGTGACGAACGGAAGGCCGAGCGATCGTGCAGCGCGAAGCGCGGTCCAGGCGGGGGCTCGCGAACGCGCATGGATCACCGCCACCCCTTCCTCGCGACACAAGCGCTTCAGGCGAAAGATGTTGAGACCGAGCTTGAGCGGGTTCTTCGTTGCCGCCGGAAAGCGGATCCACTCACCGCCTTTTGCCTGCAATTCGGCGACGAGCCGGCCATCCTCGCTCGCGACGACGGCGCGCGCACCCGCTTCGACGAGACCAGCCGCGACATCGATCGTGGTGCGTTCGGCACCCCCCGTGTCGAGCGCGGGAATGATTTGAAGGATGGTGCGGCCGGGAAGCGTTTTCTGGCCTGCGGCGCGAAACATTCCGGTCTCGATCATCCTCCCTCCATGACATGAAGATGAAGCCGCGAAAACAGACTCCCACCATCATTCGCGACGAATGTGCCTGCGTCAGTAAAAGTAGAAGAAATAGATCAACACGAGGACCACGCCCGTCAGGACCGCCGTCATGGTGTTCACGGTTGAATAAAGCTCGCGCCGGTAGATGAGATCGTCCTCGAGCCGCAAGATCAGGATATTCCTGTCGCCGGCGAACAGCTTCGCCTCGATGACGCTCATGCAGCGAAGACACATGACGGCGAGAACGAGGTAAAGCCCGATCGTCAGATAGCAGATGAAGCGCTCCGAATCGTGATCGACGATCTCGCTGATCGCCGTCACCCCCATGGCGGCGATCATCATCGAGATATGCGTGAGCGTCCCGGACGCCTTCGTGTCCATCTGGTCGAGCGCCCTTTGCACCGCCTTCGGCTCGCTCGGCTCATCGCCCGCGACGCAAAGATTGGCGATGAATTGACGGCGCCGGGCTTCCGTCCAGTCCTTGGTGAGCTGGCGACGAGAAAACTCGTCGAGGGCTTTCAGCCAATGCATCGGCGCCTCCCTCACAAAACGAGCGTTCATGCTCCTTCTTCTAGACGCGCCGTCAAGCTTCTGGCCGGATCCTTGGGAGATTTTTTGCCTCAGCTCGAAAGGCCTCCCGCGAGGGTCGGGAAATCGAGTGGGCGGAAGCCGTAATGGGTGAGCCAGCGGACATCCGCCTCGAAGAATTGCCGCAGATCGTCCATGCCGTATTTGAGCATGGCGATGCGATCAATTCCCATGCCCCAGGCGAACCCTTGGAACTCGTCCGGGTCGAGCCCGCAATTCCTGAGCACATTCGGATGCACCATGCCGCAGCCGAGGATCTCGAGCCAATCCTCACCCTCGCCGAAGCGAATTTCCCCGCCCCTGCGCGAGCACTGGATATCGACCTCCGCCGAAGGCTCGGTGAACGGGAAGAAGGACGGGCGAAAGCGCATCTTCACCGAGGGCACCTCGAAGAAAGCTTTGCAGAACTCCTCCAATATCCATTTCAAATGACCGAGATGGCTCGTCTTGTCGATCACAAGGCCCTCGACCTGATGGAACATCGGCGTGTGCGTCTGGTCGCTGTCGCAACGGTAAGTGCGGCCGGGCGTGATGACGCGGATGGGGGGCTTTTGCGCCTGCATGGTGCGGATCTGCACCGGTGAGGTGTGGGTGCGCAGCACCTTGCGCTCGCCCTTGGCGTCGGGCGGGAAGAAGAAAGTGTCGTGCATGTCGCGGGCCGGATGGCCGGGCGGAAAATTCAAGGCGGTGAAGTTCAGCCAATCCGTTTCGATGTCCGGACCTTCGGCAATGGAAAATCCCATATCGGCGAAGATGGCCGTGAGCTCGTCGACCACCTGGCTGATCGGATGGACGCGTCCGCGCCCGATCGCGCTTTCGCGCAACGGAAGCGTGAGGTCGAGCTTTTCAGCTTGTAGCCGCGCTTCGAGAGCAGCTTGTGCAAGCACCTCTTTGCGCGCCTCGATCGCCCCCTGCACGCCATCGCGCAACCCGTTGATGAGCGGCCCTTTCTCGCGACGCTCCTGAGGCGTCATGCTCCCCAATCCCTTGAGCAGCTCCGAAACGCGGCCTTTTTTGCCGAGCGCCGATATGCGCACCGCCTCGAGCGCCGCCTCGTCGGGCGCATCGGCGATGGCGGTGACAAGCTCGCGCTCGAGCGCAGCGTATTCTGACATCTTGCCTTTCCCGGTCACGTTTGATGCCGATTGCTCGCTTCTCGCTCTACGCGAGCGTGTGAAGCGGCATCGCTTGTGCCACCCTGGACACGCGCTGTCGAGGCGAAAGGACGATCACCTCGTCGATGCGCCTACGCTCCGCTCAAGCGATTTCCCGGTACGATTTCTCCATGGCCTCGCGCTCGAAGGCGAGCGTCTCGTCATAGCTTGCCGGATCGGCGGGCGCGAAGCTCTTGAGCTCGAGCCGAGCGAGGATGGAGCGCGCTTCATGATCGACCGCGGCACCGATCAAGGCGTCGGTGAGGCGCATGAGGAGCTGAGGGTCGACCCCGATGCTCGCGACGAGGGGCGGCATGGGCGCAAAGGCGCTGCGATCGATGACGCGTAGCCCGAGCGCGACATTGGGGTCATAGCGTCGCAAGAGCGCGTGCGCGTAAGCGTCGAGCGGCGCCACATCGGCCCGCCCCTCCAGCACCGCGAGCGCGGCACCGCGCGGCGTGACTGCGGGACCGACCACCTCCCTGAAGAGCTGCCGAGAGCCGCCGTCGAGAAAGCGCAAGAGGTGGTGGCGCGGCGCGTTATAACCCGAATGGGAGGTCTTGACCGTGAAGGCGATGCGGTGCCCGAACAAATCGTCGAGCTTGGCGAAATCCGAGTTGAAGCGCACCACGAAATCCGTCCAGTAGACCGCCCTCCCCTGCGCATGCGGATCGCTCATCACGGGGGCCGCGAGCGGGCGGACTTTCGCGAGGCGCTTGGCGAGCGGCCAGCCGCACATGAAACAGGCGCCGAGATCGCGCCTTGCCCAAAGCTCCGCGAGCGGAGCCGGCGGCGCATGCTCGACAAGATCGAGCGGCACATCCGCGGCTCTGGCGAGCCAGGCGAAGAAGTCCCGCCAGGCCTTGGCCGCTCCGGCGGCGGGCGAATACATGCGCGCGTTGGCGACGAGCATGGAATTTCGATAGCAAAGCGCGAGCACGCGGTGAAGGGCCGCGTCATGCTCGCTCGAATTTTTCGGCGGCTCGGACTGAGCCCGACGATCAAGCCCGGGCGGACGCGCCGCCCCGCAGGAACTCTACGAGAATCTCGCTCACCCTCTCCGGCTGCTCCTGCTGCACCCAATGGCTGGCGCCGTCGACGAGATGGCAACCGAGCATGCGTGTGCACGCGTTCTCCCGCATCGCCTCGCATGCTCCCGGAACCTGGAGATAACCCCAATCGCTCTTGCCCGCGATGAAGACCGCCGGAACGTCGATGGTGCGACCGGAGAAGAGCTCGAGCTCGGCCGTGTCGATGCCCTCGGTCCGGCAGCGGTACCATTGCAGGCCACCCTGAAAGCCGGTGCGCGCATACTCCCCGCTGTAGACCTGGAGCTCCTTCTCGGTGAGCCAGCGACAAGCGGCGACGTCTTCTGCGGACGGCATGAATGGCGCCACCGTCTCGGCCATGCCTTCACCGAGATCCATGATGTAATAGCTCGGCATCTTGGCGAGCTCTTCGGCCGTGAAGCCGCTGAGCCTGAAAGGCTTGTTCCCCGGCCAATCGGCGCTCTTATAGTGGTAGTAGGCGCGCAGGAAGGCATGCAGCCCTTGCGCGCAATCGCGCATGTCGGCATCCGCTTCGCGTGTGGAATAATACCACTGGTAATGCTTGCGTGGTCTTGGAAGGTTCGCCAGCGCCTTGTGCACGCCCGGCTGCGTCGAAGCGCGCTCGCCTTTCGTCTTCCGCGGATCCTCTCCCGCGGTGCCTGGCTCCAACCTGGGCGGCCCGGCGAAAGGCGCGCTCATCAGGGCCACGGAACGAAAGACGTCGGGCCGAACGAGGGCGCACCAAGCCGCGACCGGCGAGCCAAAGTCGTGTCCGACGACGGCGGCGACCTCGCGTCGCCCGAGTGAAATCACGAGCCCGAGCGCGTCCCTTGCGAGGTTGAGGAGACGAAACGAGCGAAGGTCACCATCATAATCGGGGTCCCAGCCGGTGGTCCGGCCATAGCCGCGCTGGTCCGGCGCGACGACATGGAAGCCCGCCGTAGCGAGCGGCAGCATCACCTTGCGCCAGGAATAGGCAATCTCGGGAAAACCATGGAGGAGAAGAACGAGCGGGCGGTCTGGGCTCTCGAACCCCGCCTCGAGCACGTGCATGCGAAGTCCGTTGATCCCGGAAATGAAACGCGCCCGAATGTCTTGCGGAAGAACATCGCTCCGCAGAGCTGCAATTTCGGTCATCAATTCCGCTCCTGCGCCAATCGTCCGAACCTTGCCGGCACGGTCACCTCGTTTTCCTTGTCGTGCAAGCTCGTATAGCACTCCTCCCCAGCAGAAGGCGGCGCCCGCGGATGGGAGGAATCGTGATGCGTTTTCTGATCTTGGGCGCAGGCGCCATCGGCGGCTATTACGGGGGCCGCTTGCTCGAAACCGGCGCGGACGTGACCTTCCTGGTGCGCGAAACGCGAGCCAGCCAATTGGCCGAGCATGGCCTCGTCGTCAAAAGCGCGCTCGGGGACATCGCCCGTCCCGTCAAGACGCTGCTTGCCGAAGAAGCGCGCGAACCCTTCGATGTCGTCCTGCTTTCGTGCAAGTCCTATGATCTCGACGGCGCCATCGAGGCGATCAGACCGGCGCTCGGGTCCGGGACCGCCGTGCTGCCGCTTCTCAACGGCATCACTCATTTGACGGCGTTGACCGAGCGCCTCGGCGAGGCCCAGGTCATCGGCGGCGCCTGCTATATCGGCGTCACCCTCGATCCCGCGGGCGCGATCCTGCACATGGGGGAGATGGATCGCATCACCTTCGGCGAGCTCTCGAAAGAGCGCTCGCAACGCTGCGAGGCCATCGCCGCCGCCTTGGCCGCGACGAAAGTCACGGCCGTGATCAGCGACGATATCGTTCAGGCCATGTGGGAGAAATTCGTCATGCTGGCATCGCTCGCAGCGTCGACGACGCTGACGCGCGCCAATGTCGGTGAGATCATCGCCGCGCGCTCGGGCGAATGGCTGATGCTCTCGCTGCTGAGAGAGGTCGAACGCATCGCCGCCGCGGAAGGCCATGCGCCGTCGCCCGACGCACTCGAGCGCACCCGCAAGATGCTCACGGCCAAGGGCTCGACTTTCTCCGCCTCGATGATGCGCGACATGATCGCGGGCAACCGCACCGAAGCCGATCACATCATCGGCGATCTCGTGCGGCGCGCCGAGAAGCACGCGATCGCGGTGCCGCTCTTGCGTGCGGCGCTCGCCAATCTCGAGGTGCAGGAGGCGCGCCGTCAGGCCGGGCAGGCGTTGTCTGCGTCGAATTGACGATCGTTCGGCGCGGCTTACTCTGCGCTTTCACTACCCAAATCCCTCCCGCCCCGGAACCCGAAATGCCCAAGCCCAAACGCCTGCGTCCGCCTTACCGTGCCATGATCGTCGCGCCGCAGCCGGAGGCGGTGGAGGCGGGTCACGACGTGCTTGCCGCGGGCGGCAATGCCATCGACGCCGTCATCGCCTGCGCGCTGACGCAAGGGGTCGTCGATCCGATGATGTGCGGCATCGGCGGGCTCGGGGTGCTGCAGATCTTCGATCCGGCTTCGGGCCGCCATCTTGTCCTCGATGGGCTCTCGGCTTGCCCCGCCGCCTGCACGCCGCAGATGTGGGTCGCGCTCTTCGAACGCGAATGCAGCGACGGCTACGGCTATGTGCTGAAAGGGGGCGTCAACGAGCTCGGCCATTGCGCCGTCACCACGCCCGGCATCATGCGCGTTTTCGGGGACGCCCACGCGGCGTTCGGCAAAATGCCCTGGCCGGAGCTGTTCGGCCCCGCCATCGCGCAGGCCGATGGCGGCTGGGTGGTACGCCCGCATGTCGCGACCATGTTCGCGCTCGACGAGGCCGGCTATGGGCGCCTCCCCTACGTCGAGAAGCTCGCTTTCACGCCCGACGGACGCTCGCTCTATTTGCGTCCGGACGGAACGCCGAAGAAAATCGGCGATGGTGTGCGCAACCCCGACCTCGCCGGGACCTTGCGCTCCCTGGCGCGCGACGGCGCGAAAAGCTTCTACGAAGGAGAGCTCGCCCGACGCATCGTCGCCGATATGCGCGAGCATGGCGGGTTCCTGTCGCTCGAGGATCTCGACGGCTTCACGGTGCGGACGCGCGCACCGCTCACGAACATGTATCGGGGCCGCACCATCGCGACGCCGCCACCGCCGGCCGGCGGCATCATGGTCGCGCAGATGCTGCGCGTTCTCGAGCGATTCGAGCTCGTGAGGCTCGAGCACAACGGCCCCGAATATATGCGCGTGCTCACCGAGGCGATGAAGATCGCGGGCCGCGACAAGGACGAGCATATCGGTGACCCGGATTTCGTGCCCGCACCGTTGGAGAGCCTTTTGTCCGATGCGTATGCGGATGATTGCGCGGCGCGGATCAAGCGCTGCGAGAAAGCCGCGAAGCCGCGCGCCAACGCGGACAGCAAGCACACGACGACCGTCTCTTGCGTCGACCGTGACGGCATGGTGGTGTCGCTCACCCACACCAACGGCGTGCCCTCAGGTGTCATCGTCCCCGGCACCGGCTTCGTGCTCAACGGCGCGATGAATTGGTATGATCCACGTCCGGGCCGCGCCGGCTCGATCGCGCCCGGCAAACGACGCTTCTCCTCGATGACGCCGACCATCGTGTTCGAGGGGTCAAAGCCGGTCATGACTCTCGGCGCGCCCGGCGGCGCTTGGATCGGCATTGCGATCTTGCAAGTGATCCTGAACGTGCTCGATTGGGGCATGTCGATGCAGGAGGCGGTCGCGGCGCCCCGCTTCAGTGCGACCTCGAACGCGATCGACATTTCGAACCGCATTCCGAGATCCACTCAAGACGGGCTCGGAGCGATGGGCTACGAAGTGAAGCGCTCGCCCCTCACCTTCCCCTTCGCGGCGCCGCACGGCATCACGATGTGGGATGGCGAGCTCGAGGGCGGCGCGGATCCGCAGCGCGACGGTTACGCTGCCGGCCTCGTCTGAGCCTTACGAGAGATAAAGTCGTTCGTCCGCTCGTCCTCGCGAAAGTGAGGACCCAAAGTTTAGGCGACGCGCCCCACGATCTGGATTCCCACTTTCGTGGGAATGAGCGGATGTGCGGTAAAATACGCAGCGCTCTCTTTCATCCGTCGATGGCGGCGAGCGCCTGCGTGAGGTCGGCGATCAAGTCGTCCTTGTTCTCGATGCCTATGCTGAAGCGGATCGTGCCGTCGGTGATGCCGGTGCGCGCCCGTAATTCCGCCGGCACACCCGAATGTGTCGTCGTGCCGGGATGGCTGGCAAGCGATTCCGTGCCGCCGAGGCTCACCGCGAGCTTGAAAACCTTGAGCGCGTTCAGCACGCGAAAGGCCTCTCTCAGGCCGCCCTCGACCTCAATCGAAAAGGTCGAGCCGCCGCCCTTGCACTGAGCATCATAAATCTTGCGCGCCGGGGCATCGGGCGGCAGAAGGCTCAGCGCGTGCACCTTCCTGATGCGTGGGTGAGCGGCAAGGAAGCTCGCCACCGCCTCGGCGTTGCGGCAAGCCGCCACCATGCGCAGCGACAGCGTTTCGAGCGAGCGACCGAGCATCCAGCAGGAATGCGGGTCGAGCTGCGTGCCGATCGCGCCGCGCAGCAGGCGGATGGGCATGATCTTGTCGGTCGCACCGATCGCGGCTCCCGCGATGAGATCGGAATGACCGCCGACATATTTCGTGAGCGAGTAAACCGAAACGTCGACACCGTGCGCGAGAGGGTGCTGGAAAACCGGGCCAAGCAAAGTGTTGTCGCAAACGATGATCGGCCGATAGCCTTGCTGTTGCTCGATCCTCGCGGTGACCTTCTTGACGAGGCTGAAGTCGACGAGAGTGTTGGTGGGGTTGGACGGCGTCTCGATCATGATGACGCTGATCCGGCCTCGCTCCATGGCGCGCGCCGCGGCGTCGTCGATCTCCTCGCCGTCCGTGCCGTCCACGAAGCCTTCGGCGAACATCCCGTAATTGGCGAAGGTCTTGGCGAGCAGCGTCTCCGTGCCGCCATAAAGCGGCTGGCTGTGCAGGATCACGTCGCCCGGCCGCGCGTAAGCCAGAAGCGTCGTGGCAATCGCCGACATTCCCGACGAGAAGACGAGGGCGGCTTGCGCGCCCTCGTAGACTTTCAGCCGATCCTCGACGATCTCGCTGTTCGGATGGTTGAAGCGCGAATAGACAAGCCCGGCGCCGCCATCCGCGGGCGCTTTCTTGCGGCCGGAGACATAATCGAAAAAATCTCGCCCATCCTCGGCTGTTTGAAACACGAATGTCGAGGTGAGAAAAATCGGCGGCTTCACCGATCCTTCCGAAAGGGCCGGATCATAACCATAACCGAGCATCAACGTTTCGGGATGGAGGAGGTGATTGCCGATTCGATCGGAGTGACTGCGGTCCTTGGGCATCTCGGTCTCCTTGGGCGCGGCGGATCGCATCAAGGGCGCTTTGCGTCGAGGATGCACCCGCCCGTCCGGCAAAGCCAGCGGGTGCATCCAGCGACCGGCTCCGCCGTCATGCTCGCACTCGGTGCGAGCGTTAACGCCGTTTTTGGTTACGTCGATTTGGCGCGTGTCGTGATCGCGTCGATCTCGGCAAGATCCTCAGCCGTAAGCTTGAGGCCGACGGCCTTCACGTTCTCTTCGATTTGTTCAGGCTTGGTGGCGCCCGCGATCACGCTCGCGACCATGGGTTTCGCCGCGAGCCACGAGAAGGCGAGGTCGAGCATCGACCAGCCGCGCTTGGCCGCAAGGGCGCGTAAGCTCTCGACGATCCTCCAATTCGTCTGTGTCATGTAGCGGTCGGCGAGGCGTTGAGTCACCGCGAGCCTCGCGCCGGCGGGCATCGCCGCGCCTTGCGCATATTTGCCGGTGAGCAGCCCGCTCGCCAGGGGAAAATACGGCAGAAGCGACAAGCCATACGCCTCGATCGCGGGCATGAGCTCCTTTTCGATGTCGCGCACCACGAGGGAATACTCGTCCTGGCAAGACGCAAAGGCGTTGAGGTGCTCCGCCTTCGCGGTCCATTGCGCCTCGACGACACGCCAAGCCGGCAGGTTTGAACAGCCGATGTAACGAACCTTACCCGTGCGGATGAGATCGTCGAGCGCGCGCAGCGTCTCCTCGATCGGGGTCAGGGAATCATAGTTGTGGAGCTGATAAAGATCGATCCATTCGGTCTTGAGGCGCCTCAGGCTCGCCTCGACGGCGCGCATGATGTAGCGGCGCGATCCGCCTTTCAGGCGGCCCGCATCGTCCATCGGCATGCCGAATTTCGTGGCGAGCACGATGTCCTTGCGGCGCTCGCCGAGGACTTGCCCCAGGAAATTCTCGGAGCCGCCGCGCTCGCCGTAAGTGTCGGCCGTATCGAAGAGGGTGATGCCGCTGTCGAGCGCCTTATGCACCACCTTGCGCGTCGCCTCGCGATCGATGCGCCCGCCGAAATTGTTGCAGCCGAGGCCGACCAGCGAGACCCTGAGTCCCGATTTGCCGAGATTGCGTTCCTGCATGACGTATCGACCTCAACGGGGGCCCGGCAGAAATCAGCGCAGATGCTCGTCGAAGAAGGCGAGCGTGCGCTGCAAGGCAAGCTCGGCGCTCGCCTTGTCGTAACTTCCACGCTCGTCACAATTGAAGCCGTGATCGGCATCGTAGACGTAGACGGGCATCGCAGGATACGCCTTCTTGATCTTGTTCACGTCATCCATCGAAATGTGCTTATCCTTCTCGCCGAAATGCAGCATCACCGGCACCTTCGGCTTCTCGTTGAGCATGGCCGCGAT
>JAFBAK010000018.1 GCA_019247795.1 Hyphomicrobiales bacterium | reverse complement strand
TGGCGCGGCCGCGAGAAGCTGCACTTTCTCAATGCAGTGCCACTGCAGGAAATCTACGAGCGCTGGATATCCAAGTTCGAAAAGCCGCGCCTCAAGGCGCTAAAAGATCTGAAGCGTCGATTGGAGAAACCCCATGGCTAAATCGATTTTTGTCTATGTTACCTACATCCGCACCACACCGGAGAAGCTGTGGGCTGCGTTGACCGACGCGGAGTTCACAAGACAGTACTGGTTCGGAATGCGTTGCGAAAGCCAGTGGACGGCCGGATCTCCTTGGAAGCTCGTATCCCGCGAAGGCCAGGTCTTCGACGCGGGTGAGATCATCGAGGCCATGGCGCCGAGACGTTTGGTGATCCGCTGGCAGAATCAGTTCAAGCCTGAGCTCAAGGCCGAAGGCTGGTCGCGATGCATGATGGAACTGGAGCCGGTCGGGACGGCGGTCAAGCTTTCGATAACGCACACGATCGAACGCGAGCCGTCCAAATTGATCGAGGCGGTTTCAGGCGGCTGGCCGAAAGTGATCTCCAATTTGAAGTCCCTGTTGGAGATGGGGTCCACTGTTTTGAACGACCCGTACCCCGTTGCGAGCACGGATAATGCAAATGTAGCCAAGGTCAGTTGACCAAACAGAACTCGAAAGAACGGCTCGCCCAAAAAATCGCGCGAATTCTAACTTATGTTAGGGGCACCCTTCGGCGGGCTCTTTAGATTCGCGAGTAGCTCAGCCCGCGACCCTCCCTTTGGCTGAGCCCAGCGGTCCGAGCGCAGACCTCTCCCAATCCCATCGCTCGGACCGCTCCGTACCATCGGGCCGCTACTTTCGTGCGGCCAGCTCGAGCGGCCAACGAGGGACGAGCAAATGGGCATGATCACCAAGCCGCACAAGACGAGACGGGAGGTCGAGGCGCTGATCACCGCGACCATGCGCTTGAAATATCCTGCGCTTCAGCATGTTGGACTCATGCTGGTCACGGGCACGCAAGTCAGATGCTTTCTGCGCTGGCAGCTCACCGAGACCGCGAAGGCAATTCCTTCCATAGAAGAAGCGGAGGCCTTGCTTGCCGAGCTGCAGACCCACTTCGAAATCGTCCAAGATCCCGTCGAGCCGATTCGCATGGGACAGGTATCTGGACGAAATGCCCGCCGACTTCAGAGCTGACCTACTTCCATGCCGGCGGGATCCCATCGCATGGGCCTTGCGCGATCCCTGGCTTGTGCGTGCGCCTGTCGCCATGATCTCGATGAAATTTGACGCTTGGATCACGTCCACGACGTTTCGGCGGCGCGCCGATAAGGACGCGGGATGGGGCCGGGCGAAGGTGGTGCACCATGAACGTGGAGCAGGCTTACATCGCGGTTGTCGACCGCCTGGAGCGCGAACACGAAAGGAGCTACGAGGTGAGTGACTTTCAGCTTTCGGAGTGGTCGGGCAATGGCTGGTTCGTGCGTTTCACCTGCAGGCCCAAGCGGCACACCGAATTTCCCATCGACTGCCTCGCATTCTTTGCGGAACAAGACGGCGGGCTCGAGATGACCCGCCAGGGAATCCTGGGGACCCTATCGGCATGAGCCATGGCATCGCGGGATGTCGCATATGCAGAGTGACGCTGCACCATCCAGTCTCATTCGGTAGCGCGGCTAACCGTAAGCCGGCTTTTTCGACGATCGCAAAAAACCTTCGAATCATTTCGGCGCCGCGGACACACGCCACACCGTGTTGCCGACATCATCGGCAATGAGGAGCGCACCGGTCTTATCGATAGCGAGCCCGACAGGTCTGCCGCGCGCTTTTCCCTCAGAATCGAGAAAACCGGTGACGACATCTTGGGCCATTCCGCTCGGATGCCCTCCTTCGAAAGGAATATAGACGACCTTGTAACCGTTGAGGGTCTTGCGGTTCCAACTGCCATGCTCGCCGACGAAGGCGCCTCCTCGGTACTGGTTCGGAAGATTCGTCCCGGCGTAAAAAACCAAGCCCAAAGGCGCAACATGCGAGCTCAAGGCATAATCCGGTACGATGGCCCGCTGGACGAGATCGGGACGCTGAGGCATGACCCGCGGATCGACATGTTGGCCGAAATAGCTGTAAGGCCAGCCGTAGAAGCCGCCTTCCTTCACTGAAGTCAGGTAGTCAGGCACGAGGTTTGGCCCGAGCTCGTCACGCTCGTTCACGACCGTCCAGAGCGCTCCCGTCTGCGGCTCGAAAGTCAGCCCGTTCGGGTTGCGTAAGCCGCTGGCGAAGATGCGGAAGCGCCCCGACGCTCTGTCGATCTGCCATATGGCGGCGCGATCCTTCTCGGCCTCGATGCCGTTTTCCGTGATATTGCTGTTCGAACCGACGCCGACGTAAAGCAAGGATCCATCTTGGCTCGCCACCAGGTCCTTGGTCCAATGATGATCAATCGGGCCGCCAGGCAGTGCCGTGAGCGTGGTGCCCGGCGCGGTCATTTTGGTGTCGCCGGCATGATAGGGATAGCGCAGGATCGCGTCCGTGTCGGCGACGTAGAGATCGTCGCCGACTAGAGCCACGCCGAATGGTGAGCTCAGATGATCGAGAAAGACGCTTCTGACTTCGGTCGCTCCCGCACCGTTCATGCGAAGCAGCGTTATGCGATTGCTCCCTTGGCTCTCGCCGGAGGATGTCGCCATGGACTCGACCCAGCTCATGACGAGGTCCTTCGGGCGACGGATCGTGTGCAGATCGGGGGCGCGGGATTCGACGACCAATATGTCTCCGTTGGGGAGCACATGAAGCGACCGGGGATGCTCGAGGCCAGTCGCGAGAGCCTCCACCTGGAGGCCCGGTGGGACGGTCGGCTTTTCTCCAGCCTTCCAGCCGACCACATGAGCGATGTGGATGGGCGTGAGGAGATATTGATGAATGGGCGGCAGCTCCGGATTAGGACCGATCTGGGTACGCGGGTCAGGATCCTCGCTGTTGCATCCCGCGAGCAGGGACGCGGCCATCAAAATTGCCGGCAGATAGCGATGAGGAGAGGTCATTCGGCAACTCCTACGCGATGTCGATAAACGAGCGACCAGCCCAACCATCCGGTGAAGAGCAGAATCACAACCGACAAGGCTGAAAGAATGAGCCCGGTCGGCACCACCGACGTCCACGCGTCTCGACTGTGAACGAGCGCGTTGACGACGGAGAGCAGCAGGACCACGACGTTGCCGATTACGTGCGGCCACGCTGGCGCCTGCGCGCGGATCAAGCGGTTCCCGAGAAAATCGATCAGACCCGCGATGGCGGCCAGCACTCCAAGAATGACGCCGATCGTCACCAGCCAAGCCGAGAAGTCAGCCCACATGATGTCCATGGTTCGCCAATAGGCGAGATCGCTGAACAAGGTGCCGACGAGGCAGGCGATCGGGAAGGGCACCAGCATCGGATGAATCGGATGCTTGCCAATCCTCATCGTCGATTGTGGGGTTCCCATGAGATCAATCATTTCGTTGGCTGCGAGAGAGGCGAGACGTGGCGCCAACGGTGTCGCCAGCTTGAAGTTCCGCGCGGAACTCAGGCCCAACTAGGAACCGGTGGAGTCCAAAAACAAGCGAACGGCAGGCCCGCTTTGCGCTGGGAACTCCGATCCGTGCGCGGGATTAGTCAAAGCCAACACGCAATGACATTGCCTCAGGAGGCTCACATGAAGCGAGGAAGCTTGGCTTTCATCGGCTGCATCGCTCTGTTCATGACGGGCGGAGTGGCTCAAGCCGGCCCGTGTACGCAAAACGATGCAGGCTCTGGCCCTACAGTTGGAGCAAATGCGCAAACAGGCGCGACCGGGACTGCGAAGAACGAGCATCCGCCCACCGCCGTGATGAACAAAATGGCGCAAGGCAAGGCGACATCATCGCAAGATGCACAGCGGCAGGAACAAGGCCAACCTACCGCCTCTCAAGAGGCGACGGGCAACGCCTCGAACCCATCCAAGATGGGGGAACAGCAAGGGCAGGCGAGCGCAAACGAACAAGCGGCTGAAACGGATACCAAGTCGGCCAAGATGGATCAGGGCTGTTGATGGTGCGCTGATCGTGCGGAAAATCGGAGACCGCGAAGATCCGAAGGTCTTCGCGGCTCATCCGATAGGAAAGGAAGTTTGAAATGACCGGCGCGGAGGAGCATGTTTACAAGATCCTGGAGCTTGTCGGATCGTCGGAAAAAGGGATTGAAGGCGCAATCGAGAATGCCGTGTCACGCGCTTCCAAGACCGTTCGCGAAATGAAGTGGTTCGA
>JAFBAK010000413.1 GCA_019247795.1 Hyphomicrobiales bacterium | reverse complement strand
GCATCGGCAAGTCGGCAGCGCGGCGCGAAGGCACAGCCGGGCGGCAAAGCATTGGTCGGCGGAGGCAGCCCGGGAATCGGATCGATGCGGCGCTCGGCGCGACCGAGCTCCGGCACGCAGGCCAGCAAACGTTGCGTGTAGGGGTGTCGCGGCGCGCCGAGCACGACGTCCACGGGCCCGCTTTCGACGATGCGCCCGCCGTACATGACGTTCACCGTGTCGCAGAGCTCGGCGATCACCCCGACATCATGGCTGATGAAGACGAGCGCCGCGCCGCGCTCGCGCCGAAGCTCGTTGAGGAGGCGCAGGATCTGCGCCTGAGTGGTCACGTCGAGCGCCGTCGTCGGCTCGTCGGCCACGATGATCTCGGGATCGTTGGCGAGCGCCATGGCGATGCCGACCCGCTGTCGCTGACCGCCGGAGAGCTCATGCGGATAGGCGCCGGCGCGTCGCGCTGCATCGGGAATTCGCACCGCCTCGAGCAACGCCACTGCGCGACGCATCGCCTCGGCGCGAGAGAGCCCTTGGTGCCGCCTTATGCCTTCCGCGATCTGCTCCCCGATCGGGATGAGCGGATTGAGCGTGGTCAAGGGGTCCTGGAAAACGTAAGCGATACGATTGCCGCGGATCGCCTGCAGCCTGGCGAGCGGCGCGCCCACGAGATCCTCTCCGTGATGGGCGATCACGCCACCGACGATGCGGCCGGGTGGCGTAGCCACGAGGCCGAGAATAGATAGTGCCGTCACCGTCTTGCCCGAGCCCGACTCGCCGACGAGCCCGACGGCCTCGCCCGGCTTCACCTCGAGATCGACGCCGCCCACCGCGCGATAGACTTCCTCGCCGACAAGGAAATGCGTCTCGAGTGACCGCAACGCGAGGGGCGCTTGAACCGCTGAAGGTTGCGCCTGCGGTGCAAGCTTTCGTTTGCGTTCCTCCGCGGACGCGGCATCCGTCTTGGCGAGCGCGCGGGCGAGCCCACCCGATTTCAGCTTCGGATCGAGCACGTCGCGCAAGCCGTCGCCCACGAGATTGATGCCGATGGCGAGGAGGAGAATCACGATGCCCGGAATGGTCGCGACATGCGGGGCCACCTGAATGAGATTTCGTCCGTCGCCGAGCATGCCGCCGAGATCCGCCTGCGGCGGCTGCGCACCGAGCCCGAGGAAGCTCAAACCCGCCGTCTCGAGAATCATCCAGCCGATGGTGGTCGAGAGGGTGATGACGATCGTCGGCAGCACGTTGGGAAAAAGCTCGCTCCCGACGATCTTGAGATCGCTCAATCCGGAAAGCCGCGCCGCCGCCATGAAATCGGCGCGCACCACGGCGAGCGTGGCCCCGCGCACGGCTCGCGCGAAGAACGGGATGTTCACGATGATGATCGCGACCATGGCGTTGAGAAGCCCGGGACCGAGTGCCGCGACGATGGCGAGCGCGAGCAGGAGATAGGGAAACGCCATCAGCATATCGATGCCGCGCATGAGCAGCATGTCGGCAAGCCTGCCGTAGAACGCCGCGAACAGGCCGATGGCGGAGCCGATGAGGGCGGCCATGAACGCCGCCGCGACCCCGACCGCAAGGCTCACGCGCGTTCCCCAGATCAGGCGCGAAAGAATGTCCCGTCCGACTTGATCGGTGCCGAGAAGATGCCCGGCGCCGAAAGGCGGCGCGAGACGATGCGCTACGTCGGTGATGTTGGGATCGGCAAGCGGAAGGATTGGTGCGCAGAGCGCGACAAGGACGATGATCGCCAGAAGCGCGAGGCCGAAGCTCGCAACCGAGTTCGACGTCAAGCGCCGCCAGGCGCTGGGGCGCCCGCTCTTCACGACGGCGGCGGCCGATGCCGCCGCCATGGGGCTTGCGGCCTTCGCATAAATTTTCGGCGAGGTGAGCGTCATGCCCGGCTGATCCGCGGGTCGAGAACGCTTTGAGCGATGTCGGTCAGGAGATTGATGACCACATAGGCGCCCGCGACGATGAGCACCCCGCCTTGAACGAGGAGAATGTCTCGCGTCGAGATCGCATTGACCAGCATGCGGCCGATGCCGGGCCATTGAAACACCGTCTCGATATAGACGGCGCCGCCCAGCACGAAGCCCGCTTCGAGCCCGATGATCGGGATGACATTGACGAGCGCATTGCGGAAGGCATGCTTGAAGATCACGCTCGACTCCGAAAGTCCTTTGGCGCGCGCCGTGCGAATATAGTCCTGGCGCATCACCTCGAGCATGCTGCCGCGCGTGAGGCGCACGAGCACGGCGCCCGCCACCGCGGCGAGCGCCACCGCCGGAAGCACCAGATGGCGCGCGATGTCGAGCGCGCCGCCTCCGCCGAACATTTCCTCCATGCCGCCCACCGGCAGGATCGAAAGCCGCACCCCGAACCAGAAGATCAGGAGGATGCCGAGCCAGAACGAGGGTGTCGAGATGCCGACGAGGACCGCGACCGTGATCAGCTTGTCCTGCCAGCCATTCTGCCGGATCGCGGCGATGATCCCGAGCGAAAGGCCGACAGCGCTCGAGAGCACGAGCGCGGCCCCGGCCAGCAAGAGCGTCGGGAAGAGGCGATCGAGCACCTCGTCGAGGACCGGACGGTGCAAGATGTAGGAGCGCCCGAAATCGCCGTGCAGCAGATTGCCGAGCCAAATGAAATACTGGATCGGCAAGGCGCGATCGAGGCCAAGGTCATGATTGACCCTGGCGATGTTTTCCGGCGTGGCGAAAGTGCCAAGGATCGCTTTCGCCGGATCGCCGGGGATGAGAGAGATGACGAGGAACACGATGACGGTGACGCCGAAAAGCACCGGCACCATGAGCAGCAAGCGACGCATGATATAAACGCCCAACGCAACCTCTCGCCGATGGCGGCGCCCCTATTCCTTGTAGACCTTGTAAAAACGTGTCGTGAAGGACGGATGCAGCTCGAAGCCCTTCACCGAAGCCGAGGACACGGCATTCTGCTTCCAATTGGCGATGAACACCCAGGGCGCGTCATCGGCAACGATATCCTGTAGCTGCTTGTAGATTGCGGCGCGTTTCGCAGGATCGGATTCGGCGCGCCCGGCATCGATGAGCTCATCAACCTTAGGGTTGGAGTAGCGGCCGGAATTGACCGCGCCTCCGGTGCGCAACGCGAGCGCCGGGTGCATGTCGGGATCCTGCGTCATGAAGGACAGCTCGGCGATCTGCGCCTTGCCTTCCATTCCCGGGATGATCTTTCCGAGGAAGGTGTTCCACTCATAGGTCTCGATCTTGGCGCGAATGCCGACGGCCTGAAGATCCGCCTGGATCGCGGTGCCCATCAGGATCGGAGAGAGCATGCCGGAGCCGCTCTCGGTGACGTAGAACGTCACGTCGACCCCATTGGGATAGCCTGCCTCGGCAAGCAGCGCCTTCGCCTTGGCGGGGTCGTAAGGATAGGGCTTCAGATCATTGTCATGGGCCCAGCTGAAGGCCGCTGGCGTCGGTCCGGCCGCGACCGTCGCCGTGCCCTTGAGGATCTGGTTGACCATCGCCTCCTTGTTGATCGCGTAATTCGCCGCCTGCCGGACGCGCTTGTCGTCGAACGGCTTCTCCTTCGTGTTGAGCAAAAGATACCACAGATGCGGGCCCGGCTGCTCGTAGTACGTGAACTTCGAAGCGTCCTTGAAATTCGCGACATTGTCGGGCGGGACCTCGATGGTGAGATCCGTGCCGCCGGAGAGCATCTCGCTCACGCGCGCGTTCTCGTCGATGATGGGCCGGAAGACGAGGCCGTCGAGCTTCGGCGCGCCGCCCCAATATTCCTTGTTGGCCTCGAGCACGAAGCGCTGGCTGCTCTCCCAGAGCTTGAACTTGAACGGGCCCGTGCCTCCGCCGTGCCGGCTGAACTCCTTGCCGTATTTCATCACGGCGGCGGGAGAGACGCCGGCAAGACCCCCGACCGCGCTCGCCAGCATGGTGAGCATGGGCGCGTAAGGCGCGCTCAGATGAATGGCGACGGTCATCGGGTCCACGACCTCGGTCCTCTCGATCGGCCCGAGGAGGAAGACGAACGGAAAGGGCCCCGTGTTGTAGTAAGGATGGTTCTTGTCCGTCACGCGATCGAGGTCGAACTTGACCGCCTCCGCATTGAAGGGGGTGCTGTCGTGAAATTTCACGCGCTCGCGCAGCTTGAACGTGTAGGTCTTTCCGTCGGGGCTCACCGTCCATGAGGTGGCGAGCCCCGGCTCGACCTCGAGGCTGCCATCCTTGTAATGCAGCAAGCCTTCATACATGTTCGAGAGGATGCGGAAGTCGCTGATCGTCACTGATTGCGCCGGATCGAGCGTCTGCAGCTCCGCCACATGGCCGATGACGAGAACGTTCTTCGGCGTCTGGGCGAACGCGCGCGGCGCGAAGGCAACGGCCGACAGGACGGTCGCCAGAAGGCACGCGCAGAGCGTCCGCACCATGCGCGATCGGCAAAGATATTTCGACATCTCCTCCCTCCCTTGATTGGCCGATCCCGCTATGCCAGCGGCGGTCGGCGATCCCAAACCGCGAATTCCTTCTCGAGCGCCTTGCCGATGCGCAGGATCGTGCCTTCGTCGAAGAGACGGCCATAGAGGCAGATCGCATGCGGCACCGTGAAAGTCGGTCCCTTGGTCGGCGCACCTTGCTCGATGCGCGCTCGCGCGAGCGACAAGGGGCCGCGTGTTTCGGATTGGCGAAATCCGGAACGCATCACCAGTGACGGATGTCCGGTGAAATTGGTGATGGTCAGCATAGGGCCTGCGAGACACGGGCCGATCATCGCATCGACCTTGCCGAAAGCCGCATCCATGTCCTGCATCACGCGCCGGCGCAAGCGGTCGAGCTGGATGTGATCGACGGCGGAGAGGAAGCGGGCCTTGCGAAACGTGTTGGGCCAAGACCCCGGCTCCTGCCAGGCAAGCTCGTCGTCCCGGTTCTCGAGCGTGAGCTCTTCGAAAGCGGCGGCCGCCTCGGCAAAAAGGACATTCATGAGAGCATCGTAAGGAAGGTCCGGCCGCTCCAAGGGGACGAGCTCGAGCCCAAGGCGCCGCGCGCTTTCGATCGCTGCGCGATCGAGCTCGTCGGCCTCCGGCAAGGCGAGGTCCTTCGGGAAATACCCGAGACGCAACCCTTTTACCGGCAAGGACGCGTCAAAGCCGAAGGGCGCCGCGATCGACGAGGGGTCCCCCTCGTCGAAGCCGTTGATCGCGGCCATGACGAGCGCGGTGTCCTCGACCGTTCGACACATCGGCCCGATCTTGTCGAGGCTCCAGCACAGCGCCATGGCGCCGACGCGCGAGACGCGCCCGAAAGTCGGCCGCAAGCCGGTCGTGCCGCAGCGGATCGAGGGAGCGACGATGGAGCCGAGCGTTTCGGTGCCGATGCTGAAGCCGACAAGCCCGGCGGCCGTCGCCGAGCCGGAGCCGGCGCTCGAGCCGCTCGATCCTTCATCCAGATTCCAAGGGTTGCGGGTACGGCCCTCGTACCAGATGTCGCCATATGCGAGCGCACCCAGCGTCGTCTTTGCGACGAGCACCGCGCCGGCCTCGGCGAGCTTCTTCACGACGGCCGCATCGCTCCTGGGTACGCGCCCGCGATAGGGCTCGGCGCCCCAGCCGGTCGCAATGCCGGAAGTGTCGAGAAGATCCTTGGCCCCCCAAGGAATGCCGTGCAGAGGGCCGAGATAGATGCCCTCCGCGATAAGCTTGTCGGCGCGCCGGGCTTGCGTTCGCGCGAGCTCCGGCGTCGCCACGGCAATGCATTTGAGCTTCTCGCCGAGCCGCGCGATCCGTTCGAGATAAATCTCAGTCAGCCGCAGCGAGGAAAGCTCGCCGTTGCGGATCCAGCGCGCAAGCTGCGTGACGGGCGCAAAGGCGATGTCCGCATCGCTTGCCGGAAAGGGCGGAGAGGGGCCATCGCCAGGTCGAAAGATTTCGCCGTCGATCGGCTTCCAGCCGGGAAGTCTCGGATCGAACCGGGTGGCGGGCGCCGACCCTTGCGGCAACGGTGTCGCGCGCCGCTTGAGCGCGAGCTCGATCTGGCCGGCGATGTTGTCGACCATCTGCAAGCGCTCGGCGTCCGAGTAATCGACGCCGAGAACCCGCTCCGCTTCCGCGATGGTCGCGGCGTTGATCGGCCTTGGCTCATTCACGACTGATTAGCCTCCAGCGACGCAGTTAGAATGGCTCGGCTTGCGGTCGAGGTGCAATCCCAAAAAGCGGGATCAACCATTCCCCAGACGCGCACGAGCTGTCCTCCCCTCAAGTTTCATGCGTCGCCCAGGCCGAGCTTGTGTTCGAGCGCCTGGCTGTAGCGCGACATGAAATAGCAAGGGCCGAAATAGAGCGCGGCCACGAAGAGATAGGCCTCGAGCGCGAAGCTCCTCCATGCCGGGTCGCCCAAGGCCTGCTTGGTCGCGAGCAAAAGGTCCATCAAGCCCACGATGCCGACGAGTGAAGTATCCTTGAACAGGGCGATGAAGACATTCACCATGCCCGGGATGGCGCTACGCAGCGCTTGCGGCAACACCACGAGAAAAGTCGTGCGCGTGCGACTGAGCCCGAGCGAGCGGGCCGCCTCCTCTTGCGTTGCGGGCACCCCTTGCAAGCCGCCGCGAATGGCCTCGGCGAGATAGGCGGAACTGAAGAGCACAATGGCAATGAGCGCCCGCAGGAGTTCGTCGATCTGCACATGGCCGGGCATAAAGAGCGGCAGCATGAAGGATGCCATGAACAGGAGGCTCACCAGCGGAACGCCGCGCAGTAGCTCGATGAAGGCGATGCACAAGGCGCTCACGAGCTGCAGCCGTGACCGGCGGCCGAGCGCAAGCGCCACGGCGAGCGGAAAGGCCATCGTCATTCCCGAAACGGAAAGGATGAGGGTGAGCGGCAAGCCGCCCCAGTTCGTGCTTTCGACGTGAGCGAGCCCGAAGACCCCGCCCCACATCAACAAGGCGACGGCGGCTGCCCCGAGGAGCCCGGCGAGATGAAGCGCGCGTCGCGGAATGAGGCCGCCGCATGCACTTCCGATCAGACCGACGATGAGGAGCATGGCGGCGAGCGGCCGCCACTCTTCGGCGTAGGGGAAACGCCCGAAAAGAATGAGGCGATATTTCTCGTGCACGATGGCCCAGCAGGCTCCGCCGGCCGCCCGGCATTCGAGCGGCGTCCTTGCGGTGAAGCTCGCATCGATCACTGCCCAGCGCAGGAGTGGCGGAAGCAAAAGCACGCCGAACGCCAGCACGCCCAAGGTCAAAAGGCTGTTGCCGAGGCTGCCGAAAAAACGTCGCCACAGTCCTGCAAACGCGCGCATCACGACGTCGACCAAGCCTCGAGCCGAGCGTTGTACCAATTCATGAATGCGGAGATCGAAAGAGATAGGGTGAGATACGCCGCCATCACCATCGAGATCACCTCGAGCGCCTGCCCCGTTTGGTTCACGATGGTGTTGCCGACCGACATGAGATCCGGGTAGCCGATGGCGACGGCAAGCGAGCTGTTCTTCGCAACATTGAGATATTGGCTCGCGAGCGGCGGCACCGCCACGCGCAAGGCTTGCGGCAGGACGACGAAGCGAAGCTTGTGTCCCGTCCGCAGGCCGAGCGCCGCTGCGGCCTCGCTTTGTCCGGGAGCGACCGACCTCACAGCGCCGCGCAATATCTCTCCGATGAAGGCGGCGTTGTAGAGCGACAGGCCCAAGAGGAGCGCCGTGAGCTCGGGCGTGAGCGTGCCCCCGCCGACGAAGCCGAAGCGTCGCTGGATCGGCAGATCGAGCGGGACGGTTGCGAGCATCCGGGCGAGCAGGAGAGAAGCTGGCAGAAGCGCGAGCGCCAAGGCGAGCCATGCGGGAAACCGTATTCCCGTTCGCGCCTGCCGGTGTTTCGCGAAGTAGTGCAACGCCGTCGCTGCGACGAACCCGGCGCCGAGCGTCATCAACGGCGCGCGCGAACTCTCGCCAAGCACGGGGAAATGCAGCCCGCTCTTTGCGAGGTAGAAGCCGGGGAGAAGCGCGGGCGCGGTGCCATCGTGCGGCAGAAGCTCGGTGAGAAGCACATACCAAAAGTAAAGCTGGAGCAGCAGCGGCACGTTGCGGATCGCCTCCACGTAGAGGCCGGCCAAAGGAGCGACGAGTGGGTTGCGTGAAAGGCGCCCAAGGCCGATGCCCGCGCCCATCACCGTGGAGAGGAGGATCCCGCCAGCGCTCACCGCCAAGGTGTTGAGGAGGCCGACGAAAAGCGCTTTTGCGTAGGTCGAATGCCCATCATAGGCGACAAAGCTCTCGCCGATCTCGAAACCGGCCGCGCTGTCGAGGAATGCAAATCCGGTTCGTATCGAGCGCGCGGAGAGATTGCCGGCGAGGTTGGCCGCGAGGAATCCCGCAATCGCGATCACGAGGCCAAAGATCGTCGCTTGAAGCAGGAGATCGCGGCAAGAGGCGGCGCGCCCGCCTTTCGCGGCCAGTGTATGGGGCGGCGCCATGCGGTAGGCTCGAAGCGCCTCCTTCGCCGCGTCCTCGTTCACCTCGCCGGCATGGCGTACATCAGTCCGCCGCGCGTCCACAGATCATTGAGATTGCGCTCGAGCCGCAGCGGAGTCCTCGGGCCGAGATTACGTTCGAACATCTCGCCGTAATTGCCGACCTTCTTGATGACCCGGTAGCCGAACTCGGCGTCGAGGCCGAGCTTGGCGCCGAGTTCGCCATTGAGGCCCAGGAGCCTTTGAATCGAAGGATCGGCGCTCTTCTTCATCTCGTCGAGATTGGCGCTTGTGATGCCCTTCTCCTCGGCTTCCACCAGGACGTAAAGCGTCCATTTCACGATGCTGAACCATTCGAGATCATCGCGCGACACCAGCGGACCCAACGGCTCCTTCGAGATGAGCTCGGGAAGGATCGCGAAATCGCTGGGCGCTTGTGCATCGGAAGCACGCACGGAGGAAAGATAAGACACATCCGCCGAGAGCGCCTGGCAGCGGCCGTTGAAAAAAGCGGCGCGTGCTTCGTTTTGCGAATCGAAGACAACGGGTTTGAAGGCAAGCTTGTTGGCGTGAAAATAATCCGCGAGGTTGAGCTCGCTTGTCGTCCCGGATGCGGTGCATACGGACGCGCCATCGAGCTCGCGCGCGTTCTTCACGCCGAGTGATGCGGGCACCAAAAATCCCTGGCCATCATAGAAATAGACGCCGGCATAGAGGAGCCCGAGCGAAGCGTCGCGCGTCAGTGTCCAGGTGGCGAGGGTCGCCAGAAGATCGATATCGCCCGACTGGAGCGCAGTGAAACGTTGCTGCGGGGTCAAGGGCACAAACTTCACCTTGCCGGTGTCGCCCAACGCGGCAGCGGCGACGGCACGGCAGAAATCAGTCGTCAAGCCCGTCCATTCGCCTTTGCTGTCGACGATGGAGAAGCCGCCGATCCCTGTGCTGACCCCGCAAACGATCTCACCTCGCTGGCGCACGGCGTCGAGGGTCTTCCCGGCGAGAGCAGGCGTTGATGCGCCGGCAAGGCCGAGCCCTGCCACGACGAGCAGGCTTGCGGCGCAGCTGGATATCTTCATCGTTCGCATTCTCTGTTTTGGAGCATTGGGTCTTGTAAAGACGAAGCCTGCGAATTGGGAGAGGAGAGCGTCGAACTGGACCGACTTCTATCCGTCGCCGCTGCAAGGCGCTCATCCCGGCGCGCGGTAACGACAAGATAGACCAACAGAAATTAGAGTCGATAAACCGAAGTGATCGCCCTCACAACGGAATATTTCTTCGGCATCGTCTGAACATCGTCTCCCCGTCCGCCCCGAATCAATCGGCCCCATTGATCATCTCGAGCGCGGCGCGGGCGAGAAGGCCGTCGGGCTCGGCCAAAGTGGTGCTGATCTCGAAATGGTTGAGGCGCTGGCCGATGAGCAGTCCGTCGAGTCGGCCGACGGCAGAAAGAGCTTCGGCGAAGCGCTTTGCCTGCCGCTGGAACTCGGGCGTCTCGTGCTCCCCGTAAGCGACCTTGATCGAAGCGCCGAGACCATGAAGGTGGTGCAAAGGGCTGAACTCCATCGCCTCGGCGGCGTCGAGATCGAGATAGCTTCCGCGATGGCTCAACATCACGGGCTCGAGATCGTAAGAGCCGCTCGCGCAAAGCGCCCCGCGCACCATCGCGCTCCGGCCTTTGCCGAGCGCATCCGCACCTTGCGTGAGCGCCGTGGCGACCAGATGCGCGCCCGAGGAATGGCCCAGCATGAAGAGCCGGCCCGGATCAGCACCGAAACTCTCGGCGCGGCGATGCACGAAGCGGGTGGCGCGCTGCACCTGAGCCACCATCTCGGGCAGGCGCACCTCGGGAAGACAGGCGAAGTTGATGGCGACGAAATTCACGCCGCCTTCGACGAACACCTTGGCCGCAAAGGCGGACTCGTCCTTGGTGAGAAGCCTCCAGGCCCCGCCATGCACGAAGATGCAAGTCGGTGCCTTGGCTCGATCCGTCGGAAAAAAATCGAGCACCTCCGCCGGGCTTTCGCCATAGGCGATATTCGCCTCATGTTTCAGACGGCTCCGGACAAGCGCGCTTTGCGTGCCGTACCAGCGGATGATCTCATCCGCATTCGGCGCCCAAGCGGTCTGCGTGTAGTTGCGGTCGAGTTCCGCCTGGTCGTAATCGAGATAGACTTTCATGGCTCGCTGTAAGTCTAAGACCGGCATCGGCGGGACAATGCACTCATTGTCCCGCCGAACGAACCTCGCGGGATCGAACCGCCCCCAATGCCATTGTCGCCTGTGCCCCCGTCCGAGATGCCAAATTCGCCCGAGGGCGGCCATCGGGCACTCTTATTTCACCGACGAAAACGACGTGGGCTGGAGAATGAGATTGCCCAGCGAGTTGAGGATCGGGCCGTCCTTCTCGGTCTCGGCTCGCTTTGCAATCCATTCAGGATCGTTCTGGAAAGCCGTCCACTTCTTCTCGCGCTCGGCGAGCGATTCCCATTCGAGCAGATAATAAAGATCGTTGTTCGAATCGCCGACCGCGACGGTCCAGAAGCCCGCTTGGCGGATGCCGTGCTTCTCCCAAATCTTGAGCGTGATGGTCTCGAACCGTTTGAGCAGCGCCGGCAAGCGCCCCGGCGCGCAATGATAGATTCGCAGTTCGTGGATCATTGTTCAGCTCCTGTCTCGGCCGCGAAGCGCGGCCGGTTCCGTCCCATACGAAATGAGAGGCCAAACGTCACCTCCATGGACCAACGCTAGCCGCGTGCTTCCGCCATGGCCTGCGCCGTCAAGGCAAACTCCATCGCCTTGAAGCAACGCGCTTGCGGCATCGCCGTCTCGGTGCGGTCGCGGATGTCGGCGAGAAGCTGCCGCCCGTAGGGGAGATCGACATCGGCACAATCGATGCGCCGCACCCCCTTGCGATCGACGAGAAACAGGTGATCGCCTCCCGGCCTGCCGTCGATGTCGATATATTTGCGCAATTCGAGCGTTCCCTCGGTCCCGAGGATGACGAGGCGCCCGTCGCCCCACACCGGCATCCCATCGGGCGTGAACCAATCGACGCGCGCATACCCCGTCACCTCGCCCGCCCGCATCAGCATCTCGCCGAAATCCTGAAGCTCGGGCTTATCCGGATTGGCTCGGTTGGCCACGGTTGCGGCCACCACTTCGCCCTCCTGCGCATCGGCAAAGAAGAGGAACTGCTCGCATTGATGGGAGGCGATGTCGGTGAGGATGCCGCCTGTCCTGCTTCGCTCATAAAACCAGGGCGGACGAGGCAGATTTTTGAGCTTGTGCGGCCCGAGCCCATTGGTGTTGACGACCTTGCCGATCGCACCGCTGGCCACGAGCTCGCCCGCCTTCACGGTCGAACGCGTCTCGAAATGCTCGGAATAACAGACAGAAAAGATGCGCTTCGTCTCGGCCTGCGTGCGACGTACCTCGGCAAGCTGCGCGAGGGAGGTCATGCCCGGCTTGTCGGTCATATAGTCCTTGCCGTGACGCATCGCCTCGATGCCGACCGGAGCCCGATCGCAAGGGATGCCGGCGCTCACGATCATGGCGATGCTCCGGTCTTCGAGGAGGCGACGCCGGTCATCGGCGCGGGGCGCCTGCGGGTAGCGTTCGGCGAAATCCTTGGCGAGATCGTCCTCGGGCGCGTGAAACCCTACGAGCTTTCCCCCAGCGCCGAGGAGGCAATCCACCTGACCATAAATATGCGCGTGGTTGATGCCGATCACCGCGAAGCGAATTTCAGTCATGAAGAAAGGTCCTATGCGAGCGCGTGCCGATAAGCTGGATTGCCGTCGCGAAAACTGTCAAGAATGCTCGCGCGAAATGAAGGTTCGCGAGCCGCGCCGCGCGGCGGGCTCGATCCCGTGATGAGAGTGTGATGCCCCTTGAACCGCGACGCGTGTCCGGTCCCTTCGCCAGGATGCGCACGAGCCTGAGCTGGCGGAGCGACCGATCCGAGCTGTGGCGCTATATCGGTTGGCGCCTCATCCAGCTCGCCATCGTTCTCATCGGCGTGAGCATCGTCGTCTTCTTCACCATGCATGTGCTGCCGGGCGACGTGGCGATGCTCCTCCTTGGAGACCGGGGCACGGCCGAGCAATTGGCGAAGCTTCGCCTTCAGCTCGGTCTCGATCAGCCCGTGGTCGTGCAATATCTGCGCTTCGTCCTCGCTGCGGCGCATGGCGATTTCGGCACCTCGCTCACGAGCAACCGAGCGGCCTTCGATGACGTGAGCACCGCCTTTCCGGTGACCCTGCAGCTCACGCTTGCGGCGCTCACGATCGCAACCGTGATCGGCGTTCCGACGGGCGTTTTCGCATCGCTCAGACCGGGCCGGACTTTCGATAATCTGGCGATGACCTTCACGCTCTTCGGTGTCTCGATGCCGATCTTCTGGCTCGGCCTGATGCTGCTCCTGGCCTTCGGCGCCACGCTCGATTGGCTGCCGATCGGCGGACTCTCCGAAGTGGGAATGGAGCCGCCGCGCATCACGGGGATGAGCCTCATCGATGCGGCGCTCGCCGGCAGCCCGTCCATGTTCTGGGATGCGCTTCGTCATCTCATTTTGCCGGCTTGCACGCTCGCGACCGTGCCGCTCGCGTTCATCGCGCGCATCACGCGGGCCGAGATGCTGGCGACGGCGACGCAAGACCATGTGCGGACCGCGAGGGCCAAGGGGCTTCCGCGCGCACGGGTGATCGTGGGCCATGTGCTGCGCAACGCGCTGATCCCGATCGTCACCGTGATCGGGCTCCAGCTCGGCCTCTTGCTCTCGGGCGCCGTGCTCACCGAGACCATCTTCTCGCTTCCTGGCCTCGGGCGCCTCATGGTCGATTCGATTCTCTCGCGCGATTATCCCGTGGTCCAGGCAGGGGCGCTCTTCATCGCCTTCGTCTTCGTGCTGGTGAACCTCCTCGTCGATCTTTCCTATACGCTGCTCGATCCCCGGATACGACGCGCGTGACTATCGCGGCTCCCTATCCGTCGCTCGGGGCCGCGAAAGAGCGGTGGTACGCTCCCGCGGCACGAGTGCTGCGCCGGCACGAGGCGAAGCTCGGACTTGCAATCGTGCTCGGCTTTCTGTTTTTGACCGTGGCGGCGCCGCTCCTCGCCCCTTACGACCCGTACGACCAGGAGCTTTCGAGCGCGCTCGCTCCGCCCTCGGCACAGCATCTCTTTGGCGCTGATCAATATGGGCGCGACGTATTCAGCCGCGTGCTTTACGGCTCGCGCACCGCCCTCCTCGCCATCATCGTCGCGGACGGCCTGGCGCTCCTCCTCGGCAGCGCGCTCGGCCTTGTCGGCGGCTTTCTCGGAGGGGCGGTCGACGCGATCGTGATGCGCCTTGTCGATGTGCTCCTCGCCTTCCCCTACCTTCTCCTCGCCCTCATCATCGTCGCGGCGCTCGGACCGAGCCTCACCAATTCCATGATCGCAATCGGAATCGTCTACACGCCGCAATATGCGCGCCTCATCCGCGGCCAAGTGCTCGCGGTGCGCGCGCTCGATTATGTGCGTGCGGCGCGCGCCATCGGCACGCCGCGCTGGCGCATCATGCTGCGCCATGTGCTGCCGAACAGCTTCGGTCCGGTCATCGTGATGGCGACCTTGCAGGCGGGCTCGGTCGTCGTCGAGACGGCCGGCCTCTCCTTCCTTGGGCTTGGCGCGCAACCTCCCTCTCCCGACTGGGGCGCACTCCTCGCCGATGGACATAATTATTTCCTCACCGCCTGGTGGATCGCGACTTTTCCCGGGCTTGCCATTTTCGGTGTCGTGCTCGGCTTCAACCTCATCGGGGATGCCTTGCGCGACCAGTTCGACCCGAGGCGGCGCACATGAAAGGCACCCTGCTCGAGGTCGAGAACCTCAAGGTCACGTTCCCGACGGAAGAAGGGCCGATCACCGCGGTCGACGATCTTTCCTTCACGGTAGGGCGCGGCGAGACATTGGTGATCGTGGGCGAATCCGGCTCCGGCAAATCCGTCACCAGCCTTGCCGTAATGGGACTGATCGCACCGCCGGGACGCGTCGAGGCCAGGGCCATCCGCCTTGTCGGCAAGGACGGTCGCACTCGCGACTTGTCGCGTCTTCCGGAAACCGAGATGCGGCAGATCCGGGGCGCCGAGATCGCCATGATCTTTCAGGAGCCGATGACGAGCCTCAACCCCGTCTATACGATCGGCGAGCAGATCATCGAAGCCATTCGCTTTCATGAAACGATGAGCCGGCGCGCCGCGCGGGCGCGCGCCGAAGAGATGTTGAGGCTGCTCGGGATACCCGAACCGCGCCGGCGGCTCGACGCTTATCCGCATCAGCTCTCCGGCGGCATGCGCCAGCGCGCCATGATCGGGATGGCGCTTTCCTGCCACCCTTCTCTTTTGATCGCCGATGAGCCAACGACGGCGCTCGACGTAACGGTGCAAGCGCAGATCCTCGAATTGATCCGCGGCTTGCAGAAGGATTTCGGCATGGCGGTGATCTTCATCACCCACAATCTCGGCGTCGCTGCCGAGATTGCTGATCGCATCATGGTGATGTACGCGGGCCAGGTGGTCGAGACCGGCTCGGCGCGAGCGATCTTTCGCGGCACCCGCCTTCCCTACACGATCGGCCTCATGCGCTCGGTGCCGCGTCTCGGGCTTGATCGCGACAGCGGGCCCCTTCCGGCGATACAGGGCAACGTGCCCGATCTCCGGCGCCTGCCGAAGGGCTGCCGCTTCCATCCGCGCTGTTCCTGGTTCGAGCCCGGCCTCTGCGACGCCAAGCTCCCGCCGCTCGAAGCTTGCGAGGAAGGCCATCTCGTCCGTTGCCTGCGCTGGCGAAAGGTGCACGCATGAGCGCCTTGCTCGAGGTCCAAGGGCTCACCCAGCACTTCAGCGCCCGCGGCGGCACGGTGCGCGCCGTCGAGGACGTGTCTTTTGATCTCAGAGAGGGCGAGGTGCTCGGTCTCGTCGGGGAATCGGGCTCGGGAAAGACGACGATCGGCCAGGCAATCCTTCGCCTCATCGAGCCGACGGCCGGACGCATCGTCTTTCGCGGCGAGGACATCACCAAGCTCGCCGACAGGGCGCTCAAGCCTTTCCGCCGCCAGGCACAACCGATCTTCCAGGATCCGTTCGGCTCGCTCAATCCACGCATGACGGTTGAACGGATCATCGCCGAGCCTCTCCTCGTGCACGGCATCGGCAAGAGTCGCGAGGAGCGTCGACGACGCGTGCTCGCGCTTCTCGAGCAAGTGGGCTTGCCTCGAGATGCCCTCACGCGCTACCCGCATCAATTCTCGGGGGGACAACGCCAGCGTATCTCGATCGCGCGATCGCTTGCGGCCGAGCCCGCGCTCATCATCGCCGATGAGCCTGTCTCGGCCCTCGACGTCTCGATCCAGGCGCAGATCGTCAATCTGCTGCGCGAGCTTCAGCAGCGGCTCAAGCTCGCCATGCTCTTCATCGCCCATGATCTTGCGGTCGTCGAATATATCTCGGATCGCATCATCGTCCTTTATCTCGGACGCGTCATGGAGGTCGGTCCGGC
>JAFBAK010000285.1 GCA_019247795.1 Hyphomicrobiales bacterium | reverse complement strand
CCGATCGGGCTTGCACGGGCGCTGGCGGTCACCGCGTGGCGTCGCGGCCATGGTGGCCTGCAAGGCGGTTCCACGCTCACGCAACAGCTCGCCAAGAACCTGTTTCTCACGCAAGAGCGGACCGTGTCGCGCAAGATCCAAGAGGCGATCCTCGCGGTCTGGCTCGAACGCAACTACACGAAGAACCAGATCCTCGAGCTTTACCTCAATCGCGTCTATTTCGGCGCCGGCGCCTACGGCATCGAAGCGGCGGCGCAACGCTATTTCTCGAAGCCGGCGCGTTCGCTCTCCCTTGCCGAGGCCGCGATGCTCGCCGCCGTCGTGCAGGCGCCGGGACGCCTCGCACCGAACCGCAACCCGGACGCGGCGGAAAAGCGCGCCGAGATCGTGCTCGCGGATATGCGAGACCAAGGGTTCATCACCGACGGCATGGCGAAGGTCGCGCTCGCCCATCCGGCGCAGGCCATCGAGAATGTCGGCGGCGGTGGAGCGAATTACGCCGCCGATTACGTCATGGATGTGCTCGACGAGAAGATCGGCGCGCTCGAGGGCGACATCACCGTGTCGACCACGCTCGACAGCCGCCTCCAGGCGCTCGGCGAGCACATCCTGGGCGAGGAGCTCGACGCCAAAGGCGCCAAGCTCGATGTCGCGGAAGGCGCGCTCGTGGCGCTCGCGCCTGACGGCGCCGTGAAGGCGCTGATCGGGGGGCGCGATTATGCCAAGAGCCAGTTCAACCGCGCGACCTCAGCGCGTCGCCAACCGGGTTCATCGTTCAAGCCCTTCACCTATCTCACCGCCATCGAGCACGGACTCACACCGGACACGGTGCGCGAGGACGGGCCGATCAATATCAAGGGTTGGAAACCGGAGAACTATACCCGCGAATATTTCGGTCCGGTGACCCTGAAACAGGCCTTCGCCATGTCGCTCAACACGGTCGCGGTGCGGCTTGCGGCCGAGTTCGGGCCGAAGGCGGTGGCGGCGACCGCCGCAAGGCTCGGCATTCAGAGCCCGTTGCAGGCAACGCCTTCGATCGCGCTCGGCACGTCCGAGGTGACGCCGCTCGAGCTCGTGACCGCCTACGCCAGCTTCGCGAATGGCGGGCTTGGGGTCGAGCCGCATGTCATTGCGAGCGTGAAGGCCGCCAACGGCCAGCTCCTCTACCGGCAGAATGTGGAGAGCCGTGGCCGCGTCATCGAGCAGACGGCGCATGCCATGATGATCGACATGATGCGTGAGACCTTGCTCACCGGCACGGCGCGCAAGGCGGAGATTCCGAATTGGGATGCCGCCGGCAAGACCGGCACCACGCAGGACTATCGTGACGCCTGGTTCGTCGGCTATACGGCTACTCTCGTCACCGGCGTCTGGGTCGGCAATGACGACGACACTCCGATGAAGAAGGTGACGGGGAGCGGTCTTCCGGCCGAGATGTGGAACCGCTTCATGCGCGCGGCGCTCGCAGGCTCGACGCCTGTACCTCTGCCCGCTGTCTCATGGGAGCACACGCCTCCCCTCACCGACCCGTCGGCAGCACCGGTGCCTTCGGCGCCGATCGCCTCGGCGGCTCCGTATCCGACACCTGAAGGCCCGCAGGGTGGCTTGGTGCCCCCGGCCCCGTTGGTGATGAACACCGGCGCGGAGCAAAGCCCTTCGCGCGCCGGCGCCCTCCCGGATGGCGGCTTGCGGCCGCCCGCGCCCATCCCGAACGTGAATTCCGGGCGTACTTACGCGCCGCAGCCGCGCCCCAAAAGCTTCCTCGACGCGATCTTCGGCAATTGATCGGTGAGCGGCCAGACCAATCGGGCCGGACCGTGATCGGTCAGGCCGCCAGCACCCGGGTGCGCGGGAAGATGACCTCGACCAGCGTTCCTTCCTGAGCCCGACTGGCGATCGAGAGATTCGCCTGATTGGCCTTGACCAGCGCCTTGGTCAGGGAAAGGCCAAGTCCGCTGCCTCCCGGACGCAAGGTCGTGGCGAATTGCTTGAAGGGCTCGAGCGCTTCCGCAAGCTCACGCTCCGACATGCCGATACCGGTGTCGCGGGCGCGGAAGATCACCTCGCCTTTTTCCGTGAGCGCGGTGGACACGATCACTTGCCCGCCCGGCTCGGTGAACTTCACCGCGTTCGAGAGGATATTGAGCACGATCTGCTTGACGCTGCGGGCATCTGCGATGATGGCCGGCAAGCCTTGCGCCAGGCTCTGGCGCAAGAGCACGCGCGAACGCGCCGCATCCGTCTGCACGAGGGCGACGCCGGCCGCGACTTCGGCGTTCAGATTGACCGGCGTGAGGGACAACTCCATGCGCCCGGATTCGATCTTCGAGAGATCGAGGAGATCGTTCACCAAACTGATGATGTGCGTGCCGGAAGCGCGGATATCCTTGACGTATTCCCGGTAACGCTCGTTCTGGAGAGGACCGAAGCGCTCCTCGGCAATGATGTCGGCGAACCCGACGATCGAGTTCAGCGGCGTGCGGATCTCATGGCTGACTTTCGCGAGGAATTCGGATTTTTGCGCTGTCGTCCGTTCGGCGGCGACGCGCGCCTCGACGAGACCGGCCTCCGAGTCCTTGCTGGCCGTAAGATCGCGGAACACCACGTACCAGCTGCGCGACGACCCGACCGATCGGCCCGACACGGCCCTGCCGGCATGAACGCCCATCGAGAGAGGGATGCGCCCTCCCTCGCGCTCGCGGCCGGTGATCTCGCAACGTTCGATCGCAGCCGAATTCTTGGGTTGGGCCCACGCCTTCTCGAGCGTGGCGGCGAGCGCCTGATGGCATTCGGGCGAAATGAGCACCGCGAGCGCTTCGCCGGCGATCTCGCCGGCGCGGTAGCCGAACAGCTTCTCGGCGGAAGCGTTCATGGCAAGCACGCGCCCGAGCTCGTCGATGGTGACGATTCCGTCGGCCGCGCGATCGAGAAGAGCGCGCATCTCCTCGATCTCGATCTGCTTCGCTGACATTTCCGTTCGATGGGAAGCCTCCAGGCTTTGCGTCTCGCCTTGCAAGGAGCGACGCAGCGACAACAGGGTCGCAGCTTCTCCTTGCCATTTGATCGCCTGACAGCGGGCATCGACCTCGATGACCTCGCCGTCACGCGTCCTGATGGCCACGCGTTTTCCGGCGCCCGACTTGAGGTTGGGCTCGGCGAAAAGCTCGTTGATGCCGCCCCTTGCCTGGAACCCCTCGAAGCTCTCGTGCCCGAGAAGATCGAGCAACGTCCTGTTCGCCGCGACCGCGACCCCCGCTTTTTGCACGAGGATGCCGACGGGAAGTCGATCGATGATCGTCGCGAGGTCGGGGCTCGAAGCTTCAGCGAAGCCTTGCTTGTGCGCGGCCGTCTCGACCGAGGCCGATGTGTCTCCTTGGCCGGCAGCAGGGGTCGCTTCGCCTTCCTGCTTCATGGCTGCCGCCGGCGATTCGGCGGAGCTTGCCTCTTTGGCGTCACCGGAGCTTCCGGGCACGTTGTCGTCGGGCCGCTCGTCCTTCTTGGTCCAGGCGGCGCCGAGCGCCTTCGCGATGTCGGCAAAAGCATCGCGTTCAGCCGGCGAAAGGGCGGGCGCGTCCTGTTCCCTCAGGCGAGGCACATCCGCGCCGGGCTTCCGTAATGCGATCACGTTGGAGCGCGAGGGGGCTTCGGCGCTGCTCGTTGCGGCTGGAGATTCGAGCGCCTGCGCGTCGCCGACGAGATCATGCGAATGCGATAAGCCGATGCCCTCTTCGGCGCCCGATGCGGCCGCCACGAGGGGAACATCGGGGGCGGCTTTTTCCGCCAGCTTCTCCTGCGGCCTCTCCTCGCGAGCTTCGTTCCTCGGCGGAGCCGCTGCTTCGCTCGCGACGGGTTGGACCGGCGCTTCCCCGAGCGAGGCCGGCTCGCCTTCAACAGGTGAGCCATGCCCTCCTTCGGTTGTCTTTTTCGAATAGTCCTCTGGCGGGTCTCGCTCGGCACTGGGGTGCGCCTCGCCCGGCGCGAGCTGCGGTTGCGGCGCGCGCAACTCCGAAACAACGAGAAACCCTCTGTACCCGGCAATTTCGCGTCCCCGATCGAGCACCGGCGCACCGAAAACAACACCGACGAGAGAAGA
>JAFBAK010000019.1 GCA_019247795.1 Hyphomicrobiales bacterium | reverse complement strand
GTCGTCAAAAGCGGGCCCTGCCAAGATATCATCCACCAATGTACGGCGTCCCGCCGTCAGCCTGTCGTAATCCACGGCCGATAGGATCACGACAGCCCGTTTGCCGCGCAACGTGACGATCTGCGGCCCTTCGCTTCGGGCCTTCTGCACCACCTCACTAAAACGGTTCTTGGCATCCTGCAGTTGCCACTGCATATGACGCTCCATATCTAGACAGTCTAGCTTTATGTCCCTCTTACGTCAATGGCATTCTGATCTGTGGTCTATTCGCCCGTGAGAGGGACGCTGGACACAGGTGACGAACGAGATCGAGACTTGACCGCTCCGGTGATTGCACCTAGAACAAAAAGGGAACAAAAATGGGAATCGCTGATGGATGATATGCTGATTTTTGACCGACGCCCAATGGGGCCGTCCACGCGGGAACAAGCGACGGGCTCACTCGGCCTTTCTTCCTTCACGCGCCCGGTTTCTACTGACGACCGGGTTGGCGCGCTCCGCGCGAGGTCGCTTGCGAATCCCCGCAGTGGCCGCCTGCCCATGACCAAGGAAACCCGTTGAACATAGACTTGCAAGCATCGCAGAGGCTGCGGTCGATGCGTCGACGCCAGGTGGGCGGCGGGGTTGCCGAGATTTCGGCGTCGCGCCAGGTTGACGCAAGCGGGGTTGCGACCATAGTCCACTCCTGCTCAACTCGGTGGGCTCGAGCAGCGCGCTTCGAACCACCGCCGGCGCGATCGGAATTCCTCTCCTTGAAAGCGAGTTTTCATTCATGCGTCCCATGAAATTCGGCATCGGCCAACCCGCACGGCGGGTCGAGGATCAGCGGCTGATCACGGGCCACGGCGAGTATACGAGCGACAAGATCCCGCAGAACGCGGCGCGCGCTTTCGTGCTGCGCTCGCCCCATGCGCATGCGCGCTTTCGTATCGCCGACCTTGCTCCGGCGCGGGGCATGCCGGGCGTGCTTCTCATTCTGACCGCCGCGGATATCGAGCATCTCGGCGGTCTGCCTTGCCTCGCCCCGGTGGCCAATGCGGACGGCTCACCGATGCAGCATGTGCCTTACCCGATCCTGGCGAAGGACGTCGTGCGCCATGTCGGCGATGCGGTCGCATTCGTCGTCGCCGAGACGCTCGCCCAAGCGCGCGATGCCGCAGAGAACATCGTCGTCGAGTATGAGAACCTGCCAGCCGTCAATGGCATCGCGGCCGCGATGAAACCCGGCGCGCCGCTTGTCTGGCCTGACCGGAAGGGCAACATCGTCTTTGACGCGGAGATGGGCTCGAAGGAAAAGGCGGAGGCCGGCTTCGCCAACGCGCATCACGTAACGAAGCTCAAGATCGTCAACAATCGCCTCGTCTCCAATTACATGGAGACGCGCGCCGTCGTCGCGAGCTACAATTCCCGTTCCGAACGGTTCCAATTGAATCTCGGCAGCCAAGGCGTGCACGGCATTCGCGACGTGCTTGCGGACGCCGTGTTCAGGGTGCCGAAAGACAAGGTGCATGTCACCACCGGAGATGTCGGCGGGGGCTTCGGCACCAAGGCCTTCTGCTATCGCGAATATCCGCTTGCCGCAGAAGCCGCGAAGCGTCTCGGCCGGCCGGTCGCCTGGGTCGGCGATCGCGGCGAGCATTTCCTGGGCGACGCGCAAGGACGCGATCACATCACCGAGGCCGAGCTCGCGCTCGACCCGAAGGGGCGCATTCTCGGCCTCAAGATCGACGTGCTCTCCGATATGGGCGCGTATCTTTCGGCATTCGCGCCCTTCATCCCCTCGCTCGCCGGGCTGATGGCGCCAGGCCTCTACGATGTTCCCGGCACCTATTTCCGCTTTCGCGGGCTCTATACGAACACGCTTCCCGTCGACGCCTACCGCGGCGCCGGGCGCCCGGAAGCGGCCTACCTCATCGAGCGCCTCGTCGATCTCGCCTCGCGCGAGATGGGCATCGCGCCCGACAAGATCAGGGCGCGAAATTTCATCAAGGCGAAACAGATGCCGTACAAGACGGTGATGGGCCGCGTCTACGATTCGGGCGAGTTCGAGGGCCATCTCCACCGCGCCATGGAGGTCGCCGGCTGGTCGAGCTTCAAGGAGCGCCTTCGCGAGTCGCGAAAACGCGGCATGATCCGCGGCATCGGGCTTGCGAGCTATATCGAGATCTGCGCCTTCGGGGCGGCCGAAGACGCGGTCGTGCGCATCGAGAAGGACGGCTCGGCGACGATCCTCGTCGGCACGCAGTCGAACGGCCAGGGGCATGCCACGGCCTATGCGCAAATCGCCTCGCAGCATCTCGATCTCCCGCTCGAGAAGATCGGCCTCGTGCAGGGCGATTCGGATCAAGTGAAGACGGGCGGCGGCACGGGCGGGTCGCGTTCAATCCCGGTCGGCGGCGCCGCCGTCGCGGCTGCCGCGACCCTGCTGGTCGACAAGCTCAAGGGGTTAGCCTCGCAGGCGCTGGAGGCAGCAGCCGGCGATCTCGAAGTAGTCGACGGAACGGTGCGTGTGGTCGGCACCGACAAGGCGCTCGGCTTTGCCCAGATCGCGTCTCTGCCGGGCGTCAAACAGAGCGATGTTTCGGCCGATGGAAATTATCTTCCGTCGGAGGGCACTTACCCCAATGGCACGCATATCTGCGAGGTCGAAATCGATCCCGCGACCGGACAGACGAAAATCGTCGGCTATACCATCGTCGATGATTTTGGCGTGGTGTTGAACCCGCTTCTTCTCGCGGGCCAGGTCCATGGCGGCATCACCCAAGGGATCGGTCAAGCGTTGCTCGAGCGCACCGTCTATGGCGAGGACGGCCAGCTCGTCACCGCCTCCTTCATGGATTACGCGGTGCCGCGCGCGGAGGACGCGCCCAGCTTCGTATTCGAGACGCGCAATGTGCCTTGCACCACGAATGCGCTTGGCGTCAAAGGGGCGGGCGAAGCCGGCACCATCGCGGGCGCCGGAACGGTGATGAACGCCGTCGTCGATGCGCTCGATCGCGCCTATGGCATTCGCCACATCGACATGCCGGCGACACCCTTCGCAATCTATGAGGCGATCGACGCCGCGACGCGGCAAAGGGCGGCTTGACCGTCGCGAGGGCGAGAGGTCTCGCACTCTCGCCCTCGTTCCTTCTTGCCTCGGTCGGGGAGTTTTCACCGCGTTTTTGCTGCCATTCGGCCCATGCCGCATCGTTTCCTTCTGGCGTGATCTTTCCAAAGCGGCGTTCGTCCTCGTGTGTCGTGCTATAAGGCGCAATGCGCTTGCGAGCTCCTTGCATCTGGCTGAGGCTCGGTATCGCCATTCTTTCACTCGAGGGCGCGAGCGGGTGGGCCTTCGCGGTCGAGCTCCAGAAATTCGATCCTGCACGGTGCGAAAACAACGACCACCAGAACGACAAGGATTGCGTCCGCAATTGGTACGCCGAATATTCGGCAGGGGTGATCAGCGAGTTCAAATATTATGCGGGTCTGGAGGATTTCCTCGCCGAGATGCTCGCCGATCCGCAAGAAACGCTATTGACCGCCAAGCTCTCGCTCATCCTCATCGAGGGCGGCACGAAATACGGCCAATGGGCGGTGCTTGCGGACAGGGGCGCCGCGGAGAGCGCCGAGCTCGACATGCCGCGCTACGACGCCATCGTCGGCGTATGCCGAGACGCCATCGCTGAAATGCGCAGCGCGCTTTTCGATTTGCGGCAGCATCGCGACAAGGCTCGCCTCGAGGCACGCCAATATCTCAAGAACGCCACGGCTTGCGAGAAGGCCTTTTTGCTCACGCTCCCAACCTCGAAATTGAGGGAACACGGTGCGAGCGAGCGGCCACCCGCGTCACCGGCGAGCGGCGGCCCTTTGCAGATCACGCCGAACCGGTAATCACGTTGACCTGTGTAAAACGTTGTTCGAAAAGATTATCGCTTGATGGAGAAGTCGTATCGGGTCCCGGAATTTCCCGTCAAAAGAAGTGGATTTATCAAAGATCAGGCTTCAATTGCGGGAAAACGCCAGCCTTACAGAAAGGGCAGCGTGGGAATTTGGAGGCCGATCCGAACTTATTTAAAACGACCTGACGATTTCAGTTGACTGAATTCATGTCTTTTCGAAAATGGCTAACAAAGTTTTTCCGGACCGGTGCTGGGCATGCAACCCAGGCAACGCTTGACGACTTTAACCATGGGCGGGCGCCGCTTTTTCGTCGACGACCTATCCCCGATCATCGGCTCGAGCAGGAGGGCTTAGATTCATGCGCAGGCTCACGAAGACGAATCACATCTCCAGTTCCGGGAAGCATGTCCATCCCCGCAAGCTCGCGCTCGCCCGCCAAACGGCACCCGCGCGGAAATCCACGATGCCGCATGACGCACTTCCAGAATCGCTCGACACCCCGACCGATCTGACCAATGACGCCGTCGGCGCCTTGTCGAAAGCGATCAACGGGCTCGTGGCGGATGCATTTGCGCTCTATCTGAAGACCAAGAACTTCCATTGGCATATGAGCGGGCCGCATTTCCGCGATTATCATCTTCTTCTCGACGAGCATTCCGACCAGATCTTCGCCACCACCGATCCGCTCGCCGAGCGCGTCCGCAAGCTCGGCGGCAATACCTTGCGTTCGATCGGCGACATCGGCCGCAACCAGAGCCTCGAGGACAACGATGCGGAATTCGTGCGCCCGCGCGACATGCTGCTCGAGCTCATGGAGGACAACAAAAGAATGGCGCATGCGATGCGCGAGGTTCATGAGCTTTGCGACAAGCATGAGGACGTCGCGACCGCGAGCCTGCTCGAGGTTTACATCGACGAGACGGAGCGGCGCACCTGGTTCCTCTTCGAGGCGAGCCGCGACTCGGACGACACCGGACATTGAGCGGCCATCGGTTCCGCAGACGCTTCACGCTTCGAAGAAGCACCACGCCGCGGCCGATAGACATCCGCCCGATCACCCTGAGAGGCGCGCCAGGCGCCTCCTTAGGGTTAACGCTCCGTTAAACAGCCCACGCCATTGATGATCCCACCGAATCGCATCCTTTGCAGGAGCGATTCGGTTCCTCGAGGCGGGAATTGCGATGGGTCGGCATGTCGCGGTGCTCATGGGAGGCTGGTCGGTCGAGCGGCCCGTCAGCCTCAATTCGGGCAACGCTTGCGCTGACGCGCTCGAGGCCGAGGGTTACCGCGTCACGCGCATCGACGTGAAACGCGATGTCGCCGAGAAGCTCGCAAGCCTCAAGCCGGACGTGGTCTTCAACGCGCTGCACGGGCGTTTCGGCGAGGACGGGACGATTCAGGGCATATTGGAAACCCTGCGCATCCCCTACACCCATTCGGGCGTTCTCGCGTCCGCGCTCGCCATCAACAAGGACAAGGCCAAGATCGTGATGGCGGCGGCCGGCGTGCCGGTCGCGATCGGCGCCGTGGTGTCGCGCTTCGAGGCCGCGAAGCGCCATGTCCTGCCTCCGCCTTACGTGCTGAAGCCCACGAACGAAGGTTCCTCCTTCGGCGTCGTCATCGTCCGCGAGGGTCGCGAGCATCCCCCGCAAGAGATCGCGCGCCATGATTGGCCTCACGACGAGTGGCTGCTCGCGGAGAGCTTTGTCGCCGGGCGCGAGCTCACTTGCGGCGTCATGGGCGACAAGCCGATGGCTATCATCGACATCCGCCCGGCCACGGGTCTCTTTTACGATTATGACGCAAAATACGCCGAAGGCGGTTCAATTCATGTGATTCCGGCAGAGCTTAAACCGAATATTTACCGAGACATTCAACAGTTCGCGTTAACCGCGCATCAAGCACTCGGCTGCCGGGGCGTGAGCCGTGCCGACTTCCGCTACGACGACACGCCTCGAGGATCGGGCGCCATCGTCTGTCTCGAGGTCAACACGCAGCCCGGCATGACGCAGACGAGCTTGGTGCCGGACATGGCGGCTCATGCAGGCATGAGCTTCCGTGAGTTGGTCAAGTGGATGGTGGAGGACGCGTCCTGCGATCGATGAGCGCCTTGGCGGATCCCTTCACGAGCGCCTACGCTCCGCGTTCCGTGTTTGCGAACACGGGCGAGGGCGGATTATTCGCGCGCCCGAAGTCGAAGCCAGCGTCACGGCGAGGAGCTTCGGGGGGCGGCACGGCGGCAATGCGCATCCCGCGATTCACCGGCACCTGCCTGATCGGCGGCCTGTTTCTTGCCGTCGCCAGCTTCGGCGTGTGGCGCGGCGGCGAGCTCGATGCGTTCCTCGCGCGCAACGGAGCCGTGAAGGAAGTTCTGGCGCGGAGTTTCGGCCTCGGCATCACGACCGTCGAGGTTTCGGGCGCGGCACGGCTGTCGGCCGCGGAGGTGGTCGCGGCGGCCGGGATCGACGGCCGAGGCTCGCTGCTCTTCGCCGATGTCGAGGCTTTGCGCGAGCGCCTCAAGGGGAACCCGATGATCGCCGAGGCCAGCGTGCGCAAGCTCTATCCGCACGCGCTCGTCATCTCGGTGACGGAGCGCCAGCCATTCGCGCTCTGGCAGAAGGATGGCGAGGTCTCGCTCGTCGCGATCGACGGCACGCCCATCGATGCGTTGCGCGATCAGCGCTATGTCGACTTGCCGCTCGTGGTCGGCGAGGGTGCGAACGAGAGGGTCAAGGACTTCGCCGCGCTTCTCGACACGCAACCGTCTCTGAAGCCGCTCGTACGGGCGGGCAATTGGGTCGGCCAGCGCCACTGGGAGCTGCAGCTCAAGAGCGGCCTGATGGTGAAGCTGCCCGAAGCCGAACCGGCGGCGGCATGGGCCCGCTTCGCCGGCCTGATGCGAGATTACAAGCTTTCCGAGAAGGCCCTGATCCTCGTCGATCTCAGATTGCCCGACCGTGTGATCTTTCGGCTGACCGAGGAAGCCGCGGCCGAGCGCAACGAGGAGATGAAGAAGCGCTTGCCGCCCTTCAAGGGAGAGCCCGGATGAGCCTGCGCCACGGGCTCACGCCGCGCGTCAAGCCGGTCGGGCCGCGAAAAAGCTCCGTCGTCTCCGTGCTGGACATCGGCACGAACAAGGTCGTTTGTCTCGTGGCTCGCCTCGATCCCATGGAGGCGAATGCCTCGTTGCGGGGGCGCACGCATATGGGCCAGATCCTCGGCATCGGCCATCAGCGCTCGCAAGGCCTCAAAGCAGGGGTGATCAACGACCTCGAGCTTGCGGAGGAGACGATCCGCCAGACGGTGCACGCGGCCGAGCGGATGGCCAAGGTTCAAGTGAAGTCGAGCATCGTCAACATTTCCGGCGGCCGGCTTTCGTCGGAAGCGCTCGAAGGGCGCTGCGATACGCGCGGACGTCCCGTGAGCGACAGCGATGTACGCCTCGCTCTTTCGCGCGCGAGCGCCAATGCGGCGCGACCCGGCCGCGCCGTGATGCACGCCCTGCCGACGAGCTTTGCGCTCGATGACGTGACCGGCGTCCGCGATCCGCGCGGCATGGTGGGCGAGACGCTCGGCGTCGGCATGACGGTGGTCTCGGCCGACGTGACCTCGGTGCGCAACCTCATGCTCGCCGTCGAACGCTGCCATATCGAGGTCGAGGGCGTGGTCGCCTCTCCTTTCGCTTGCGGCTTGTCTACGCTCGTCGATGACGAGGCGGAGATGGGCGCGGTCATCGTCGATCTCGGCGCGGGCACCACGACGGTCGGCGTTTTCGCGGGCGGGCGGTTGGTGCATGCCGACGGGGTTGCGGTCGGCGGCAATCACGTGACGCTCGATGTGGCGCGCGGCCTCTCGACCCGCCTTTCCGCGGCCGAACGTCTCAAGACGCTTTACGGCTCGACGATCGCCACGGCGTCGGATGATCGAGAGACGATCGCGGTACCCTCCGTCGAAAGCCATGAGGCTGTCGAGGAGGCGCATATTCCGCGTGCTCAGCTCGTGCGCATCATCAAGCCGAGAGTCGAGGAGATCCTCGAGTTCGTGCGCGATCGCTTGCGCAAGTCCGGGATCGCGCCGGAAGGACGTCGCTACGTGCTTACGGGCGGAGCAAGTCAGCTCACCGGGCTGACCGACACGGCGAGCCGCATTCTCTCGAAACAGGTACGCATCGGCCGGCCGCTCGGCGTCAAGGGGTTGCCGGAGGCCGCCAAAGGTCCGGCATTCGCTGCCGCGATCGGGCTTCTGATCTATCCGCAGATTGCCGATGTCGAGCACTTCGAGCCGCGCGCCGAAAGCGGCATGCTGGCCGCCGCGGGGGACGGCTACTTCGCCCGGGTCGGGCGCTGGATCAAGGAGAGCTTTTGAGGGCGCGGCGGGCACGATCCGGAGCGCGAAGAGAGACTGGAACAGGCGTTCGCATGGACGCGCAGAAGATGAGGCCAAGGCGATGACGATCAATCTCAAGGCCCCGGATATCCGGGAACTGAAGCCCAGAATCACGGTGTTCGGTGTCGGCGGTGCCGGCGGCAACGCGGTGAACAACATGATCGAAAGCGGCCTCCAGGGGGTCGAGTTCGTCGTCATGAACACGGACGCGCAAGCGCTTTTGATGTCGAAGGCCGAGCGCGTCATTCAAGCGGGGCTCGTGGTGACGCAAGGGCTCGGCGCCGGCTCCCATCCCGAGGTGGGCCGTGCAGCCGCGGAGGAGGTGATGGAGGAAATCCGCGATCACCTCGTCGGCGCCCACATGACCTTCGTCACCGCCGGCATGGGCGGCGGCACCGGCACGGGCGCCGCGCCCATCGTGGCGAAGGTCGCGCGTGAGATGGGCATCCTCACGGTCGGCGTCGTGACCAAGCCCTTCCAGTTCGAAGGGCAGCGGCGCATGCGAGTGGCCGACCAGGGCATCGCCGAGCTGCAGCAGAGCGTCGATACGCTGATCGTCATCCCGAATCAGAACCTGTTTCGCGTGGCGAACGAGAAGACGACCTTCGCCGACGCCTTCGCCATGGCCGACCAGGTGCTCTATTCGGGCGTCGCTTGCATCACCGATCTGATGGTCAAGGAAGGGCTGATCAATCTCGATTTTGCCGATGTGCGCGCCGTCATGCGCGAGATGGGCAAGGCGATGATGGGAACGGGCGAATCGTCCGGCGACAAGCGCGCCCTGCAGGCCGCCGAGGCAGCCATCGCCAATCCGCTGCTCGATGAGACATCGATGAAAGGCGCGCGCGGGCTCCTGATCTCGATCTCGGGCGGCAATGACATGACACTCTACGAGGTCGATGAAGCGGCAACCCGCATTCGCGAGGAAGTGGATCAGGACGCGAACATCATCGTCGGCGCGACCTTCGATCAGGCGCTCGAGGGCGTGGTTCGCGTGTCGGTGGTCGCGACCGGCATCGATCAGATCCCCAATGTATTTGCGCCCACCGAGACGGTGATGCCGCAAACGGTGGTGCAGCGCATCTCGGTCGCAACCGAGCGCCTGCGTCACGAAGCGCGCACGATCGGCGGGGATCCGGTTCCTGTTCAGCCGGTTCCCGTACCATTGCATCACGCGGGCGAAATGGAATTGCCATTGGCCCCAGTGCCGGAAACCGTCTCCGCGTCGCGCTTCGTCGAGCCGCTCCCGGAGGATGTTCGTCCCTCACCCGAGATGACGGAAGCCTTCATTCCACCCCCGCCCGAACGGCCAGTAGTGCGCGCCCCGCGCATGCCCCGCGTCGAGGATCTGCCCTTGCCGGGGCAAAACCAGCTTCGCGCCGCCAAGGGCTTGGGCCGCCCGGCGCCTCAACCTCTGGAGGCAAAGCGCATGACGCTGTTGCAGCGTCTTGCGGCGGTCGGACTCGGACGGCGCGATGAAGCAGCCGAGGAGGAGACATCCGCTCCGGCGGCAGCCCCGGCACAGCCCGCCGTTCCGCGCCAAATCGCAGCTCCGCCCGCAGCCCCAGCTTCGGGACGGCGCATCCCTGCGCCTTCCCCCACGCCGCGGGCGCCTCACGGGCTCGACCAGCATGGAAGACCGCTGCAGCAGCGGACCTTCGAGGACGATCAACTCGAGATTCCTGCCTTCCTGCGGCGACAGTCGAATTGACAGCGAATCGCCGAGCAATTGGGCGCTCCGCGTGGTCCGTACCGATCCTGGTCCGAATTGCGGGGAGCACGAGAGCAGGCATTTTGGGGCCCTGGACGGAGACTTCGATCCACGAAAGCCAAGATTTGGCCGCGTTTAGTCGGCATTTGATGGCTCGCGGAGGAGATTCGCGTCCGGCGCCAACCAACTGTAAACAAAAGATAAATGACTGTAACACAATGTAAGAAAGAGTGACTTGGCGCATCTCCTCGGCACGTCTAAGGTCCCCACCCGAGACACGATTTTGACTCGATGATGGCGATGCCGCGACGGCATCTGCTCCTTCCCAATACCGGCGCGGCATCCAATGCTCGGATTCCACCAAGACCGGTTCGGACCAGAGATGACTTGATGCGACATGATGCTCAGCACACGGTCGAGCGGCCGGTCACGGTTGAAGGGATCGGCGTTCACACCGGCAAGCCCGTCACCCTCACCATTCGTCCGGCGGGTGCGGGAGTAGGCATCAAATTCATTCGCAGCGATCTCAAACCTGGCATTTCCATCCCGGCCCGCTACGATGCGGTTTGCGCTACAGATCTGTGCACCGTGATCGGCGACGGATCGGGCGCCAGCATTTCCACAGTGGAGCATCTCCTCTCGGCGCTTGCGGCTTTCGGGGTCGACAATGCAATCGTGGAGGTGGACGGTCCCGAGACGCCGATCATGGATGGCTCGTCCTCGTCCTTCGTCGACGCGATCGAAGAGGCAGGCTTGCTCGAATTGCCGGCGCGCCGCCGTTACATCAAGGTGCTCCGGAAAGTGCGGATCGAGAACGGCTCGTCATTCGCGGAGCTTTCGCCCAACACGAAGGGCTTGAAACTCGACGTCGAGGTCGATTTCGAATGCTCGGTGATCGGGCGCCAGCGGACGCGTTTCGACCTCACCCGCGAGGCGTATCGTCGTGAGCTGTCGCGCGCGCGCACCTTCGGCTTTCTCAAGGACGTCGAGCGGTTGTGGAAGGCCGGGATGGCACTCGGCGCCTCACTCGACAACACGATCGCCATCGGTGACGAGCGTGTGTTGAACACCGAAGGCCTGCGCTTCCGGGATGAGTTCTCCCGGCACAAGGCGCTCGACGCCATCGGGGATCTCGCGCTCGCCGGCTTGCCGATCATCGGATCATTCCGTTCCTACCGGGGCGGCCATCGCTTGAACATCGGCGTCATCGAAGCCTTGTTCGCCGACAAGTCCGCCTATCGGATTGTCGACGGCGCGGTGCCGGCCACGACCTCACGTCGCGGCGATTTCGTCCCCGCTGGTATTCCGGCCGCGGCTTTTGCTCCCGACATGAGCTGATCGCATCGCGATCGACCCGCCTCCGACCTTCATTCTGCCTTAACCGTCCCGAATATAAGGCGACGCGATAGCCGAGCTTGGATTCTTCCGCAGGTGCTTGAATGCCGAATGAGCACCGGGTGGGCGTCGCGTTTGAGGGGTCAAAGCGGCAACGATCGGGAGATCATCACTCCACGGGCTTGGATTCCCGAAATCGCGTTGACCCTTGGAAGGGCGGGGCTTTGGGCGGTTGCCGGGCGGGTCTCGGCGAAAGCGGGTGACGAGGCACGCCGATTTGTGTAAAAGGCGCCGCGCGGGTGGGGGCTTACAGGTGGACAGACGAGACATGCTCATCGAAAGGCAACGATTTTCGAGAAAGTTCGCGTCCGCGACGCGCGTCGCTTTGGCGTTGACCGGCGCATTGATGCTTGCGGGCTGCGACACCGTTGCCGATTCGATCGAGAACTTCAATCCATTCAGCGACAAGAAGCCCTACAAGCCCGAGGTGCTGAACGACGTGCCGCCCGACCAGCTCTACAATGATGGTCTGGGCCGCATGGCGAACTCCGACTACCCGGCCGCGGCGAAGAAATTTGCGCAGATCGACAAGCAATACCCTTATACGGACATCGCGCGTAAGGGCCTCCTGATGACCGCTTACACGCAATATCAGGGCAAGCAGTATGATGAGGCGGTGACGAGCGCGAAGCGCTACATCGAGCAAAATCCAAAGAGCGACGACGCGGCTTATGCGCAATACCTCATGGCGATGTCGTATTACAACCAGATCACCGACGTCGCGCGTGATCAGGACCGTACGGAAAAGGCCGCGCAAGCGCTGCAGCAGCTGATCACCAATTATCCGAATTCGGAATACGCGTCCGATGCCCGCTACAAATTGCAGGTCGCGATGGACAATCTTGCGGGCGCGCAGATGTATGTCGGGCGCTTCTACCTTGAGAAGCACCAGTATACGGCGGCCATAAATCGCTTCCGGCAAGTAATCGCGCATTACCAGACGACACGACATGTCGAGGAGGCGCTGGAGAGGCTCACAGAGGCCTATTTCGCGCTCGGTGTCACCAGCGAGGCGCAGACCGCGGCGGCCGTGCTCGGTCACAATTTCCCGGACAGTCCTTGGTACAAGGACGCTTACAAGCTTCTCCAAACGAACGGCCTCGAACCGCGCGAGGACAAGGGCTCATGGCTGAGCCGGGCGATGGAAGGCTTCAAGAGCATCGCCGCCTTCTAAGCGGGTAGCGCCCATGCTGGTCCGCCTGTCGGTTCGCGACATCGTCCTGATCGACAGGCTGGACATCGATTTCTCGATCGGGCTTTCGGCGCTCACCGGCGAGACCGGGGCAGGAAAATCGATCCTTCTCGACGCTTTTGCGCTTGCGCTCGGCGCAAGGGGGGACGGGTCGCTCGTGCGCCATGGAGCCGAACAAGGTCAGGTGACCGCGGTCTTCGATCTCGCGAGCGATCATCCAGCGCTGCGCCTGGCCCGCGAAGCGGATCTCGAAACGCAGGACGGCTTGATTTTGCGTCGCGTTCAATACGCCGATGGGCGCACGCGTGCCTTGATCAACGACCAGCCGGTGAGTGTGCAGACCTTGCGGGCGTTGGGCAATTCCATCGTGGAAATTCACGGTCAGCATGACGAGCGCGCCTTGCTCGACGCAGCGACACATCGGGCCCTTCTCGATGCCTTCGGCGAACTCGAGCGCGACGTCGAGGCGACCTCAAAGGCGCATGCGGCGCTCGCTTCCGCGACGCTCGCCGCCGAACAGGAGCGCGAGCTCGTCGCAGCTGCAAGACGCGATGCCGATTATCTCAAGCATGCGCATGAGGAGCTGACGCGTCTTGCGCCCGAGCACGGCGAAGAGGAAATCCTGGGGCGCCGCCGGACGGCGATGCAACAGGCCGAGAAAATCGCGGACGACCTTGCGGAGGCGCATGAGGCCGTTGCGGGACAAAGCTCGCCGTCGCCAGCCCTCTCGGCGCTCTTGCGGCGGCTCGAGCGCCGCTCCGACCAATTGTCCGAGCTCATCGAGCCGATCGCACGTCCCCTGGGCGCAGCGCTCGACCAGCTCGAAGAGGCGCGCTTGGCGCTCGAGGCGGCACTCGCCGCGACCGCCTTCGACCAGGGCGAGCTCGATCGGATCGAAGAGCGGCTCTTCGCCTTGCGGGCCGCCGCGCGCAAATACGGGGTTCCGGTCGACATGCTCGTCGAGCAAGCGAGCGAATTCGCAAAAAAGCTCGCCGCCATCGACGCCGGCGAAGAGCGACTCGCGGCTCTCGACCGCGATGTCGCAACCGCGACCGCAGCGTATCACGACGCTGCAACGAAACTTTCAGCCGGTAGGGCGCAAGCCGCGCGACGGCTCGATCGCGCGGTCATGGCCGAATTGGCGCCGCTCAAGCTCGAACAGGCGCGCTTCATCACGAAGCTCGAGACCGACCGAGCCGCACGTTCTTCGTCGGGGTTCGAGCGTGTCGAATTCCATGTGCAGACCAATCCCGGAACGCTTCCAGGACCGTTGATGAAGGTCGCGTCGGGAGGCGAGTTGTCCCGGTTTCTCCTCGCCCTGAAGGTTGTGGCCGCGGATCGCGGCTCGGCACCGACGCTCGTCTTCGATGAGATCGATTCGGGTTCCGGCGGAGCGGTGGCCGATGCCATCGGCCAGCGGCTGGCGCGGCTCGCCGAGCGCGTCCAGGTGATCGGCGTCACGCATGCACCGCAAGTGGCGGCGCGTGCCGAGCGTCACTACCTGATCACCAAGGCCGTTGCCGAGGGCGGGAGACGAAGCGTCACCCGCGTCGAGCCTTTGGACACAGCGCGGCGGCGCGAGGAGATTGCCCGCATGCTGGCCGGAGAGACGATCACGCAAGAGGCGAGAGCAGCGGCTGAGCGTTTGCTCGGCGTGTCGTCCGCGCCGCGCCGCCGCAACGCCAAATCGGCGTCGGCGCGAAGCGGCTGAGCGCTTCATGTCCAGATCCGAAACCGTTTCGGCGCTGCGCACGAGGCCGGTCGACGAGCTTACGGAAGTCGAGGCTCGCACCGAACATGCGGCTCTCGATGATGAGATCGCCGGGCACGATCTGCGCTATCATCAAGAAGATCGCCCGAGCATTTCGGACGCCGACTACGACAAGCTGCGTCGCCGTTATGAGGAGATCGAGGGGCGTTTCCCCGCGCTCAGCAGCGAGAAGAGCCGTGCTCGCCGCGTCGGCGCGCCCCCGTCAGAGAAATTCTCCAAGATACGCCATAGCGTGCCGATGCTCTCGCTCGGAAATGCTTTTGCGGATGAAGAGGTGCTCGAATTCGTGGCACGCGTGCGCCGCTTTCTCGACCTGGATGCCGAGAAATCACCGGCCTTCACGGCGGAGCCCAAGATCGACGGGCTCTCCTGCGCCATCCGTTACGAACGCGGAAAGCTCACTCGCGCCGCGACGCGTGGTGACGGCGAGGTGGGCGAGGACGTCACGGCGAATGTTCGCACCATTCGCGCCATTCCGGAGAAATTGCGGGGCGACGTCCCCGAGGTGCTGGAAGTTCGGGGCGAGGTCTATCTCCGTCATGCCGATTTCGCCGGAATCAATGAGCGTCAGGCCGAGCGCGGAAAGCAGGTCTTCGCCAATCCCCGCAATGCGGCAGCCGGGTCCTTGCGCCAACTCGACCCGGCCGTGACGGCCCGACGCCCCCTGCAGTTTTTCGCCTATGGCTGGGGAGAGGCCTCGGCGTTGCCCGCAACAACGCAATCGGGCGTCGTCGAGGCGTTCGCGCGCTTCGGCTTGCCGACCAACAAGCTGATGCGGATTTGCCGAACGCCCGAGGAGATGCTCGCGCATTACCGCGGGATCGAGGCACAACGCTCTTCTCTCGGTTACGATATCGATGGCGTGGTCTACAAGGTCGATGATCTCGCGTTGCAGCGGCGCCTCGGTTTCGTGTCGCGCTCTCCGCGCTGGGCACTGGCGCATAAATTTCCAGCCGAAAAAGCGACGACCGTCCTCGAGGCGATCGAGATCCAGGTCGGGCGCACAGGCTCGCTCACGCCAGTGGCCAAGCTCCATCCCGTCACCGTCGGCGGGGTCGTCGTCTCGAATGCGACGCTGCACAACGAGGATGAGATCCAGCGCAAGGATATCCGTATCGGCGACACGGTCACGGTGCAGCGGGCCGGCGATGTGATCCCGCAAGTGCTGGGGTTCATCGAAGAAAAGCGGCCGAACACGGCGATGCCCTACGATTTCCCCAAGCTCTGTCCTGCTTGCGGCAGCCATGCGGTGCGCGAGATCAATCCGCGCACCGGCAAGCAGGATGCCGTGCGCCGTTGCACCGGCGGTCTCATTTGCCCGGCGCAAGCGGTCGAACGGCTGCGCCACTTCGTTTCTCGCAACGCCTTCGACATCGAGGGCCTCGGCGCCGAGCGCATCGAGCTTTTCCATGAAGAGGGCTTGATCGCACGCCCACAAGATATCTTCACGCTGGAAGCGCGCGACAAACGCTCGTCGCGTCGTTTGATGGAACGTGAAGGTTTCGGGGAAACGAGCGCACGCAATCTCTTCGCCGCGATCGCGGCACGACGTGAGATTCCGCTCAACCGCTTCATTTATGCGCTCGGCATCCGCCATGTCGGGGAATCGACCGCAAAAGAGCTCGCCCGCCACTTCGGCTCGGCGGAAGCGCTGCAGCAAACCGCGATCGCGGCGCAGGATCAAGTTTCCGAGGCATGGGGCGATCTCACCTCCATCGAAGGCATCGGCGAAGTTGTCGCCGAGGCGCTCGTCGATTTCTTTGGCGAGCCGCACAATCGCGAGATCGTCGCGGAGCTGCTGAAAGAGGTGAAGGTTCTGCCCCTCGAGACGGCGGCCGAAAGCTCTGCCGTGAGCGGCAAGACGGTCGTCTTCACCGGATCGCTCGAGAAGATCACGCGGGAGGAGGCCAAGGCAATGGCTGAGCGTCTCGGCGCGAAGGTCTCAGGCTCGGTCTCGAAAAAGACCGATCTCGTGGTCGCTGGCGCCAGCGCCGGCTCCAAGCTCGCCAGGGCACGCGAGCTTGGCATCGAAATCATCGACGAAGACGCATGGCTCAAGCTCGCCAAAGGAGAGGTTAGCGAATAGCGAATAGCGAGTGGCGAGATGTCATTCGCTACTCGCTAGTCGCTACTCGCCCAAGTCCACAATGCGGATCATCCACGACGAGGACGTGCTCACCGAAGGCCTGAAGGCGCTGCCCCGCCTCGACAAGCGCTGGCGAGCCGTGATCAAGGCATGCGATCGGCCGCCCCTGCGTCGCCGCGAGGCCGGTTTTGCGGGCCTGTGTGCCATCATCGTCTCACAACAGCTATCGGTCGCCAGCGCCAATGCGATCTGGTCGAAATTCACCGCGCGAATTTCCCCGCTGACGCCCGAAGTGATGCTCGCGGCCACAGACGAAGACCTGCGTGCGACGGGCCTCTCCCGCCCGAAGCAGCGCAGCTTGAGGGCGCTCGCCGCGGCGCTTGTCGAAGGCTCGCTCGCGTTCGAGGCACTCCAAGGCGCGACGCCCGAAGAGGTGCATGGCGCACTGACGGCCGTGAGCGGCATCGGGCCCTGGACGGCCGACATCTACCTCATGGCCTGCATCGGACATGCCGATGCTTTCGCAGCGGGCGATCTTGCCTTGCAGGAAGCAGCGCGGCACGCCTTCGGACTCGAGCGGCGACCGAGCGCGAAGGAACTCGTGATTCTCGCCGAAGCCTGGCGACCGTGGCGCGGCGTCGCCGCACGGGTGTTGTGGAGCTATTATCGCGCCGTGAAGCGGCG
>JAFBAK010000016.1 GCA_019247795.1 Hyphomicrobiales bacterium | reverse complement strand
GGCTGTCTTCCCGGCGTCGGGTTCAACCGTGAAGCTTCTTCGCCGTCGCGGCGATCTTTCGCCCTTGATAGCGCGCTCCCGCCAATTCATTCGCACTCGGCTTTCGTGAGCCGTCGCCGCCCGCGATCGTGGTCGCTCCGTAAGGCGAGCCGCCAGTGATCTCGTTCAGCGTCATCTGACCGGCAAAGCCGTAGTCCAGCCCTACGATCACCATCCCGAAATGCAAGAGGTTCGTGATGATCGAGAACAGGGTGGCCTCCTGACCGCCATGCTGTGTCGCCGTCGAGGTGAAGGCTCCGCCCACTTTGCCGTGCAGCGCGCCGCGCATCCATAAGCCCCCGGCTTGATCGAGGAAGTTCGCCATCTGCGATGCCATGCGCCCGAAGCGCGTACCCACGCCGACGATGATGGCGTCATAGTCGGCGAGTTCGGCAATCGTCGCAATTTCAGCTTTTTGATCGAGCTTGTACTTGGACTTCCTCGCGACCTCTTCGGAAACGAGATCGGGCACCCGCTTGATCGTGACCTCGACGCCCGCTTCGCGAGCGCCTTCGGCGACAGCTTCCGACATCGATTCGATGTGACCGTAAGCGGAATAATAGAGAACGAGAACTTTTGCCATGATGTGATCCTCGGATGTGAGAACTGCGCCTTGTGCTCGTAAGTGGAGGTCGCTCAGCTCGCGTCCACTCGATTTGTCGAAATCCCGAAACTAATTCCGACGCTCGTCGCGTTCACTGATCCCCACTAAACGGCGATCCCGAGCGAACTCCCCCTGTTGTGTTCGCACAAAAGCCCGTCTGTAATAGGCAAGTGCATCCGCGCCGGGGAGCGATGAGTCATGAAGACGATTACGGCAGTGGCGGCCAAGAAGCTCGGAAAATTTCTTGCCAAGGACTTCCATGAGATCTTCGGCTCTTCTTACGATCACGTGGCGGAGCGTTTGGGGGCGCTGGCGCGCAGCGCCATCGAGTGCCTCGGCAGGAGCGACGCGCTCTACCACAATTTCGAGCACACGCTCCTCGTCACCATGGTGGGACGCGACATTCTGCGAGGCCGCACGCTCTGCGAACGGATCGAGCCGGCCGATTACGACCATTTGATTGTGGCCTGCCTGTTGCACGACATCGGCTATGTGCGCGGCGTGCTCAGCGCCGACACCGACAGCGAATACGTCATCGACAACAGCGGCAAGACCATCACGCTTCCCCGCGGCGCATCGGATGCGTCGCTCGCGCCTTACCATGTGGACCGGTCGAAGCTCTTCGTCTTCGAGCGCCTGGGAAAATCGCCGACGCTCGATGCGAAGCGAGTGGCCGACGCGATCGAGTTCACGCGCTTTCCACCACGCTCGGGCCGCAATGCGTCGAAGACCGACCTCGAGCCTCGCCTGGTGCAAGCCGCCGACCTGATCGGCCAGCTCGGAGATCCGCTCTATCCGCGCAAGGCGAACGCGCTCTTCTTCGAGTTCGAGGAGATCGGCTTGAACCGTCAGCTCGGCTATGAAACCCCGGTCGATCTCATCGAGAAATATCCCGGCTTTTTCTGGAATAGCGTCTCGATGCATCTCGAGGAAGGCATGAAATATTTGAACCTCACCGTCTCCGGGCGCCAATGGATCGCCAATCTCCACAATCACGTTCTGTGCGCGGAGCATTCGCATCGGATGATGGGGCCGCAGAACTGAAGACTTGCTATTACATCGCGCGTGCAGCCGCCGCGCGGATCAGCTCGCGAGCCTCGGCGGCGTCGCCCCAACCGCTCAGCTTCACCCATTTGCCGGGCTCGAGGTCCTTGTAATGAAGGAAAAAATGCTCGATTTGCTGGCAGGTGATCGGCGGCATATCGGAAAAGTTCTCGACGTGCACATAACGCTGGGTAAGGCGGCTTGATGGGACCGCGATGATCTTCTCGTCGCCCCCGCCATCATCTTCCATCTTGAGCACGCCGATCGGCCGCACATTGATCACCGCGCTCGGAAAGATCGGTCGCGTGTTCGCGACGAGCACATCGATCGGATCGCCGTCCTCCGACAATGTGTGCGGCACGAATCCGTAATTGCCGGGATAGCGCATCGGCGTGTAGAGAAAACGATCCACAACGAGCGTGCCGGCCTTCTTGTCCATCTCATATTTGATCGGCTCGCCCCCGAGCGGCACCTCGATAACGACATTCACATCATCGGGCGGGGAGTGACCGATCGGGATGGCGTCGAAATTCATGGCGCTATCTTCCTTTTGGGGATGAACGTCTCACGCTCGCCAACACGCAGGAGCCGACATGGTGCCTCTCCCTTTCTCCCGCGACGAATACGTGTCGCGATTGGCAAAGATCCGCAAGGAAATGTCGAAACGCGGGCTCGACCTCCTCATCGTCAACGATGTCGCAAATCAGCACTATATCACCGCCTATGACGGGTGGTCCTTCTACACGCCGCAAGTCGTCATCGTGCCGCCGGCAGGCGAGCCCGTGTGGATCGGCCGGGCGATGGACGCGGCGGGAGGAAAGCTCACAGTGTGGATGAGGCCGGAGAACGTCGTCGGCTTCCCGGAAGATCATGTCCAGGCGTCCGATCGCCATCCGATGGATTGGATCGGCCGATGGATCGCTGAAAAGGGCTGGGGCCAGGGGCGGATCGGCGTCGAGCTCGAGGCCTACTACTATTCGCCCAAGGCGCATGCGCGGCTCACCGCCGCCATGCCGAATGCGTCATTCATCGATGCGGATCTTCTTGTGAATTGGATTCGCGCGGTGAAATCGCCGGCCGAGATCGCCTATCTGCGGCGTGCTGCCCAGCTTGCCGAAGCTGCGGTGAAAACGGCCTATCGTGTGATCGCTCCCGGCATTCGCGAATGCGATGCGGTGGGCGCGATCCAGGCTGCGCAGTACGGCGCGCTTGCCGATCACGCCGGGGACATTACGGCGCTTCCGCCGACGATCCTCGCGGGAGAGAACGCCTCGGCACCTCACCTCATGTGGAGTGAAAGAAAATTTGCCGAAGGTGAGACGGTTGCGCTCGAGCTCGCCGGCGCTTGCCGGCACTATACGGCCGGGCTGGCGCGGACGATGCAGCTCGGCGCGAAACCGGCGAAAGTCGCGAAGGTCGAGGCCGCGGTGCTCGAAGGCATGGAGGCGGTCTTGGCGACCGCCGCACCGGGCAAGCTCGCTCACGACGTCGAGGCCGCTTGGCGCGGCACGATCGCGCGTCACGGCTACAAGAAGGAATCGCGCATCGGTTATTCGATCGGCGTTGCCTACCCTCCGGATTGGGGTGAGCACACGATCAGCTTGCGCCAAGGGGACGCAACGGTCCTCGTGCCCGGCCAGGTGCTCCATGCGATCCTCGGCATGTGGATGGATGGATGGGGCATCGAGATCAGCGAGACGCTTCTCGTGACCGAAGATGGATGTGAGCCCTTGGCGAAAATGCCACGCGAGATCTACGTGAAAAACTGAGCCGCCGAAGTCGCGGCCGCACGTTCCGCGAGTGGTGTGCGCATGCTCATCGACTACGACTCGTGGCCGTACCGTGCACGCGCTCGGCGAAGCAGCCGCGGCGCTGACGAAGCTTTTTGATCGACGTCCCAGGAGCGTGCTCGATGTCGGTTGCGGCGCCGGCACCTGACTGCGAGCCGCAGCCGAACTTGGGATTGGCGATCTTCTCGGTCTAGATGGAATCATCGTCGTCGCTGAAAAGCTTCAGGTCGCCCGAGAACTGATTCGCGAAGTCGACCTTCGCTCGTCCTTTTTCTCGGACGCCGCTTCGATGTCGTGTTGTGCCTGGAGGTTGCCGAGCATCTTCCGGATTCTCGCGGGGAGAGCTTGATCAAATCGCTTGGCGCTCACGCGCATGCAGCGGCTGGAAGCCGGATCGGCGCCGAGATCGTGGTATCCCTCGATCGCGGCACGCTAGGCATCCACGAAGCTATTCAGGAGACGACCACGTCCCCGACCACGCAGCTGAAGTATTGCGCCTGCCTGCAATATCGCCTGTAATGTCGCCAGAGGAGAGCAAGGATTCGTCCCGGCAGCGTGGACCAAGGGGCACGCGGGCTGCCGCCTGTGGCGTGAACTCATGCAGCGGCATGATGGTCTCGAGCTTACGCGGATCGGGGGAGCGGTCGCGCTGCCGGCCATCTTCCATGACCTCGGCGCCGACTTCGGGGCCCTCCTCGCCCGCCTCGACCTGAACCCGGAAATCTTTGCCGAGCCGGAGAACGTCGTTCCATTCCTGACGCTCGCCAATTTGCTCGAGCAAAGTGCGCTCGTGACGCGATGCGATCATATAGGTCTGCTAGTCGCCCAGGGATCGTCGGCCACAACGCTCGGTTATCTCGGCCTTCTTGTCGAGAATTCACCGAACCTGCGGACCGCTCTCGACAATCTCATTCGATATTTCCATGTCCATGACGGCCGGGGCGTTCCGCTTCTCGAGGTGTCCAAAGGTACCGTTTCGCTCGGCTATGCCGTGTTTGACAATTCGATTCCGGGCGTTGCCGAGATGGTCGATGTAACGATTGCGACCCTTTTCAACACGGTGCGCCGGCTTTGCGGCCCCGCATGGCAAGCGCTCGAGATCGCGCTGTCGCGCTCTCGCCCTCGAAACACGCGGCCTTACGACAATTTCTTCAGTGCGCCTTTGCGCTTCGGCGCGGAGCACGGCCTCATCGTGTTCTCGAGCGATTGGTTGACGCAACCGGTCAACGACGCGAATCCATTGATCAAAAATCTGATCGAGGAGCGCATGGAGGCGCTCGACGCCCAAAGCGGTAAGGGCCTCGAAGCGCGGCTCCGTCGCTTTTTGCGGACCCTTGTCCTGACGCGCCGATGCTCGCTCGAGACCGTGAGCGAGTTCTTCCATCTTGAACCGCGAACTCTCGCGCGCCGTCTGGAGCAAGAAGACATCAAGTTTCGCGAGCTCGTCGACGAGGCGCGATATGAGGTGGCGCGCCATCTCCTGGCCGACACCTCATTGGCCATGACGCATGTGGCGGCCATGCTCGACTACTCGGAAGCCAGCGCCTTCTCGCGCGCCTTTCGTCGTTGGTCGGGCAAGACCCCGGTTGCGTGGCGTGCCGAACGTTTCCTTCCGCCGGAATGGCCTGCGCGGAAAAGAGCCGAGAGGCGGTCTCGGGCCCAGGGCTGAGATCGCATGGAACGCAAAAAGAAACGGCGGGCCGTGGCCCGCCGTTTCTGCTTTTGCTCGTCGAGCGAGGCTTACCAGAACTTGTAGTTCAGGCCGACGCGCACGACGTTCACGTCGATCGTGCGGTTCGAGCTGTTGAAGGCGTTCGCGACGCCGGGGAGGAAAAAGCCCGGTGCGTTGCGGACGTGACCGAAATTCTCATAGAGATACTCGGCCTTGACGGTCCAGTTCGGGGTGAAGGCGTATTCGACGCCGCCACCGATCGTCCAGCCGGCTTTCGTGCTCGAACTGTGGCTGGTGATGCCGCTGCCGATGACCGTTTGCGTCGGCGTGAGAGCGACAACTCCCGTCGTTGGGATGACCGAGCCAGCAGCGGTGGTCGCAATGATGGGCGAGCCGAACGTGTTGTTGTTGTTCGTCACACCGCCATAGGCGAGACCGCCGGTTGCGTAGAGCAAGATGCGATCGAAGGCATAGCCGGCGCGCAGGCGCACGGTTCCGAGATATTGGTTGTTGTTGTTATGCGTCGTCGTGACACCCGATGGCGTGAAAATCGTGCCAGGGAATTGCGGCAGGGTGAACGAGCCGAAGACCACGCCGCTGTTGTTGTGGCGGTTGATGTCGGCCCAATCGATATCCGCCTCGGCGCCGATCACAAAGCCCGAGCCGATACCGAATTGATAGTTATAGCCAGCTTGCACGCCGCCGAGGAAACCACCTCGATTGCTGTTGCCGCTCGAGCTGACGGGAACGACCGCCCCGCCCACCGGCACGGCCCCGACGAAGGGGAATCCGAAAAGATTGTTGCGGTTGTTGTTCGTCCAGGCATAGCCGGCGTTCACGCCCACATAGAAACCGGTCCAGGTGAAGGCCGGTGGAACGTAGACGGGGGCGATAGGCGGACCTTTGCGCGTGGGAAGATCCGCGGCGAAGGCCGAGCTCCCGACGAGCCCGAGGGTAGCCGCTGCCAAGAGCACGCTCTTGCGCAACTGACCACCGAAGATGTTGCGTCGCTTGGATACGCAGTCTGAATACATGACCTTCCTCACAGTGCATTCTCCGTTGTTGCTCATTGCTACGTTGCGTAAGAAAAAGCCGCTTGACATCTGTAGCATTCGTTTGAACATTTCCAGACAGAACCGCCGGATGGGCCGCATTTCAAGACGCCAGTGGCAAAATTGTCGCATAATCGTAGCGGGCTCCAAGTCATTGCCGTAATTCGCGAGCTGCCGTTTTGTTCCCTCCCACTAACCAGGGCAAGTGTGGCAGCGCAACGGCCTTTTTTTGTCCTTCCAACAGCATCATAAAAAATTCGATAACGCGTCTCAGGTAATTTGGGACTGAATTCACCCGAGAATGCGTCCTGAGACCGGATATTGAAGATAAAGGCCGACTGAAAATAGTTTGTTGCCTGACGCAACTGCGCACGATCTTTTCCATCAAGATCGATGCCGCTCATTTGCTGTCAAAAAGAGGTAGAGTGCTGTCAAGCATCCTGATCAAAACACGTGAATAATTGATCGGCACACTTGAGGCTTTTTGCCAAGAGCACGTCGATTTTTTGCGGAATCGGGATTCTAGGACAGCCAGCGCCCGAGTAACGGTCACGTCCGCTCCGCGCCCTCGGCGCCGCTTTCTCATCCTGAGGAGCTCGAATCGCTGCGCGCATTCAGGACAATCACAAGGATGGCTCGTCGAGCAACTCACGCAGTCGCACGGCGCCTTCTCGATTCGACGGAGATCCTGCTGGCGGCGCTTCGCAGCATCTGATCGCTGCTTTGCCTTGTTAAGCCATGAGGCAGTCAGCGTTCCTGCGGCGCTGAGCGCCGTGAAAGATGAGGAGGCACAATGGGGTGCGCCAGAACTACGCAGTCGCGGATACCGCGCGCAGGTCCTCGCGCAGGCGCGCCGGCGCATCTTTGCGCAGCAAGGCCTCGATCGCAGCGTGAGTCGCGTCCCAGACCGGGAGGGCGCGAGCGAGGAGCCTTCGTCCATCTGACGTGAGCGAAAGAAGACGGCTCCGCTTGTCCTTCGGATCCGGCGCCGCCTTGACAAGGCCTCGCCGCTCGAGCGGCTTCAAGGCCGCCGTGAGGGTCGTGCGATCCATTGCCAGCAGGGACGCGACCGCGCCGAGCCGTGGCGCGACCGGACGGTTGAGCGACATCAGCAGCGAGAACTGGCCGTTCGTGAGGTCCAGCGGTCGAAACGCCGCGTCGAAGCGCCGCGCGACCGCACGCGCGGCGCGCTGCATATGCAGGCAAAGGCAATGATCGCGCACCAGGAGCGTCGTCTCGAAGGTTATCTCCACGCGCTTTGACATCCGCTAATAATGTTGATATCAACCTGATCTGTCAAGACGTCGTCATCGTGAGTTGTTTGTCGCACAATCTTCAAAAACGAGGTTCATCTAGCATCATGCACCGACAGGCGTTGTCGTCTGCCGGATCGAGCCTCATCGCAGCTCCACGTTGATCGGGTTTCATCGAGAGATCTGCGTCCAGAACGGAAGATCGAGCGACCACCGTCTGACCAACCGGATCCGGAAACCAGCGGAGGACGAAATGCAGCATCCTGTCGTTTCACGCGACGAATGGCTCGTCGCGCGCAAGGAGCTTCTGGCGAAAGAAAAGGAAGCCGCGCATCGTCGCGATGAGCTCAACGCCGCGCGCATGGCCCTTCCGTGGGTTAAAGTCGAGAAGCGCTATGTATTCGACACTCCGGAGGGAAAGAAATCACTCGCCGAACTATTCGCCGGCCGTGGCCAGCTCCTGATCTACCACTTCATGCTGGGGCCCGGCTGGGCTGCAGGGTGCCCGGGGTGTTCATTCGTGGCCGACCATTTCGGCGGAGCCCTGCCGCATCTCGAACATCACGATGTGTCGCTGGTCGCGGTGTCGCGTGCGCCGCTCGATGAGATCGAGCGTTATCGCTCGCGCATGGGGTGGCATTTCCCCTGGATCTCATCCTTCGAAAGTGATTTCAACTTCGACTACCACGTTTCCTTCGACAAGGATGCGCTCGCTAAGGGAAGGGTCTTCTATAATTTCAGTGACATCGATACGCGCGGGCATTTGAGCGAGGAACAGCCCGGCTTGAGCGCCTTCTGCAAGGACGCCGAGGGCATGATCTACCACACTTATTCGAGCTATTCGCGCGGCTTGGAAGAGTTGATCGGCACTTTGATGATTCTCGATCGAGCGCCGAAAGGCCGCAACGAGAAGACCACGATGGATTTCGTGCGTCGCCATGACGAATATGAGAAGACGGAAGAGCCGATCAAACGAGCTCGCGCGCGCGGCTGAGCCCCATGACGAGCCCGAAACGAAAGAGCGCGCTGCAACCGGCGGTTTCTCGCCTGCGAGGCTGGCGCGAATTCGGGGTTGGGCCGTGCGGCCGATCGTGGCGAGATCGCAGGGGCCGTGACCCTCGTTGTGCGCCACGGCAGCGGCATCGACCAGGATTCCTTCGCGCTCGCTCATCAGGCGATCGACGACTGACAATCGAGAGGAGCTAGAGACTAAACAGCAAGAAGAGGAGAGAGCAATGCCGTCTTCCCATGGCAAATTCGTCTGGTACGAACTGATGACCACCGATCCGAAGTCCGCTGAGGACTTTTACAGCAGCGTGGTCGGCTGGGACCCCAAGGATTCGGGCATGCCCGGCATGTCGTACACGATCCTTTCCGCCGGCCAGACGCCGGTCGGCGGCTTGATGCAAATTCCGCAGGAGGCAGCAAGCAACGGCGCACGCCCAGCCTGGGGCGGCTATATCGCGGCCGACGATGTCGACCAATATGCGGACAAGGTAAAGAAGGCCGGAGGCACCGTTCACCGCGGGCCAGCCGACATTCCCAAGGTCGGCCGCTTCGCTGTCGTCGCGGATCCGCAAGGCGCGGTCTATATGTTGTTCAAGGGAATGGAGGGGGGCCAGCCGCCGGCGCCGCTTGCGCCGAATGCACCGGGCAATGTGGGATGGCGCGAGCTTCACGCCGGCGAATGGAAAAGCGCGTTCGATTCCTACTCGAAGCTTTTCGGTTGGACGAAGGGTGAGGCGATCGACATGGGCCCCAACGGTACTTACCAGCTTTTCGTCATCGGCGATGCGCCGGCAGGCGGCATGCTGACCAAGCAGGCCAATGAGCCGCATCCTTATTGGCTGTATTATTTCAACGTGAAGGGCATCAATTCGGCCTTGAAGCGCGTCAAGGACAAGAAGGGCGAGGTGTTGACCGAGCCTATGCAAGTGCCCGGCGGGAGCTGGATCATCCATTGTCGCGATCCGCAAGGCGCCATGTTCGCGCTCGTCAGTCCCGAGGCGTGATGTTCCAAAATCCAAGACGCGGCGAGGTTCGAACACGACTTCGCCGCGCTCGGGACCTCCTGCATGGCGGCTCCCCTCTGTGGTTCACACTCAATGCGAGAGGATCTTGGAAAGGAAGAGCTTCGCTCTTTGACTGACCGGCGCGGAGAAGAACGTCTTCGTCGGCGAGTCCTCGATGATTTCGCCTTGATCCATGAAGATGACACGGTCGGCGACACGCCGCGCAAAGCCCATCTCGTGAGTTACGACCATCATGGTCATGCCTTCATCGGCGAGCTCGATCAGCACGTCGAGCACCTCGGTGATCATTTCCGGGTCGAGCGCGGAGGTCGGCTCGTCCAACAGCATGGCTTGCGGATCGAGCGCCAAAGCACGTGCGATGGCGATGCGCTGTTGTTGGCCGCCGGACAGCTTGCCCGGTCTTGTGTCCGCCTTTGACGCAAGGCCGACGCGGTCGAGCAAGCGGCGTCCCCGAGCCTCCGCCTCCTTGCGGCTTCGCCTAAGGGCGTGAACCTGCGCCAACACGACGTTCTCGAGAGCCGTCATATGCGGGTATAGCTCGAAATGCTGGAACACCATCCCGATGCGTGTGCGCAGCCGCGGAAGATCGGTTTTCTTCGCGCCGACCTCGACGCCTTCCACGAGGATGCTGCCGGACTGGTAAGGCTCGAGGCCGTTGATGCATTGGAGGAGCGTGCTTTTTCCCGACCCTGACGGGCCGCAGACCACAACCACCTCGCCCCGGGACACGGCGGTGCTGCATCCGCGCAGCACGGGCACGGCGCCATAGGATTTCGAGACGTCCTCGAGGATGATGATCGGCTTGGACATCGGCGTTCGAATTCTATGCGGCAAGGTAGGCGTGGAGCACGCGTCCGACCGAGGACAAGAGGAGACACAGGATGAGATAGGTCAGCGCGACAAATATGAGAATTGAGACGGGCGCGAAGACCCGGGCATTCACCAGCATGGCGCTGCCGGTGAATTCCTGGACGCCGATGACGGACGCGACCGAGGTGAATTTCAGGAGCCGAACATATTGGTTGAAGAGGGCCGGGATGATGCGGCGCAAAGCGAGCGGAACGATGATCAGCCGCAGCGACTGGAGCCGCGTCAAGCCCGTCGCCAAGGCGGCGCGCACGAGTCCCGAGCCGATCGAGCGCAGGCCGCTTCGCACATCCTCCGCGATATACGCTGCGATGAACAGCACGAAGCCGAGAACGGTTGCCTGCTCGGCCGTCACGTGAAGGCCCATCAGCGCCGGCAACGCGAAATAGCAGATGAACAGCATGACGAGGAGCGGCGTGCCGCGCACGAATTCGATATAGACTCGCAGCAGACCGGCGACGAACGGCAGGCGCAGCTGCACGGCGACACCGACCGCAAGGCCGAGCAATGTGCCGCCGATCGCGGTCAGCGCGGCGATCCGAAGGGTCGTGACCAAGCCCTGCAGCAGAAAAGGCATGTTTTGCGAGATAACGTCAGGCACTGGCCAGCTCCTGGGCAGGCGCATCGTCTCGCGGTCCCGCAAGCAATCGTAGCGCCAAGGTCACCGCCGACACGAGGAGAAGATAGAGCGCGCAGATGGTGATGTAGATCTCGAAGGTGCGAAAGGTTTGCCCCTCGATGGCGCTCGCCTGATAGGTGAGCTCCATCACCGCGATCGCGGAGGCGAGCGACGAATCCTTGATGAGTTGCGAGAAGACATTGCCAAGTGAAGGGGCGACGATTCGCAACGCTTGCGGATAAACCACCAGCAGCAGGGCTTGGAGCCGCGTGAGGCCTGTCGCCAACGCCGCCTTGTTTTGCCCGTCCGGGACGCTCGCGATCCCTGCGCGCACGATCTCGGCCACATAGGCGCCGGAGTAGACGGAGAGCCCGAGCACGCCGCACAGGAAAGGTGGAAGCCGCAAGAAGGCGAGGCCGACATACCAGATATACATGTGAATCAGGAGCGGGATGTTGCGCGTGAGCTCGACGATTGCGGCCGCGCCGAGCCGCGCTCCCTTGTGGCGCGAGCTTGCGAGCGTTCCGACGATGACGCCGATGATCGAAGCGAGGGCGAGTGCGCAGAGCGAGAGCAGGATTGTGGTCGCGAGCCCCTCGAGGATGAGCGCGCGAGATTCGAGGATCGGCTCCCAATCGAATTGATAGTTCACGGTGAAGCCGAACCGCGACCGCCCCTGGCCCGGCAGCCACAAAGGGTGCTCCCCTCATGCCGGAGGTACCCGGGCCAGTTTGTTTTGCCGCTCACGGCCTGGTCTCGATCGGAACGGCCGGGTCGGTGCCGAAGTATTTCCGGTAGAGAGACGAGTAGGCGTCGGAGGTCCAAAGATCCTTCAGGGCGGCATCCACCGCATCGCGCAACTCGGTATCGCCTTTGCGGAACCCGATGCCGAAAGGCTCGACGCTGAACATCTCGCCGACAATCTTGAATTTCGGATTGTTCTTCTGAAATCCTTGCAGGATGTTCAAGCTGCCGGTCAGCGCATCGACGCGGCCTTGCGCGAGCGCCAGCCAGGCGCTGTTGTAATCCTTGAACGCGATCACCTTGGCGCTCGGCGCAACCGCGGCAATGTTCTTTTCGAGTGTCGTGCCTTGCTGGACCGCGACCTCCTTGCCGTCGAGATCCTTGATGCCGGTGATCTTGCTGTCGGCCGGCACGAGCAGCGATTGGCCGCCCGTGTAATAGGTGATGGAGAAGTCGATCGTCTTCTCCCGCTCGGGCGTGCGGGTCATCGATGCGGCGACGAGGTCGACATTGCCGCTGACGAGCAGCGGGATCCTCGTCGGGGAGGTGACTTTCACGAACTCGACACCGACGCCGAGCCTATCTGCGATCTTGTGGACCAGATCGAGATCGAAGCCGGTCGGCTGATTGTTCTCGTCGAGGAAGCCGAACGGCGGGGTATCGAATTTCACGCCGGCGATGATCTTGCCCCGTTGCTTGATCGTAGCGAGCGTGTTCTGCGGCGCCTGCGCGGCAGCGACACCGCTCCAGGCGAGGAACGACGCCGTGAGGGCAGCCAAAAGCCTTCGGGCATGTCGCATGGTGTCGTACGGGCTCCTGATTGGCGCGCATCTCGACGTCAGGCCGCGACCCCGACGCGCGAAATGCGGTCGAGCGCCTCTTCGAGATCGGCTTGTGGACAGGTCAGCGACAAGCGCAAATGCCGCGCGCCCGCGGGTCCGAAGGATGAGCCGGGCAGCGTCGCGACGTCGATCTCCTCCAGCCAGCGACGCGCCACCTCGACGTCGTCGGCTTCGATGGACGGGAAAAGGTAGAAGGTCGCTTCAGGCGGCCGGCAGCGGATCCCGTCGACCGCGGAGAGCCGCCGGCTCGCAAGCTCGAGCCGCTGCCGAAACATGCGCCGATATCCGGGCACGAGCTCGTCGTAGAGCGAGAGCGCTTCGATGGCCGCTTCCTGGATGAAGCCCGGCACGCAATAAATCGAGTGCTGGATGAATTTTAGGATCGCCTTCGCCGTGCCTTTCGGCAGGGCCAGGGAGCCGAGACGCCAACCCGTCATGCCGAAGGTTTTCGAGAGACTATCGACGACGAGCACGCGCGCTTGCGCGTCGGGAACCGATTGCGCGGCCGGAAATCTGCCCTCGTGCAGAAGGTCCGAATAGACTTGGTCGAATACGATCCACAGATCATGCCGCTCGGCGAAAGCGACGGCACGGGCGATCTCGTCCATCGAAAAGACCCGGCCGGTTGGATTGACGGGCGAATTCATGATCAGCGCTTTCGTGCGCGGCGAGACGAGGCGCTCCAGACTTTCTTCCTCAATCGTGTCGAGCATCGGCAGGCTGACCGGAACACCGCCGCAAAGCCGGACACAGGGACCATAGCTCACCCAGCCGGGTTCGGGCACCAGCACCTCGTCTCCGGCTTCGACCGTGCCCATCAAGGCGGTGAGCAGGGCGAACTTCCCGCCTGGCGTGACGATGATGTCCGCAGGATCGTAAAGCGCGCCTGATCGCAACGCCTCGCGCCGCACGATCGCCTCGCGCAGCCTCGGCAGCCCTTGCGCGGGGCCGTAATGCGTCTCGCCGGCACGCATGGCGCGCTCGGCCGCCGCGACGATGCGCGCATCCGTTTCGATGTTCGGGTCGCCGCTCGACAAGGGGATGATCTGCCGGCCCGAGGCGCGTGCGGCACGCACCCGCTCCGTCATTTCGACGGTCGCCGACGGCTTGAGCGAGGCCACGCGCTCAGCGAGTTGTTTGGGCATGTCGGCCTTTCTTGTCGGGCGCGATTGCGGGATGGCGACGGCCGAGATCCGGCCGCAACGCGATCATGAGAGAGGCGATTGGCCCGGAAGACAAGCCGCGCCCGGCGAAGATCGTGCCACGCTCACATCACTGAAATTTTCTGCAACTCGACGAGGGAGGCGATGCCCTGTTTGGCAAGATTGAAGAGGGAGAGGAACTCGGCCTCGGAGAATGGCTTGCGTTCAGCCGTGCCTTGCGCCTCGACGACCATGCCGGTTCCCGTCATGACAAAATTGGCGTCCGTCTCGGCTGCGGAATCCTCCGCGTAATCGAGGTCGAGCACCGGCGTCCCGTCGACGATTCCACAGGACACCGCCGCGCAATGATCCGCAAGCGCTTCGCCGAGCACCTCGCATTTGAGGAGCGAACGTGCCTTCATCCAGGTGAGGCAATCGTGCAGAGCCACCCAGGCGCCCGTGATCGAGGCGGTGCGCGTTCCACCATCGGCTTGGATGACGTCGCAATCGATGACGATCTGCCGTTCCCCGATCGCGCCAAGATCGGTGACCGCGCGCAGCGAGCGTCCGATCAGACGCTGGATTTCCTGGGTGCGGCCCGAAGGCCGCCCCGACGATACCTCGCGGCGCGTGCGCTCGAGCGTGGCGCGCGGCAACATGGCGTATTCGGCGGTGACCCAGCCACGCCCCTGGCCACGCAGCCAGGGCGGCGGGCGCTCCTCGAGGCTTGCCGCGCACAGCACCTTCGTTTCTCCGAAAGAGATAAGGCACGATCCTTCGGCGTAGCGCGCGACGCCGCGCTCGAGCGTCACTTTGCGCATCTCGTCGGCTGCCCGTTTTGAAGGACGCATGCTCACCAGCCACTCGGCAGGAGATTGTCGAGGGCCCCTACCTCGTAAGCGTGGGTGAGGGCGATCCCGAGGAGTGCGCCAAGCAACAAGGTGACGAGGAGCTGCCAGCGATCCGATCTGCGCCGCTTCGCCGCGAGGCTGGCGCTTGCGGCCGTCTCCGCTTGCCCTTCGTCCGTCAGCGCCTCGCCGCCATCACCGGCCTCGTCGCGACGGAAGTTCGGGAGAGGAGCCGACAATGCCTTCTCGCGTTCGATCAACCGGCGTGCCAGATAATTGGCCACGTGGCGGGACATGGCCTCGATCCGGTCGCTTTCGGCGAGCACGAGCGTCCCGGCGCGCGTGTCCTGGATGAATCGATAGCAGCGCCGATCCCGAGCCATCTCGACGAACGACACGATATCGATGAAAAGCCTTGGCTTCTCGCCCGGAACGAGACCGTGATCGAAAAGCTCCGCATGAGCCGGCACCTGCGCGAAAACAGGCTCGAGCGCATCGCGCAGCAGCTCGAGCCTCGCCTGTTCGGCGCCGCGCATCTCGGCCACGACCGAAGAACGCTCTGCGTCCTCGAGCTTCGCGCGCCTGATCAACGCCTTGAGGTCCGGAGGCGCGGCGCGCGGCAATTCTGCACTCTGCTCGTTCATCGGGTCCACCCTTCTTCGACCTGCCCATGGCAGCCGGCAAGCTGGCCGCCACTTGCCGTCCCCTTTCGTCAAAATTCCAAGGGCGCCGTGGCTCGCGCCGGCAGCCCGCGACACCCATCATAAGCCAAGCAGGGTCTCGCGGCCACGTCACAGGCGCGCAATTTTGTTTGAGAATTCCGGGTCGGCCCCTTCGCTGATGGGCGTGTCTTATCGAATTTCCGAAAGGGGTGCATCTACACGTTGATCGAAGGCGGGATTTCGTGCGAATTAGCTTAACGGCGAGGCTTCTTCTCACAGCGCACGCCGATGCCTGTTCTTCGGATCATGAACGAGAGGCGACCCGCATGCCCGAAGAGATTCTCGCGCCAGAGCCGAGCTTGCCGCAAAGCGTGGCCAAGGTGGTCGAGGCTGCGAAAGCGCTTGGCCTTTCCATCGCGCCACGCCTGATGCCGGCGTCGACGCGCACTGCGCAAGAGGCAGCCGCGGCTTGCGGCTGCGCGGTTGCGCAAATCGTGAAATCGCTCATATTCACGGGCGCGGCGACCGGTCGAACCTATCTGCTTCTGGTCTCCGGAGCGAACCGCGTCGACGAGAAGGCGGCGGCACGGCGGCTCGGCGAGACGCTCAAGCGGCCCGATGCCGAACGTGTGCGCGAGACCACGGGTTTTGCGATCGGCGGCATTCCGCCATTCGGCCATGCGACGCCTTCCCCGGTGTGGCTCGACGAGGATCTGCTTCGCTTCGATCTCGTCTGGGCAGCCGCGGGGCACCCGAATGCCGTTTTTCCGGTCGATCCCAAGCAACTGGCACGTGCCACGGGGGCAACCGCCGCGAAACTGAACTGATGGCGCGGTAAAGCCCCGACGAGCGGGCGCTCATGTCCGTCCAGCCCAATGGAAATGGTGGACCGGGCCCGTTCCAGAGCCGATCTTAAGTCGGTCCGCCGCAAGGAGCGCCCCGTTGAGATAGAGCTTTGCCGATCGCACAGCCTCATGGAGGCTTTTCCCCTTGGCGAGGCCCGCCGCGATCGCCGAGGAGAGCGTGCACCCGGTGCCATGCGTGTTGCGCGCCGAGATGCGAGGTGTGGCGTGGCGCGAAATGCCTGTTTCGTCGACGAGAAGATCGACGCTCTCTGGTCCCGCGGCATGCCCGCCCTTGACGAGAACGGCGCGAGCCCCAAGCCGCATCAGCTTTTCGCCTTGATGGGCCATCGCGCTCTCATTGGTCGCGAGGTCTTCGCCGAGCAGAGCCGCGAGCTCGGGTAGATTGGGTGTCACGATATCGGCGAGCGGAAACAGGAGCTGCGCCAGGGCGTCAACCGCGCCCTCGCGCAAGAGCCGCGTTCCCGAGCTTGCAAGCATCACGGGATCGAGCACGATGCGACGCGCCTCCCAGCGACGCAGGCCCTCGGCGACGGCACAGACGACCTCTTTGCGCCCCAACATGCCGATCTTGGTCGCCTTCACAGGAAGATCTGAATAGAGCGCGTCGATCTGCCGGGCAATGAAGCTTTCAGGCACATCGAAGATGCCGGCAATTTCGCGTGTGTTCTGCGCGGTCAATGCCGTGATCACGGTCGCGCCATAGACGCCGAGCGCCGCGAAAGTCTTGATGTCGGCCTGAATGCCCGCGCCGCCGCCCGAATCCGAGCCGGCGATCGTCACCGCGACCGGCACCTCCTCAGAAGCTGGCGTTTCGGCCCTCACCTTGCAAAGCCGCGCATCAGGCGCTCTTCAGCGATCGGGTCATCGCCGCCTGCAAGCTCGCCCAGTAGCGGCCATGATCGAGAGCGGCGCGGTAGCTTTCGACAATGCGGCCGGAGAGAGCGTCTTTCGCGGCGGTTTCGCTGATGACGTCCCGTGCCGCGGCGCGCGCCGCCGTCAACACATCGGCCGGGAAGAGCGAGATGCGCACGCCCTCGCCCCCGAGCTTCTCGATCGCCTCCGCATTTCCTCTCTCGGCATCGGCAAGGCCCGCCGAATGCTCCGCTTCGCAGGCATTGGCGATCACGGCGCGCAAGTCATCGGGCAGGGCGTCGAAAGCAGCACGCGACACGAGCGCCTCCGCCGCACCATTCGGCTTGTTGAAGCCGGGCGCATAGTAGAATTTTGCCTGCCGCTGAAGCTCGAGCGAGACATCGTTCACCGGCGCCAGCAGCTCGGCGGCATCGATCGCGCCACGCTCCAGCGCCGGCTCGAGATCGCCTGGCGCGAGCGTCACGGGCGTCGCGCCGAGGCGGGCATAGACCTCGGCTCCGACGCCCTGAACCCTTATGCGCAAGCCTCTCATATCGGAGAGGCCCTTCACCTCGCTGCGGAACCAGCCTCCCATCGACGGGCCCGTATTGCCGGCAAGAAATCCCTTGAGGCCAAAAGGCGCATAGAGCTCGTCCCAGAGCCCTTGCCCGCCGCCCTCGAATATCCACGCCTGATGCTCGGTGGGATCGAGCCCGAAAGGCGCCGTGGTGAAGAAGATCGAGGCCGGAAGCTTGCCGATCCAATAAAAGGAAGCGGTATGCGCCATTTCGGCGACCCCCGTCGAAACAGCGTCGAAAACCGAGAGCGCCGGGACGATCTCACCGGCCGCGAACACCTCGACCTCGAGCCGGCCGCCGCTCATCTTCGTGATGCGTTCGGCGAGCCGGCGCGCCGAGACGCCGGGTCCTGCGAGGTTGCGCGGCCAGGAGGTCACCATCCGCCATCGACGTGGAGCCTGGGCACGCGCGAGCGACGGGGAAGCGAGCGCTGCGGCCCCGAGGGCGGTGAGCAGGCCGCGCCTTCGTAACGAGGAGCCACGCGGCTTCATGATACGGGCTCGCGGGCGCGCAAGGACAGGGCGCCGTCGACGATCCGCCGGAGCGCTTGCGCTGCGGCGAGCGGATCGGGCCTGACGAAGATCGCGCCGATGACCGCGATGCCGTCGGCGCCCGTCGTGATCACTTGCGCCGCGTTCGCCTCGTTGATGCCGGCGATGGCGCCCAGCGGTAAGCGCGGCGCTGCCTCGCGGGCCAAGCGCAAGAGGCGCCCGAGACCGTCGAGCCCGATCGGCGGATTGGCGTTCGTCTTGTTGCCGGTCGTGAAAACACCACCGATACAGCCGTAATCCACGGGTTCGTGCGGCAGAGCCGCGATATGGGCCTCGTTCGTGAGCGTTCGGCCGATGATGGCCGAGGGGCCAAGCTGCGCGCGTGCGTCGTGCGGCAGGATGTCGGCTTGGCCGAGATGCACACCCTGCGCCCCCGCGACCAGTGCGACATCGAGCCGATCATTGATCAGGAGCGGCACGCCCGTGCCCGAGAGCGCGCCCAAAATGGCGCGCGCCCGCTCCACCATGACGCGTCCCTCCGCGAGCTTGTCGCGGTACTGGAGGAGCGTCACCCCTCCCTTCGCCGCAAGATGGGCGAGAGAGGCAAGATCGGCGCCCGGCGTCGCCGCCGGATCAAGAATGCCGTAAAGGCGAATATCGGCGCCCATCACGCCTCTCTGATTTCGAGCCGCGCCCGCGCGCGAAGCGTCGCTCCGCCGAGCGTGTGGAGCGTGTCGAGAATGCCGGAAGCGAAGCTCCCCGGCCCCTGCGCCCTCTCGGCCGCGAGCTCCCCCGCGACACCGATGGCCGAAAGGCCCGCAACAGCGGCCTGCAAGGGATTGCCACTGACGGCCAGGAAAGCCGCGACGAGCGCGCCCGCGGCGCATCCCATGCCGGTCACTTGCGCCATGAAGGCGTGTCCGTTGCGGACATGAATCTCACGGGCTCCGTCCGAGACGGCATCGCTTGCACCCGTGACGGCAATGACGCAGCGCTTCGCCTGCGCAAACTCACGCACATGCGACGGCGTGGGCGAGCGTCCGGAGAGGGCCTGGAACTCGCGGCCGTTCAGGCGAATGACCGCCGGTGGTCGCCGCTCCATGATTTCGCGCGCCAACGCGAGACGCGGCGGAGAGGCATCGACGAAGACGGGATCGAGCACGGTCGGAACGTCCAGCTCCGACGCGGCCGCAAGCGCGAGCGGAAGCGAGGCGCGCCGCTCGGCATCGAGCGTGCCGAGATTGATCAGAAGCGCTCCGGCTCGATGGACAAAATGT
>JAFBAK010000329.1 GCA_019247795.1 Hyphomicrobiales bacterium | reverse complement strand
GCTCGACCGACAAGATCGCCGCTTACGGCATCGCCGCACTTGTCGGTGGGCTCGCGGCGAAAAAGCTCGGCCTTCTGGCAATCGCCGGCGTTTTTCTCGTGAAATTCGCAAAGCTTATCGCGGTCGCTGCAGCAGGGATCGGCGCGGGCATCGTGAAGTGGTTTCGTCGTGGATCGTCATCGAAAAGCGCAACGAAGGCCTGACATGATCACCGTTCCGCAGTGCTGACATGCTCACGCTTCTGTCCGCTCTCAAATTCGGGTCCATTGCGGCGACGAGCGGAACGATGCTCCTCTCGATCGCGGTTTACGCCAGCGTCTTCGGTTGGCGCTACGCGGCAGGTTTCGTGGCACTCCTGCTCGTCCACGAGCTTGGCCACTACATGGCGGCACGCCGGCGCGGCCTCCTGGTCGGCGCGCCGGTTTTCATTCCTTTCGTCGGCGCCTACATCGCGCTGAAAGAGCAGCCTCACGACGTCGAGACGGAAGCCTATGTGGCAATCGCCGGCCCTGTCGTTGGTTCGTTCGGCGCCTTTGCCATTTATGCGCTCGCGCGCGTCCAGGACAACGACCTGTTTCTCGCCGTTGCCTACGCAGGTTTCTTCCTGAACCTGTTCAATCTTCTACCCCTCTCCCCGCTTGACGGAGGACGCATCACGGCAATCCTCAGCCCGCGCATATGGCTGCTCGGCGCGCCCTTGATGGGTGTGGCTTATCTGCTTCACCCGAGCCCAATCTTCATCGTCATTGCGCTTTCCGCCATCCCGAAGCTCCGGCAGGCCTGGCATTACGATCCGCGCTCGCCCCAGAATCTCGCCTATTTCGGCGTGCCGATGGAGACACGGATCGAATACATGGTGCTGTACCTCGCGCTCATCGTCGTGCTCGCCGCGATGACCTGGAGCGTGCACGGGATGCTTGGGGGCATCAGGTAAGTCCAAACTCTCTTGGGGCTTGCGGCGCGATGGGCCAAAGGGTTCCTCAATCCGGCACGATCGCGGTCGCTTCGATCTCCAGCAAAGCGTCGTTCTCGACGAGGCGCTTCACTTCGACAACGGCCATCGCCGGAAAATGGCGCCCAAAAGCCGCGCGATAAGCTTCGCCGAGCTCCCTTGGGTTTGCGAGGTAATCGTCGATGTTGGTGACGTACCAGGTGAGACGCACGAGATGGCGCGGCTCCGCGCCACCTTCGGCCAATATCGCGCGGATGTTCTGGAAGCAGCGTCGCGCCTGCGGCACGAAGCCTTCTGGGAAGCGTCCCATCACGTCCCAGCCGACAACGCCGCCGGTAAGCACCACGCGCCCATGCGCCGCCATGCCGTTGGCATAGCCCTTCGGTCGCGGCCATCCTTCGGGATTGAGGCTTCGCGGCGCCGCCTCCTCTTCGGGAGGGGCGGAAGACACGATTATGGGCTTTTGCGGTGGGGTCATTTCCCGGCTCCTTCCTCGGCTTCCCTCCTGGCGCGTTCGCGCAGCACGAAGCGCTGCACCTTGCCGGATTCCGTACGCGGCAGAGCCTCGACGAAAGTGACGACGCGCGGGAATTTATAAGGAGCGATCTCGGAACGCACATGCTCCTGAAGCGCGGCGACGAGGCCGCCATCGGATTGGTGTCCGGCACGCAGCACCACATAGGCTTTCACGATCGTCGTGTCATGGGCAAGATCCGGCGCCCCGACGACGGCGCATTCGAGCACGGCCGGATGGCTGAGGAGCGCCCCTTCCACCTCGGGGCCAGCGATGTTGTAACCCGCCGAAACGATCATGTCGTCCGAACGCGCCTGGTGCCAAAAATAGCCGTCCTCATCGAGCCGGTAAGTATCGCCCGTGAAGTTCCAGCCATTTCGGACATAAGTTGTCTGGCGAGGGTCAGCGAGGTAGCGGCAACCTGTGGGACCTCGAACCGCGAGAAGCCCGGTGGATCCGCGCGGCAGCTCGCGGCCCTCATCATCGACGATCTTCGCCTCGTATCCCGGGACGGGAATGCCGGTCGAGCCCGCCTTGATCTTGCCGGCGGGCGCACCGATGAAGATGTGCAACATTTCCGTCGAGCCGATGCCGTCGAGGATCTCGATGCCGGTTGCCGCTTTCCAAGCCCCCCAGGTGGCACCGGGAAGCGCCTCGCCCGCCGAAACGCAGATGCGCAGGCTTGCAAGATCGCCGGGCTGCAGCTTCGCGAGCATGGCTCGATAGGCGATCGGCGCCGTGAAACAGACGGTCGGCTTCAACGTCCGGATGGCCTCCATCAACTTGTCGGGCGCTGCTTGCTCCAACAAAATGGAGGAAGCGCCGATGCGCAAGGAAAACAGCGCTCCTCCGCCAAGACCGAAGGTGAATGCGAGCGGCGGCGAGCCGATGAACACATCCGTCGGGCGCGCCTCGAGAACATATTTTCCGTAAGTGTCGCAGGTCGCGAGCATGTCGCGATGGTTGTGCATCGCGCCCTTCGGGACGCCCGTCGTGCCCGATGTGAAGGCGATCAAGCAGATGTCTTCCGCGCTCGTCGGGCAAGCCGTGAACTCCGCCGAGGCCTTCTCGATCGCCGCATTGAGATCCTCGCTCGAGTTCCCTCCCATCGGCACGATCTTCTCGAGAGCCGGCGTCGCAAGCTTCGCTTTTTCGAGTTCCTCGAGGAAGCGGTGATCGCATAGAGCGAGCGCCACCTTCGCCTTGTCGCACATGAAGGCGAGCTCCTTCGCGCGCAGAAGCGGCATCGAGGTCACCGCAATGCCGCCGGCCTTCATGACGGCGAAGAGCGCAGCCGCCATGAGGGGCGTGTTGGGTGAGCGCAAGAGCACGCGATTGCCGGGAATCAGCCCGTATTCCGCGACGAGAACATTGGCGATGCGATTAACGAGCGCGGCGAACTCGGCGTAGCTGTAGCTCCTGTCGAGCGACCGAAAGCAGGGCCGCGCGCCGTGACCCTTGGCGAGCCAATTGTCGAGAAGCTCGACGACGCAGTTCAGCCGCTCCGGATAACGCAGCTCAGGGAGCATGAAGATGAAATCGGGCATCTCGGCGGACGGCGGCAAATGCTCGCGGGCAAAAGGATCGACATGCGCCGTGTAGGGGGCAGTCGTGAAAGTCATGAACTTTTTCCTCCTCGGTCTTTTCTTTTTGCAGAGGGCCGATCTCGGTCGTCCTCATCTCGATCATGTCTTTCGTCTTGCGCCGGATGCTCGCTCGCTCGCAGACAACGCGAAAACGAATTTTGCGGGCAAACCCCTTCCGGCCAAAGGCACCACGTTTCCCGGCCTGCCACGAGCGTCGGCATCCGCCGGTCAAGGGCTCCCATTCGCGGCCGCCAGGCGTTGCGCCGCATGAGCGGCAAGCTCGGCGCGGGCGATGACGACCTTCTGGACCTCGCTCGCGCCTTCGTAGATGCGGAGAGCCCGGATCTCGCGATAGAGCTCCTCGACCTTCATGCCGCTGCGCACGCCCGCGCCGCCGAATATCTGCACCGCCTTGTCGATCACGCGTTGGGCGGCCTCCGTCGCGACGAGCTTTGCGAGCGCTGCCTCCTTGGTGATGCGCTCGGCTCCGTGATCCTTGGTCCAGGCCGCGCGATAGACGAGAAGGGCGGAGGCCTCGATATCGGCCACCATCTCGGCGAGCGCACCTTGCGTGAGCTGCAGATCCGCGAGCGTCGCTCCGAACATCTTGCGGGTCGAAGCACGCTCCAGCGCCTCGGCGAGCGCGCGGCGCGCGAGCCCGAGTGCAGCCGCCCCCACGGTCGACCGAAAAACGTCGAGCGTCGCCATCGCGACCTTGAAACCTTCGCCGGGTCCGCCGATGCGATTGGTAATCGGCACGCGGCATCCCTCGAAGGACAAGGTCGCGAGCGGATGGGGCGCCATGGTCTCGAGACGCTCCACGATGGAAAGGCCGGGCGTCCCGGCTTCCACCATCACGGCCGAAAGCCCCCTTGCGCCCTCGGCCTCCCCCGTACGGCAGAAGACGACATATTGGTCGGCGATCCCGCCATTCGATATCCAGGTCTTCGTTCCGTCCAGCCGAAGATGCGCGTTGCCGTCGGCGACCGCCGTCGTGATCATCGCGGCTGGATCCGAGCCGGCGTCCGGCTCGGAAAGCGCAAAGGCCGCGATGCGTTCTCCGTTGGCGACCGGCGGAAGCCACTTCGCCTTTTGCTCCTGTGTGCCGAAGAGAGAGACGGGCCCCGTTCCGAGCCCCTGCATGGCGAAAGCGAAATCAGCGAGCCCCGAAGCGAAGGCCAGCGTCTCGCGCGCGAGGCAAAGGGTGCGCACGTCGAGGGTGGGCCGCTCCCCGCCATGAGGCGCGATCACCGCGTGGCGGAGGAAGCCGCCCTCACCGAGGGCTCGGACGAGGCGCCGACACGAGCCATCGACGTCGCGATGATCGACGAGGCCCGGCGCGACCTCGTTCGCGAATGCTGAAACGGCTTGCGCGAAGCTTCGATGATGGGCCTCGAAAAACGGAAGGCGGAGAAGGGCATGATCCGGCATCAATCCCCCTCGAACACAGGTTTTTCTTTCTTGACGAAAGCGCGGTAGGCGCGACGAAAATCATCCGTTTGCATGCAGAGCGCTTGGGCTACGGCTTCCGCCTCGACGGCGGATTCGATCGACATCGCCCATTCCATATCGAGCATGCGCTTCGTCATTGCATTGCCGAAATTGGGTCCGTCAGCGATGCCCTTCGCCAGCGCTTCAGCCTCGCCGAGAAGCGTCTCGGGCGCGCAAATCCGATTGAAGAAGCCGAAACGTTCGGCCTCCTCTCCACTCATGGCTCGCCCGGTGAAGAGAAGCTCGGACGCCCTGCCCTGGCCGATGATGCGCGGCAGGATCGCGCAAGCACCCATGTCGCACCCCGCGAGCCCGACCCGGTTGAAGAGGAAGGCGATCTTCGCGCGCGCGGTGCCGAGCCGCATATCGCTCGACATGGCGATGATGGCGCCCGCGCCCGCGCATACGCCATCGACGGCGGCAATCACCGGCTGAGGGGCTGCGCGCATGGCCTTGACGAGCTCGCCCGTCATGCGCGTGAAATCGAGAAGCCCTTTCGTGCCGAGCTTCGTCAGCGGGCCGATGATCTCGTGCACGTCGCCGCCCGACGAGAAATTTCCGCCCTCTCCGGTCACGACGAAGGCTCTCACGCCATCCTCATGCGCGGCGGCGCGAAAGAGCGCAGCGAGCTCCGCATAGCTCTCGAAAGTAAGGGGGTTCTTCCGCTCGGGTCGGTTCAAGGTGACGGTCGCGACCTTCCCTTCGACCGTCAATTTGAAATGCGCCGCTTGATGTTTCGCGAGAGGCGGCGTGACGACTGGAAAAGGCCTCATGCTAGGGAATCTCCAACTCGCCTCGCGCGAGCGCCCCGCGGGCAAATAGCTTGGCCTTGCCCAAAAGCGCCATCATGATCTCGATCTCCTTCTCTTCGAGGCCGCGCAAGAGGACGGAGAGCCAGCGTGCGTGGGCGCCGGCCATGTGCTGGAACACGCCGCGTCCGAGCGGCGTCAGGCGGACGAACTGTGCCCTTCTGTCTCTCGGGGCCGGGCGACGCTCGACGAGCCCTTCTGCCACGAGGCGCTCGACCAGGCCGGTCACGTTGCCATTCGTCACCATCATCCTTTTCGAGAGCTCGTTGAGCGTCATGCCGTCATGGGCGCGCTCGAGTTGCGCCATCAAATCGAAACGCGGCAAGGTGGTGCCGAAATCTTCGCGAAGCCTTCGCCGGATCTGGCTTTCGACCAGGGCCGAAAAGCTCAGGAGGCGAAGCCATAGCCGAAGCTGGGATTGATGCTGATCCTCATGCTCATGCGCCTTGGTTTCGGCGTCGAGCAGATTTTGCGCCAAAAGCGTCACGACACGGTCTCTCCTCCATCGACGGCGATCGCCTGCCCATTGATCGAGGCCGCGTCTTCCGAAACGAGCCAGGCCGCGACGCAGGCCACCTCTTGCGGACGCACGAGACGACCCTGAGGGTTCCGGGCGACGAGCTTTGCGAGCACGTCCGCGGCCGAACCGCCGCTTTTCGAGCGAATGCGCTCGATGCTGCCGCGCACGAGATCGGTATCGGTGTAGCCCGGGCAAATGGCATTCACGGTCACGCCCGATTTCGCTGTCTCGAGAGCAAGCGCACGCGTGAAACCGACGACGGCGTGCTTTGCCGCAACATAGGCGCTCACATATGGGTAGGCCTTGAGACCGGCCGTGGAAGCGATGTTGATCACCCGGCCAAAGCCGCGCTCCATCATGCCGGGCAGCACGGCGCGCGTCATCCGCACGGTGCTCATGAGGTTAAGCGCGAGCTGTCGCTCGAAGGCGGCATCGTCGAGGCGCAAGAAGGGGCCGGTTTCGACCCCTCCCGCGTTGTTGACGAGAATGTCGAGGGGCGCTTCGCGATCCGCGCGCGCAATGGCATCGCGAACCTCATCCGGGTCCGTGACATCCGCGACAATCGCGCTTTGTGCATCGCCGGCAGCCACGGCGGCGTGGAGCGATTTCTCCTCCCGTCCGAGAATGCTCACCCTGACGCCAAGCCGGACAAGGCTCGCCGCGACAGCAAGGCCAATTCCCTTGCCGCCTCCCGTAACCAGCGCATGACGTGCCGGCGCGCTTTCCATTGCCCTCTTCGATATTTGAAACCTAAAATATCGGCACGAGAAGCTTGCAACAAGCCCCGCGGAACAGAAAGCGGGCGGTCACAATGAGCACCGGAGCTGCTTGACTTCCGGATAGGCGCGCCCGGATCCGGAGTGAAATCTGATTTGCCGCCATGACGAGCGCGTCGTCAGCCAAGCTCGCCAAAGAGCATCGTTTCCGAATTATCGGCGCCTCGTAACAATCGTTAGCGATCGTTGAACGCACACTCGGAACGGGAAAATCGACTCCGCCGTATTTGCCCGAGGCATTATTTGTCACAGGAGCAAGTGATGAGCTACCGCGATCTCCTGCGCAACAAACTGGCGACCGCTCAAGGGCGCGTCGCCAAGGCGATGGCGAACTTGGAAAAACAACGCCAGCGGCTCAAGCGTTTGGAGTGTGCGAGGGAGAACACGGCGGGAGCCAGAGAGCTCCTTGTCAGTTTCGAGCAATCGGTGAAATTGCACGAGGACGAGTGTCTGCGGCTTGCGGGCGAGATAGAGAGCGCCGAACGAGGCGGTGTCCCATCATCTTGGGTCATGCGATCGGCATAAAGGGCGGGTGCTTTCCCGTCATTGCCAAGGTTCTCGGAAACCAACATAGGTCAATGCGGCTTCGTCCGGTCCGCCTCTACGCTCCGTCAACCACAATCATGGCTGAGCATTTCGGGAAGAAATTCTCGTCACTCTTCCTGCGCACGATGCCGCACGCAAGCGGCATCGCTCAAGTCTTTTTCTGGCATTGACCAATGCGCACACCGCGCCCGCTTGCCAAGGCCGCCCGGTGAACCGGCGCCAACCGGTTCACCCCCCTCTTCAGGATTCGGCAAGCGCGAACTTGCAATCGCCTCTAGGGATAGCTCTTCTTGCACTCCGGGACATCCCGGCCAGGCAATCCGATCTTGTCGAAGACTTCTTTCGAGAAACCGAGCCGCTCCTGCACATTGGGCACGACTTTCACCACCTTGCTGACGAGGTCCCCGTTGGGGTCCTTGACAACTTCCGTGATGAAATTGGTGCCGATCGCCTGCCGATTTTCATCGAGCGTGATCTTTCCATTTGGAGCATCGAGCACCGTGTTCTTG
>JAFBAK010000106.1 GCA_019247795.1 Hyphomicrobiales bacterium | reverse complement strand
GAGTCCGGCCGCTTCATCTCGGCCGTGCTCGCCAACACGGAAAAGGTTTGGGGAGAGGCGCTGCCGCAGCAGACGGGCAAATCCTACCCGCCGCCAAAGCTCGTCCTCTACAGCAACGAGACCTCGACGGCTTGCGGCCCCGGTCAGCGCACGGCCGGCCCCTTCTATTGCCCGCTCGACCAGAAGGTCTATCTCGATCTCGGCTTCTTCGACGACATGCAGCGCCGGTTCGGCGTGAAGATGGGTCGCTTCGCCATCGCTTACGTGGTGGCCCACGAAATCGGCCATCACATCCAGAATGTCATCGGAACGCTGCCCAAGGTCGAGGCCGCGCAGAAGCGGCTCGGCGACCGCGATTCCAACGGCTTGCAAGTGCGGGTCGAGCTGCAAGCGGATTGCTTCGCGGGCGTATGGGCCGCGAATGCCGATCAGCGATTCAAGATCCTCGAGCAAGGCGATGTGGATGATGCGCTTAAAGCAGCTTCCGCGGTCGGTGACGATACCCTGCAGAAGGAGACGCAAGGCTATGTGGTGCCCGACAGCTTCACGCACGGCACCTCGGCGCAACGCACGCGCTGGTTCTCCACCGGCCTGAAGAGCGGGCAAATCTCCGCCTGCAACACCTTCAACGCCAACCCGTTATGAACAAGGCCCCCGCGCACGGTTCGGCGATAGGCGTTTCCGCTTCTCCTCGTCGCCCTGAAAGCAGAGGGTGAGGCCCGCGTTCAGGAACGGCGGAGCAGCTCGCCGTCTTCGACTTGCGTCACTTCCTCCAAATATTGTCGCAAATTCGCTGGCACGTCCCATGGCCCGTTGACAGCCAAGCTGCTGATATTATTGCCTTGCCGAAGTGGCACGCTTGTTGCTGGCCCGAGACTTCTCCCTCGATCCCGATCGCCCGGCCCGCGCCAGCTTCGGCTCGAAGGGTCCCTTATGCTGGAGAGCAAGCGTGACGCCCGCCTACACCAACGCCCATCGCTACGCCAAAAGCCGCGAGCTCTTCGCCGAAGCCAAAAAGCTCATCCCCGGGGGTGTGAACTCGACGGCGCGCGCCACCTGGTCGGGCTGGGAACCGCATCCGCTCTTCATCGATCATGGCGAGGGAGCCCATGTGGTCGACGTCGACGGCAATCGATATATCGATTACCTCCTCGGCCTTGGGCCGATGCTGCTCGGCCACCGCCCGCCGAAGGTGACGCAGGCCGTCGTCGCGGCGATCGAGAAACAAGGCACGATGTTCGCGCTTCCGAGCGCGGAGGAGACCAAGCTCGCGCGCAAGATCATCGCGGCCGTCCCCAGCCTCGAGCAGGTTCGCCTGTGCAACACCGGCACCGAAGCGGTGCTCTACGCGGTGCGTCTCGCGCGCGCCTTCACGGGGCGCAGCAAGGTGATCCGCTTCGAGGGCATGTATCACGGCTTCTCGGATAGCGTGTATTGGAGCAAGCACCCGCCCGTCTCCGGCTCGCAGGATCGCCCCCATCCCGTGCCGCAAGGCCCGGGCCTGCCAAAGGAGATCGAGCGAAGCCTCATCATCCTCAACTGGAACGATATCGAGGGATTGAAGGAGACGATCGCGCGCGAAGGCGCCGACATCGCAGCGGTGCTCACCGAGCCCGTGATGTGCAACACAGGTTGCATCCTCCCGGAAGCCGGTTATCTCGAAGCGATGCGCGATCTCACCCATCGCGCCGGCATCGTGCTCATCTTCGACGAGGTGATCACCGGATTTCGCCTCGGCCTTTCGGGCGCGCAGGGCCATTACGGGATCACGCCTGACCTTTCGGTCTTCGCGAAGGGCATCGGCGGCGGCTTCCCCGTAGCGGCGATGGGCGGGCGCCGCGACATCATGGCGTTGGTCGCCGATGGCAAGCTCTCGATGGCGGGCACTTACAGCGCGAACACGATCGCGGTCGCGGCCGCCAATGCGGCGATGGACGAATTGTCGACGCCTGGCGCTTACGCGGAGATCCATGCGCGTTCACAGGAGCTGCGCGACGGGCTCGGCCGCATCTTGCAGGACGCGCGGCTTCCCGCCTTCGTGGTCGGGGTCGGGCCGGTGCTGCAGGTGTGGTTCTCGAAGCACCCGATCCGCAATTATCGCGATGCGGCCCGGCACGCCGATCATGCGCTCTTTCGCAAATGGTGGGAGGGGATGCTCGACCGCGGAATTCTGTTCCATCCCGGCGCTTACGAGAATCTTTTCGTCTCCTTCGCCCATACGAAGGACGACATCGAGGTGACGCTCGGCGCGGCACGAGAGGTCGCCTCCACGCTCGCATCGTGATCGGCGGCCAGGCTTGTTGATAGGCGGGCCGCAATGCCACTCGATTCACGTGTCGGCGAGAATGATTTTTTCGCAAAAAGGGGCCGGTGCGTTTTGGAGATCGTGCTGCGAGCCATGCAATCTCGTGAATTGGATTTTGCGGTGAGAGGCTCTAAATAGCTGGTCAATTAAACGGCGTGACCGCCAAACCGAGGGGCGCAGAGAGGAGCGCTGATGCCAAGCGCAGAAATCGACCGACGGCAGTTGCTTCGTCTCTCGGCTGGCGGCGCGGCGGCGATGCCCTTTCTCGCGAGCGCCGGCGCCAGCGCGCTGGCGTCACAAGCCCCGCCGCTCGACCCGCGCTTGCCTGCGGGCGTCGCGACCGAAGCCCTGCTCGAAGCGTTGCCCGGCAAGGCGCCGCTGATCAAGCTCGCCTACAGGCCGCCCAACTACGAAGCCCCGCTCTCGGTGTTCAAGGACACGATCACGCCGAATGACCAGTTTTTCGTCCGCTATCATCTTTCCGACATTCCCAATGTGAACGCCGCGACCTGGCGCCTCGCGGTCGGCGGAGAGGGCGCCTCCACGCCCTTCGAACTCGGCTTCGAGGACCTCAAGATGAAATATGAGCCGGTGGAGCTGGTCGCCGTCTGCCAATGCTCGGGCAATCGCCGAGGCTTGGCCGAGCCCCACGTGGCCGGGGTGCAATGGGCCGTGGGAGCGATGGGCAATGCGCGCTGGAAGGGCGCACGCCTCAAGGATATTCTCGACAAAGCCGGGCTCAAGAGCGAGGCGATCGAGATAGCCTTCGATGGCGCCGATGGTCCGGCGCTCGACACGACGCCGGATTTCGTCAAGAGCCTGCCGGTGTGGAAGGCCCTCGATCCCGACACGATCGTGGCCTACGAGATGAACGGCGAGCCGCTCCCGCATTTCAACGGCTTTCCGGCACGCCTGATCGCACCCGGATGGACCGCGACCTATTGGATGAAGCATCTCACCCGGATCGAGGCCCGAACGAAGCCGCTCGATAATTTCTGGATGAAAACCGCCTATCGCGTGCCGGCCCGCCTCTTCCCTTCGACACAGCGTTTCGTCTCGCAGGAAAGCCCTGCGACCACGCCGATCACCGAGATCATGGTGAACTCGCTGATCACCTCCCCGATCGGCGCGGAAGTGAAAGTGGGCGAGATGCTCACGATCGAGGGCATTGCCTGGGATGCGGGCTTCGGCATCGCGGCCGTCGAGATCTCGCAGGATGGCGGCAAGAGCTGGACGAGCGCTGAGCTCGGACCGGAGCTTGGGCGCTACTCGTTCCGGTCTTGGCAATTCTCGCTCGGGCGCCCCGCCAAGGGTAATCTCGAAGTTCTCGCCAAGGCGACGAACGCGATCGGCCAGAGCCAACCGATGAAGGCATTGCCCAACCCCGCAGGCTATCATCACAACGCCGTTGCGCGCCTCGCGATCACGGTGGCCTGACCCGATGAGCCCGCAACTTTCTCGCAAGAAGGCGCGTCGGACCAGCACACATTCCGCGCTCCTTTTCGCCATCATGCTTGCCGCCGGCGTTCTGCTTCAGGTCACGGCAAGCTCACATGCGGACGAGACCGATATCGTGCTCAAGGACGGGAAGGGGCGCGATGCCGTCGTGAACAATTGTGGCGCCTGCCACAGCCTGGATTACGTCAAGATGAACTCGCCCTTCCTTGACAAGGCGGGTTGGGACGGCGAAGTGACGAAGATGATCAAGGCCTACGGCGCACCCATCGATGATGCGGACGCGAAGGAGATCTCTGCCTATCTTGCGGCGAATTACGGGAAGTGACCGCGAGCTGAAATGTCCGACCTGCCCAAATCCGTCGAGATCAACGAGGAAGGTCCCCGCGAGGGCTTTCAGTTCGAGAAGGGAACGATCCCGACCGCCCGCAAGATCGAGCTGATCGATGCGCTTTCGCTCACGGGGCTGAAGCAGATTCAAGTCGCCTCCTTCGTGAACCCGAAAAACGTGCCCGGCTGGGCGGATGCCGACGAAGTCGTGGCCCGCTTCGCGCGCAAGCCCGGCGTCCGCTACACGGCGCTTTGGCTCAATTCCAAAGGCTTCGAGCGCGCGCTCGCGGCAGGACGCCTCGACGTGCAAGGGTCCATCTCGCTGACGGCTTCGGAGACTTTCCTCAAGCGCAACCAGAACCGCGATTTTGCGCAGAACCTTCAAGCGCAACGAGAGATCATCGCCCTTTACAAGCGCCACGGCGTGACGGTCGAACGCGCCTCGATCATGGCCGCCTTCGGCTGCAATTTCGAGGGCGATGTGCCGATCCAGAAAGTGCTCGGCTTGATCGATGATATTCTCGAGCTCGCGCGCGAGAACGAACTGGCCATCAAGACGCTCTCGCTCGCCGACACCATGGCTTGGGCGACGCCCCTCACGATCAAGCGCATGCTCGGTGCCGTCCGCGAGCGCCATTCCTCACTTCGGCTCGGGCTTCATCTTCACGACACGCGCGGCATGGGTATCGCCAATGCCTTGGCGGGGCTCGAGATGGGCGTCGACCTTTTCGATGCCGCTGTGGCGGGGCTCGGCGGCTGCCCCTTCGCGGCGCACAAGGGCGCGGCCGGAAATGTATGCACCGAGGATCTCGTCTTCATGTTACATGAGATGGGCGTCGAAACCGGCGTCGATCTTCCAAAGCTCATCGACGCCGCAGAACTCGCCGAGGAGATCGTGGGGCATCCTTTGCCCGGCTCGATCAAGGTCGGCGGCCCCTTGGATCGATTGCGGGCTCGCCCTCATTGAGTTTTCCCGGATCGCAGGCACGTTGTCCCGGCCGCAAGCGTCCGGCCAAGATCGACCGAAATCACAGGAGATGATCATGTCATTCACGCGCAGGCACGCAGCGGGTGCGGTATTTCTTGCCGCTTCGCTTTCATCGATGATCTTTGCCGCTCCGTCATATGCGGCCGAGAAGGTGACGGTCGGATCGAAGATCGACACCGAGGGCGCCCTCTTGGGCAACATGATCGTGCTCTTGCTTCGTAACAAGGGGCTCGACGTGGTGAGCAAGGTGCAGCTCGGAAACACCAAGATCGTGCGCACCGCGCTCATCGCGGGCGAGATCGACATCTATCCCGAATACACCGGCAATGCCGGATTCTTCTTCTCGATGGATTCCGATCCTCTATGGAAGGATGCTCACAAGGCCTGGGAAAAGGCCCATGAGCTCGATCTGCAGAAGAACAAGCTCGTCTGGCTGGCGCCGGCACCCGCCGACAACACTTGGGCGATCGCGGTGCGCAAGGACTTGGCCGACAAGAACAAGCTCAAGACGCTGGACGACTTCGCCGCTTGGGTAAAGGGGGGCGGGCAGGTGAAGCTCGCGGGCTCGGCCGAGTTCGTCGAAAGCGCGGCGGCCCTCCCGGCCTTCCAGAAGGCTTACGGCTTCGAGCTCAAGAGCGATCAGCTTCTCGTGTTCTCCGGCGGCGACACGGCAGCCACCGAGAAGGCCGCCGCGGACGGCACATCCGGCGTCAATGCCGCCATGGCGTATGGCACGGACGGTGCCATCGCGGCGCTCAACCTCGTCGTACTTTCAGATCCGCGCAACGTGCAGCCCGTCTACCAGCCCGCGCCCGTCGTGCGACAGGAGGTGCTCGATCGGGCACCGGCGATCAAGGATGCGCTGGAGCCGGTCTTCGCGACGCTGACGCTCGAGACCTTACAAGGGCTGAACGCCAAAATCGCGGTGGAGGGCCAGGATGCCGGGCAAGTGGCCAAGGCCTATCTCACGGAGAAGGGCTTCTTGAAATAGTCGCGGCTTGCGGCGGCGCACGCTCTCGACGAGCGGAAATTTGCGCATGACGGTCGCGCGGCTTTTTCGAATCATGCCCTGAAGCGGAACGGTCGCATGATCCGCAACCGCGTGCTTTTCGTCCTGATGCTCGCGGCTTTCGTCGCGGCGCTCACGCTCCCCTTTCTTGGCTTTGCGCCCAATCGCCTCGTGAGCGGCCGTGCGATTTCGCTTTCCGAAGCCTTGGGCGCGGGGAGCCTCACCGTCTTTCTTGCGTGCGGGGCACTGCTATTCGCAGCTTGCTTCATGCCTCAAGGGCGGGCGCTGCACCTGCTGGTGCTCGCGACGGCGCTCGCCTTCGCCGTTTTCCTGCCGCTCGGAGCGGGAACGACCGCGACGAGCCTCGTCGCCACGGCGACGCCGATCGCGCGCGTCTCGCTTGCCGGGGGCTTCTGGATCATCGAGCTTGCCGCTGTGCTCGCCGCAGGAGACGCCTTGCGCCGTCTCGAGGCCGGCCTCGCCTTAAAGGCCGCCGCCGTGATCGGCGTCGTGACGGTGCTCGTCTTCGCCGCGGTCTCCGGCGCATTCGATCAGCTCTCGCTCGCCAAGGAGGCGGCGAACCGGCGCGAGGCATTCGCCGACGCGGTGCAGCGCCACGGCTTCCTCGTCGCCCTTTCGGTGCTTCTGGCGCTTGTCATCGGCTTGCCCCTCGGCGTCCTGGCGCAGCGTCGGCCGCGTTGGCGCGACCTCATCTTCGGCGGGCTCGACATCGTCCAGACCATTCCTTCGATCGCCCTCTTCGGCCTCTTGATCGGCCCGCTCGCCGCGCTCTCCGATGCCTTTCCCGATCTGCGCCGCATCGGCATATCCGGGATCGGCGTGGCGCCCGCCATCATCGCGCTCGTGCTCTACTCCCTCCTGCCCATGGCGCGCGGCGCCTTCGCCGGACTTGCGAGCGTGCCGGACTCGGTGGTCGAGACGGCACGCGGCATGGGGATGACAGGGGGGCAGATTCTCCTGCAAGTCGAGGCGCCGATCGCGCTTCCCGTGCTTCTCTCGGGCCTTCGCATCGTCACGGTTCAGGCGATCGGGCTTGCGGTCGTCGCGGCGCTCATCGGCGCCGGCGGACTTGGCAGCTTCGTCTTCCTCGGACTTGGCCAGCGCGCGCTCGATCTCATGCTGCTCGGCGCGGTGCCGACGATCTTCATGGCGCTCGGGGTCGACTTCATCTTCCAGCTTTTGCTCGGCATCGCGAGGAGAACGCCGTGACACGTCTTTCGAGGACCGAATGATCGAGCTTGACCATGTGGTGAAACGCTATGGCGGCCGTGGCGCGGTCGATGGATTGACGCTCGACATCGAGGCACGCACGCTGTGCACCTTCGTCGGCCCCTCAGGTTGCGGCAAGTCGACGACGCTGCGCCTGATCAATGCGCTGATCCGGCCGGACCAGGGCGTGATCCGCATCGACGGGAAGGACATCGCCGAACTCAAGCCGGAGACGCTGAGGCGCGGCATCGGCTATGTGATCCAGTCGATCGGGCTTTTTCCGCATTGGAACGTTGCCGACAATATCGGGACGGTACCGCGTCTCCTGCGTTGGCCGAAGGCCAGGATCGAGGCGCGGATCGACGAACTTTTGCACCTCCTTCGGCTCGATCCCGGCGAGTTTCGCACGAAATTCCCGCATCAGCTCTCGGGTGGTCAGCAGCAACGGGTCGGCGTCGCCCGCGCGCTCGCCGCGGACCCGAACATCGTGCTCATGGACGAGCCTTTCGGCGCGCTCGACCCGCCGACGCGCGAGGCCCTTCAAGGCGAGATCCGCCGCATTCAGGCGGAGACGAAGAAGACCATCGTCTTCGTCACGCATGACATGGACGAGGCGCTGCGTCTCGGCGATCGCGTTGCCGTGATGCAGAGCGGCAAGCTCGTGCAATTTGCGACGCCCGCCGAAATTCTCGCCAGGCCCGCGAACGACTTCGTGCGCCAATTCGTCGGCGGCGCCGACATGTCGATCCGCGTGCTCGCGGTGGCGCGCGTCGCCGAGCGCATGGCCCCTGACGGCGCTGGCCAGGGCCAAGCTCGAGGAGAAGCGATCCGCGAGGACGCCTCGCTCAAGGAGGCGCTCACCATGATGATGACGAGCGGTCGCGACGCCCTGCCCGTCATCGATCAGGAAGGTCGCCGCTTGGGCATCATTCGCCTCGGCGACCTCGCTCATTTATGAGCACCCACATTCGGCAGGTCGCGCGAATGTCGCCGCTCACAATGGCGCTCGCCCTCGCGCTCGTTGCGCTCGTGCTCGCGCTGCCGCATCTCGCACCGCCGATGCATTGGCTCTTCCCGCAGGTCGAACGACCGGTCTATGAGCGGGCGAGCTTCGTCGAGCTCATCTTGTCACATCTTGGGCTCGTCCTCGCCTCGAGCGCCGCGGCAGCGCTCGTCGGCGTATCAGCCGGCATCTTTGCGACCCGGCCGAGCGGCCTCGAATTCGCGCCGCTGATCAACGCCATTGCCGCGATCGGCCAAACCTTCCCGCCGGTCGCGGTGCTCGCGATCTCAGTCCCCCTTCTCGGATATGGCGGTCCGCCGACACTCGTGGCGCTTGCGGTCTACGCGGCCTTGCCGATCACGGAGAGCACCATCGCCGGCCTCACTGCCGTCTCGCGCGACGTGAAGGACGCGGCCGAAGGCCTCGGCTTCTCGCGTTTGCGCATGCTCGGCGATGTCGAACTGCCTCTCGCTTTGCCGATCATCCTCACCGGCATCCGGATCGCCGTGATCATCAACATCGGCACGGCGACGATCGGCTCGACCATCGGCGCCCTGACGCTCGGCTCGCCGATCATCGAGGGTCTCTCGGCGTCGAACCCGGCCTATGTGCTCGAGGGCGCGGTCGTCGTGGCGCTTCTCGCGATTTTCGTCGATCGGCTCTTCGAGGACGGCGTCCATTGGGCGCGGCAACGCTCCGGCGCTTCACCTTGAACGATAGGCCTGCTGCTCCCGACGGAGCAGCCCGGCCGGAACATCCATCAATCCTCGACGAACGGGAACGGTCCCGGAAAGCGCTCGACATACGCCATATGGCTGACGAGGCGCTCACCGTCCCAACGCCACAAACGATAAGCAGCCGGCTCCATGTTCAGCAACCCCTCGGGCTCGCCTTCACGCAAGTCGAGCTCCACCTGATGCGCCACGCCGGGCGCGATGGAGGCGAGCGCGCCGCCGAACACGGTCTCGATGGGGCGGTGGTGATGGCCGAAGGCGAGCGCCTTCACTTGGGGATTGGCGCGCACGATTGATTCGAGCCGCTCGCCGCCCTCGATCAACCTGATCTTGTCCATATGGCCGATGCCGCAAAGGAAGGGTGGATGATGCGCGAAGATGAAGGTCGGCTTGCCGGGCTCGGCCGCAAGCGTCTTGTCGAGCCAGGCGAGGCGTTCCTCGCACATCTCGCCCGCGCTCGATCTCGGGATGTGCGTGTCGAGTGCGACGAGCCGCAACGGAAAATCCTCGATCGCATATTGCACGAACCGCGGATGGCTGGTGACGCCGGGAAACCGCTGCAGGGCTTTGCGAAAATTCTCTCGATGATCATGATTGCCGGGGACGGCATAGACCGGCATTGGAAGGCGAGAAAGCAGCTCCTGGGCTGTCTCATATTCGTCGGGCGTGCCGTTGTTGACCACGTCTCCGGTCACCAGCACCACGTCGGGACGAGGATCGAGCGCCATCAGCGCGGTGATGGCGCGCGCGACGAGCATGTTGGTCTCGACGAGGCGGATGGCCGGCATGCCGCGCGGGCGCAGATGCAAGTCCGAGATTTGGGCGATCAGCATGAGGCTCCTCGTCTGGCGGGATGGCTCGTCGAGCATGGCGGGGCCGTTTGGTTACGCGGGCGCGATGACGGACGCAAGACGAAGCACCCTTTCCCGAGCATCCTCGAGCTCTCTGCTCATCCCCGCGAACGCGACGCGATAGCGGGGACCCAGAACATTCAAGATGAATCTGCCTTGGAATCTGGCTTCCTGCTTCGAAAGAATGAGCGGAGATGAGGGTGCATGACCCGCTACGCTCATCTCGCGAAAGCCAAGGTTGCGCGGCGCAGCGGCGCAAAGCTATCGTCCGGCGCGAAGCATCAACGAGAGCAAAGCCGCACGCCGGGCTCATGGAGGAAAGATGTTCACTGCAGCGATCGAAATCCTGGATGCACGCTTCAAGGCGCTCGTCCTCGGCAATGTGCATCTCGAGAAGCTGCACACGGGATGCCGCTGGTCCGAAGGGCCGGCCTATTTTCCCGCCGGGCGATACCTTCTGTGGTCGGATATCCCGAACAACCGCATCCTGCGTTACGACGAATGCGACGGCTCCGTGTCCGTGTTTCGCGAGCCCGCGAACAACACCAATGGCCACACCGTCGATCTCGAGGGGAGACTCGTCTCCTGCGAGCATGGCGGACGCTGTGTCTCGCGCACCGAGCACAACGGCAAGCGCACCGTGCTTGCCGATCGCTGGGAAGGCAAGAAGCTCAACTCGCCGAACGATGTGGTGGTGAAGTCCGACGGCTCGATCTGGTTCAGCGACCCCACTTACGGCATCGATTCGCACTATGAAGGCGACGCCGCCGAATCGGAGATCGGCGCAAGTCACGTCTTTCGCATCGATCCTGCGAGAGGCACGCTCGAGGCGGTGGCAACCGATTTCGTCAAGCCGAACGGACTTGCCTTCTCACCGGATGAAAGCCTCCTTTATGTCGCCGATACCGGCAACACTCATGTCGAGGATGGGCCACGCCATATCCGCCGCTTCAAGCTTTCATCGAACGGGCGCAAGCTGCGCGGAGGCGAGGAATTTGCGACCTGCGAAATCGGCCTTTTCGACGGCTTCCGATGCGATACGCAAGGGCATTTGTGGACATCGGCCGGCGACGGCGTGCATTGCTACCACCCGGACGGAACGCTTCTCGGCAAGATCAAGGTGCCGGAGGTGGTAGCCAATGTGCAGTTCGGGGGACAAAAGCGCAATCGCCTCTACATCTGCGGCACGACTTCCCTCTACTCAATTTATCTTCGAGCCCATGGCGTATCGCATCCACGATGAGAGCAAGCTCCGCCGAATGCTGGTTGGCCCTGCCGAAGATTCTATTTCTGACCTTTACCGGGGCTCACGGCCTTGCCGGTGGGCGTGTTTGGCGAGGGATCGGAAGCGATAGACCTGGCGAGCCCTTACTTCGCGACCGTCGGCATTTTCATTGATACGCGGTGCTCGCGAACTCGAACTTGCCGCTTCTCGTGTCCCTCGCTCACCATGTGGCTAACCGCCGCGGCACCGTCGGCCAGATCCTTTCCTCACCGGCGTCGTGTTCCCCTTACCGATGATTATCGTCCACAGGGTGGGAGAGGGATATTACTGAGCGCAGTCCGCTCGGGGCTTGCCCTTCCCCGTATCGGGTGAGCGCGCCCATTTCCTTTCCCGCGCCGAATGGTATCCGGAAGACGCCCAAAATTGAGCCTCTCCCCTCGAGGGGCTTTTGCCTCCCGCTGTTCCGGTGGAGCTTCGCGAATTTCTTCAGATCAGCTCTGCAAACAAATAGCTTGACGCGGAAGCCCTCCCGAATCATCTCTGGAAGCGGGGCAATCCGCCCCGCCCACATCCTTGAACGAGAGGCGAGCGAAGGGCCTCGACGCACAGTCGAGTCGGCGAAGCTTCGAGTCAATTTCGAGACGGAGACATATGACAAGTTTTCAGCATCCGGACTTCGACGAAAGATTGAGCGCGGCGGCATCCGCGAAACAGGCCGTGCTCGAGAGGTTTCGCGCCAAGGCCAACCGGAACGATCCCGATTCCCTCAAGAAGCAGGCCGAACGTTTGGAGATCGCCCAGGCGCGCGACGCCCGCATCGCGGCTCGCAAGGCCGCAAAGGATGCGCAAGAGGCCGCGGAGCGCGCCGCCCGCGAGGCCAAGGAAGCCGCCGAGCGAACCGAGCGCGAAGAGCGTGAGGCGCGTGAACGCGTGGAGGCCGCAGCCTGGAAGGAAGCACTCGAGGAGGAGAAGAAGGCGCAGCGAGATGCTCGCTACGCGGCACGCAAGGCGCGCAAGCTCGAACGTCTGAACAGCCCCTTCGGCAAATACGGACGGCGCTGATCGCAGATCGAGCCGAGCGCGACAGTGAGAAGCTTGGCCGTTCCGTTGGCGAAATAGGTGGCGGGGCGGCCGATAGAACCTTTCGATAGCCGCGGGAACGCGCAACAGCGCTTCCAAGTGAAGCTCGACGTCATTTTTCCTCAAGGGTCAGGACGGGCGACCAGTCATCACCAGGCATCGCCTCGACCGTCTCGTGGATGCGCGCCTGATAGAAGGCGTAAAGCCCGGCGATCTCGGCGGGTGCGAGGGCGGCGGCCTCCTCGGCAAACTGAAGCGCCTTGTCGAAGGCGCGGCACCGGAAGGCCTCGAGCATGGCCTCATGCAGCTCGGCGAGCGCCGTGAATCGCTTGCTTTTTGCCATCTCCTCATCGCCCACGAGCGCATAGGCCACGATCGGCAGGCTCTTGCCTTTCACGACCACCTTGTCGATTTCGAGCCAGGCAAGCTCCGGCGCTTCCTCGCGCGTCGCTCCGTTCGCCGCAATATCGACGCCGAGAACCTTGGTCGCGCCCTCGAGTCTCGAGGCGACATTCACATCATCGCCGATGGCGGAATAGTCGAAGCGTCGCGCCGAGCCGAGATTGCCGACGCAGCAAATGCCAGTGTTGAGACCGACTCCGAAGCGCACCTTGGGGAAGGCTCTGTGTTCCGCTTCAGCTTCGGCCCGCCAGCGCGCATTCAGCTTGGCGAGCTCGGCGCGCATGGCCAGCGCCGCCATCGCGGAATTGCGCGCATGATCGGGATCGTCGAGTGGCGCATTCCAGAAAGCCATGATGGCGTCCCCCATATATTTATCGACGGTGCCACCATGGTCGAGAACCACATCGGTCATGGGCGTGAGATACTCGTTGAGAAAACGCGTCAATCCATGAGCGTCGAAACCTTCGGAAATCGTGGTGAAGGAGCGCAAATCGCAGAACAGCAAGGTCAGCTCGCGGTTTTCGCCGCCGAGAATGAGCCTGTCGGGGTGCTCGGCAAGGCGCTGCACCACGGCGGGCGAGACGAAGCGCCCGAAGGCTTGCCGCACGTGCCGCTCCTGCGATTGCTTCATCCCGTAAAGCGCGAGCACGCCCGCGAGGAAGACGGCTCCGGCCGAGAGGCTCGGGAAGACCGGGTCGAGCAAGAGCCCTTTTTGCGTGAAGGCCCACCAGCTCCCGGCACACAACGCTGTGACGCACACCGCACCAATGAAAGCCGCGACCAGCGATTGCACGAAGGGGAGGACGAGCATCATGATGATCGACAAGACGATCATCGCCACCATCTCGACGCCGTCCGCGATATCGGGGCGGACGAGGCTTTCACCATCGAGAATATGCTCGAGCAGCTGGGCATGGATTTCGACGCCCGGCACCGAAGCGTCGAGCGGCGTCGTCACCATGTCGCCGAGCGCCGCCGCGCTCGAGCCGATGAAGATGATCTTGTTCTCGATCTCGGCCGGATCGACCTCGTTGTCGAGGAGCTTCCAGGCCGGGATGAAGCGACGCGGATCATGCCGTGTGAAGCGCACGCGCACATCGCCGTGCGGCTGGGTGTTCACCACCAGTTTTCCGATGCGAATCGCCACGACGCCGGTTTGCGCGCCGAAAGCGGTTTCTCCCGAAGCGTTCGAGGATTTGACGAAGTAGCTCGCGCCCTCCTCTTGCGCGAGCCGCAACGCTTCCGCGGCGAGGCTTGGCACGATCTCGCCGCGGAGCCCGAAAAGCAGCGGCACCTGTCGGATGACCCGGTCGCGGTCCGGAACCCAGTTGAGTGCCCCGATCCCGGCAGCTCGATCGGCGAGAAGCTTGATCGGCGCGATGCTCGCCTGAAAGCCGCGCAAAAAAAGCAGCGGATCATCGCCCGCATGCGAGAAGCCCGACTTTACCGGCAGCAGAGGCTGCGTCTCCCCCATCGGCTCGCCGGAATTCGCCTCGCTCGTTCCGTTGACGAGCACGGCGCCCAGGATCACGGGCGCCGCCGCAAGCGATCTCGCGAAAGCCTCATCGTAAGTGCCGTTCTTGTCGAGCTCCTCCGCGATGCGGGCGAGTGCCTGCTCGCGCGGCTGACTGCGGATGAGCTCGCCGATCCCCATTTGATCCGGCTCGGCGAAGAGGAAGTCGAAGCCGATGGCGAGCGCGCCATGTTGCTTGAGGAAATCGACGAAGGCCGCGAGCTGCGTTCGTGGCCAGGGCCATTGTCGTCCATAGCGCTTCAACGATTCATCATCGATGTCGACGATCCGCACCGGAGAGGCCGGGTCATAAATACGCGGGCTGAGGCGCTGATAATTGTCGAAAACGAGATTTTGCAGGTCGGTACGCAAGGGGAGCGGCGAGATGCCCACAAGGATCGCGAGCGCAAAAGGAAGGGCGACCGAGAGAATGTAGAGGCGAAACTTCTTCATTCATTGGTTCCGCGGACGGAAAACAGCGAGGAGCGAATGGCGGGTAGCGAGCAGCAAAGGGAATAGTGAATGGTAGCGAGTGAAAAGCCGAATACTCATATGCCAGCTTCTTCATTTCTTCAAAACCACAACGCGCCGGGAGGCGAAAATCGGATTGCCTCGTTCGACAAAATATTTGTCGCGACTGGATGACATCTTTTGCAGGAGCCGCGCCCGACCGACTGCTCGTCCACGTCCCTTTGCTACTCGCCGGTGGAAATCGCGTAAAAAATCGATCTCTCACCTTCAAGCGAAGGCATAACGGCGCTATGGGCGAAGTCATGAACGAAGTCGCGCTCGACACTATCCGTCCGGTGCTCGGCGTCACGACCTCGGTCCTCGGCCGAGCCTGGCAGGCGCGTCTCGACGAGGCCGGCGAGCTGCGCGCGATGACATTGGCGCAGGCCCATGGCCTTCCCGATCTCTTGGCGCGCGTGCTCGCCGCGCGAGAAATCGGCGTCGATCGTGTCACTGCCTATCTCTCACCGAAGCTCAGGGATCTGCTTTCCGATCCCTCCACGCTCGTCGACATGGATAAGGCGGTCCACCGCCTGGCTCACGCCGTGGCGGCGCACGAACACGTGGCGCTCTTCGGCGATTACGATGTGGACGGCGCCTGCTCCGTTGCGCTTTTCGGCAGCTATCTGCGCGACCTCGGCTGCGAGCTTTCCTTCCATATTCCCGACCGCCTCACGGAAGGCTACGGACCCAATGTCGAGGCGGTCACGGCGCTCGCGCGACAAGGTGCGAGCCTTCTCGTCACGCTCGATTGCGGCACGATGAGCCATGCTCCCCTCGCGGAGGCCAAACGGCTCGGCCTCGACGTGATCGTGATCGATCATCATCTCGCGTCCGAAAACCTCCCGCCTGCGGATGCGATCGTCAATCCGAACCGCCAAGATGATCTTTCCGGCCTCACCATGCTTTGCGCCGCCGGCGTCGCCTTCGTGGTGCTCGTCGCGCTCAATCGGGAGCTGCGCCGCCGCAATTTCTTTACGGCGGAGCGCCCCGAGCCCGATCTTTTTGCCGCTCTCGATCTCGTGGCACTTGCGACCATCGCCGATGTAATGCCCCTCAAAGGTTTGAACCGGGCCTTCGTCCGCCAGGGCCTCGCGGTGATGAAAGCACGCGGCCGCCTCGGCTTGCGGGCGCTTGCCGACGTGGCGCGGCTCGATGGGGAGCCCACTCCCTACCACCTCGCCTTCCTGCTCGGACCGCGCATCAATGCTGGCGGGCGCATCGGTGAAGCGAGCCTGGGCGCACGATTGCTCATGAGCCGGGACGAAGGCGAAGCGAACGCCATGGCGGCGACGCTCGATGGGCTCAACTCGGAGCGGCGCGTGATCGAGGAGCAGGCGCTCGAGGCCGCGCTGGCACAGGCGCAAGCGGCTCTGAGCGAGGGCGATCCGCCCATCATTCTCGCCCATGCGCCGGATTGGCACCCCGGCGTTGTCGGTCTCGTCGCGGCGCGGCTCAAGGAGCGGCACCGACGACCTGCCTTCGCGTTTGCGGTCGCGCCCGACGGCACCATGACGGGATCGGGCCGCTCGATTGAGGGTGCCGATCTCGGCCGCGCGGTCGCGGCCGCGGTCGAGGCGGGCCACGCGCTCAAGGGAGGCGGCCACGCCATGGCGGCCGGGGTCACGCTGCCCTCCGGCGGCTCCCGAACTTTCCTCGATTTCATCTCGCAGCGCTTGAAGAATGCGGTTGAAGCCGGCCGAGCGAAGAGCGCGCTCATGGTGGATGCGCTCGCGACCGCGGCGGGTGCTTCGCCGGACCTCATTGCGACGCTCGAACGTGCCGGACCTTTCGGCGCAGGCTCGCCGGAACCCGTCGTCGCACTCGGTGCTCATATGCTGGCCGATGTCGCGGTCGTCGGCGCCGGCCATGTGCGGGTACGCTTGCGCGCGCCGGATGGCGCGAGCCTCTCGGGGATCGCCTTCCGAGCCGCAGAAGAGCCGCTCGGCCAGGCGCTCCTTGCGGCGCGGGGCGGCAGGCTGCATGTCGCAGGCACGCTTTCGGTCGACCGCTGGGGCGGCAGCGAGCGGGCGCAAATGCGTATCATCGACGCGGCAAGAGCCTAGCTGAAAGAGCGCTCGATCTGCGCGAGGTCGGCAGCTCCAGACTAAGGATCAGCGTATTCATGAGTGCCGGTCGAGCATGAGCCAAATCTCGCCAGAGCCCTTCCGGGAAAGGAGCGCAGGGAATGGCGTGACCTTTCTGCATCGCGAAGGCGAGGAGACGTGCCTCGTGCTTCTGCACGGCATCGGGAGCCGTGGCAGCTCCTTCGTCGAGTTCGCCGGAGCACTGCCCCCGCACGCCGAGGTCATCGCTTGGGATGCTCCGGGCTATGGCAGCTCGGCGCCGCTGGCGCAGGCTTGGCCGGTCCCGCGCGATTACGCGGCCGCGCTCGCCTCGCTTCTCGATGAGCTCGGCGGACGCCGCGCGATCGTGGTCGGCCATTCGCTGGGCGCGCTGATCGCGGCGAGCTTTGCCCGCATTTTCGGTGCACAAGGGCTTGTGCTCTTGTCGCCGGCGCTCGGGCATGGCGCGTCGCAAGGCGGCCCGATGCCCGAGGCGGCGCAAGCAAGGATCGATGCCTTTGAGCACCTCGGTGCGGCAGGCTTCGCGAAGTCCCGCGCATTGAAGCTCATCCATGATCCTTCGGCGAAGCCTGATCTCCTGGCAGAGGTCACGCGCACGCTCGCGACGATGCAGCAACCAGGTTACGGACAAGCCGTTCGCATGCTCGCCTCGGGGCGGCTTCTCGATGATCTCGCGCATGTCGAGGCACCATGCCTCATCCTCTGCGGCGAGGACGACAGCGTGACGCCGCCCGCAATGGCGATGCGCGTCGAGAGCGCGATTCGCGCTGGCGTAGTCCCGACCGAGGCGCGCCTCGTGCTGGTGCCGGGTGCGGGGCATATGATCTATCTCGAGGCGCCCGAATTCGTCGCTCGCGAGTTGCGGGATTTCATCGCGAGGATCGAGGCCGCGCGAGGCTGATATCGCCGTTGCGTCCGCACATCGATATCCGTTGACAGCCAGGCCCTGCGGCGCGACTCTCATCGGAACGGCGCAGGCGCGCCGCGCACGAATCCGGAGGTGCCATGAGCATCGCGGAGCGATCCACAAAAGCCGTAAGCGCCGAATGGCGCCAACGCGTCGAACTCGCCGCCTGCTATCGTCTTCTCGCTCATTACCGGATGACGGACCTTATCTACACGCATTCCACGGTCCGCGTGCCCGGCGAGCCCGAACATTTCCTCATCAACCCTTATGGATGGCGCTGGGAGGAGATCACCGCGTCGTCGCTCGTGAAGATCGACACGAGAGGCGAAAAGGTGGGGGCGTCACCGCATCGCGTGAACCCGGCGGGCTTCACCATCCACAGTGCGGTGCATATGGCGCGCCACGATGCCGCCTGCGTCATTCACACCCACACCAGGGCCGGGATGGCGGTCGCCTCCTTGAAGGAGGGCCTGTTGCCGCTGAACCAGATCGCAATGCAATTTTATGGCCGGCTCGGCGTCCATGACTATGAAGGCGTGGCGCTCGATCTCGACGAGCGGCAACGCATCGTCGCCGACCTTGGCGCCAAACGGGCTTTGCTCCTTCGCAATCATGGCCTTCTCACCGTTGGACGCAATGTCGCGGAGGCCTTCCAGCTGATGTATTATCTCAACCTTGCGTGCGAGGTGCAGATTGCCGCGCAATCGACGGGAGCGGAGCTCGCCCTCCCTTCGCGCGAGGTGTGCGAGAAGGTCGCTCGCCAATATGATGAAACCAATTTCGATGAAGGCGAGATCGAGCTTGAATGGGCGGCCCATCTGCGCATGCTCGACGCCATCGATCCGTCCTACCGCGACTGATTGCGATCGGCAAAGTGTTTGGAATGTTAGCCGGCTTATAGGTGAGCTTTTTGAAGAATTAGCCGATTTCGTTCTCGACCTGGATTACATTGCCGGCTTCGCTAATTACGTTGCCGGTTAACTTAATTCAATTTGGACGTGGGGGAATTGGCGATGGCGCGCTTTCTCATCGTGCTCGGTCTGCTCATTCTTGCTCTGGGATTGCTTTGGCCCCTCCTCGGCCGGATAGGGTTGGGGCGGCTTCCCGGGGACATCGTCATCGAGCGCGGCAGGATGACCTTCTACTTTCCGTTGATGAGCTGTTTGATCGCGAGCCTTTTGCTGAGTCTCGTCTTCTGGCTTCTCAACCGTTGATAGTGATCCATGCGCAAAGGCCCTGTGCTGCGCGGGCAGCGCATTGCGCCATTTTGGGGGTGCAGGCATAGTTCGGGTGGCATCGGCCCTGGAGGCGAAAGCGAATGAGCGAAGAGTCGCGAACCGCGCGGCGCCTCGCAGCCATCCTCGCCGCGGACGTGGCGGGATATTCACGCCTCATGGGTGCCGATGAAGAAGGCACGCTCGCGGCGCTCAAGGCTCATCGCCGGGAGCTTGTCGATCCGCTGATCGCCCAGCATCAGGGTCGCATCGTCAAAACGACGGGCGATGGCCTCCTCATCGAGTTTGCCTCCATCGTCGATGCGGTGCGCTGCGCCGTGGTGCTGCAACAGGGCATCAAGGACCGTAATGCCAACCTCGATGAAAGCCGGTGCATCCGGTTTCGCATCGGCATCAATGTGGGCGACGTGATCGTCGACGAGGGCGACATCTTCGGGGACGGGGTGAACGTCGCGGCGCGACTGGAGTCGCTGGCAAAGCCTGGAGAAATCTGCGTCAGCGCCACGGTGCGCGAGCATGTCGGTGAGAAGTTGCCAATCGGCTTCGCAGACATAGGCGAGCACACCGTCAAGAACATCGCGCGCCCGGTTCATGTTTTCCGCATTGAAACGCGCCTTGAGTCCGACTCGGCAGCCCGAAGAACACCGGAGAACGCGATGCTTGCGCTTCCCGAGCGACCCTCGATCGCCGTGCTCCCCTTTCAGAACATGAGCGGCGATCCGGAACAGGAATATTTCTCGGACGGAATGGTCGAGGACATCATCACCGGTCTCTCGCGCATCAAGTGGCTCTTCGTCATCGCCCGCAATTCGAGCTTCGTCTACAAAGGCAAAGCCATCGACGTGAAGCAGGTCGGCCGCGAGCTCGGCGTGCGCTATGTGCTCGAAGGAAGCGTGCGACGAGCGTCGAGTCGCGTGCGCGTCACCGGACAGGTCGTCGAGGCGGAAACCGGACGCCATGTCTGGGCAGAACGCTATGATCGCACTCTCGACGATGTGTTCGCGCTTCAGGACGAGCTCACCACCAGCGTGGTGGCGGCGATCGAGCCGAGCCTGCGCCAGGCTGAGATCGAGCGCGTCAAGCGCAAGCGTCCCGATAACCTCGACGCCTACGACCTCGTGCTTCGTGCCGTCCCGGATGTTTGGCCGGCGATGCCGGAGCGGGCGATCAAGGCGCTGCCCCTTCTCATGAGCGCGCTTGACCTCGAGCCCGATTATGCGAGCGCGCATGGCTTTGCTGCCTGGTGCCATGAGATCGCCTTCGTGCGCGGCGGGGCACGCGAGGAGAATCGGGTCGGGGCGATCCGGCATGCGCATTCGGCCATTGCGCATGGGCGCGATGACGCAACCGCGTTGGCTTTGGGCGGCTTTGCGCTGGGCCTCGTCGCGCATGACCGCGAAGCCGCCCGCCGCGCCTTCGAGGCGGCGCTCGCGTTGAGCCCGTCGTGCTCGCTCGCCTATGGCTTCGGGAGCGTGGTGATGGCGACAGGCGGCGAAGCTGATCGCGCCATCGATTGGGGCGAACATGCGCTTCGCCTCAGCCCCTTCGATCCCATCAACTACGGACCGTGCTTGGCGGTCGCGCTCGGTCATTTCCAGCGTGGCGAGTACGAGGCGGCTTCCGGGGCCGCGAGCAAGTGCTTCCAGGCAAACCCCAATTTCAGCTTTGCACATATGTTGTTGGCTGGAACCCACGCGAAGCTCGGGCGGACCGGGCCGGCAAGGGAAGCCGCAAAACGCGTTCTGGAGCTGGAACCCGGCTATACGATCACCGGCATGTGTGCCGCGATCGACTTCCACCGCTCGATCGCCGAGCCGTTGTCTGAAGCGCTGCGAGTGGCCGGATTACCGGAATAGATCGCCGTCGGCTCGAGCTAAACGATCGTTGCCCGATTTTCCCCCTTCCCCAGGCTCGCCTTGCGAGCCTCGCCGGGCGTGACACGGTCGTGTCGTGTCATTCCCGACGGCAAGACTCAATGCAACGATGATGCAGAAATCCATGCCGAGGTGCACTGCGCATCATGCTCAGCTGTGCGGTTTTGTGTGCTGCATTCCGCTGCTCGCGCACGCGGCGTAATGGCGAGAATGCCCGGAAAGGTGCGTGAACCTCACTCCCCCTGAAGCATGCTTCATTTTCTCGCCCGCGCCCCCGATGCAGCTCGATGAGTGCGTCGGGCGCACCGCTCGGACAACGTATGTGGAGCCCCGACGCTCGAGGAAGATGCGGTTCGGCGGCGCGCGGCCAAAGGCATAGTGGCCGCGACGATGGCGAAGAGGTTCCCGCATCGCGACGATGCCGAGGATGCGGCCTCTGCGAGTGAAGGCACATAGCCGCTCTGGATGGCGCCGATGAGCCCAACTGGCGTTCCATGGCTTCTTGTGCCAGCCCGCCGAAGAGCAAGCCGCTATCCAGGCCGGCCCGTTGTTTCCGCCGCTGATGCGATGCGCCGGTCGCCAGCGATGATAATAGGCGTGCGGCAGAGCGTGCTCGTAAGGCCCCCCGCTGCCATAGGCGATTCCCTGGGCCTCTTCCTCCGACGACCATCCCAACCATGGCGTCCAGAAAGCCGGCGCTTTGCACCGCCAGATATCGGGGCTCGTGTAGACGCATTCATGATCCGAGTAGCCGAGCACATCCGGACCGCCTTCATGGCCACCGATGCCGGCATTCGTTGAGCTGCCGCCGCTTGCGCTCGCGCTCGGACCGACCGAGCTGCCGCCCGAACCTGCGGAACCGGTCCCCGTTCCAGGGGCGCCGCCTGTCCCTGAGCCATTGCTGCTCGGCCCGCTCGGAGTTCCGCCATTGCCGGGCGCTCCGGGGGTTCCGCCATTGCCGGGCGTTCCGCCTTGGCTCTGGCCGCCGCCATGCTCGTGACCTTTGTGATGGTGGCCGTGCTCGTGCCCATGCTCATGGCCCTTCCCATGGCCGTGCTCGTGCCCGTGCTCGTGGCCCTTCCCATGGCCGTGCCCGTGCTCGTGACCGTGCTCGTGCCCGTGCTCGTGCCCGTGCCCGTGGCCCTTGCCTTCGTGGCCCTTGCCTTCGTGGCCCTTGCCCTCGTGGCCCTTGCCCTCGTGGCCCTTGCCCTCGTGTCCCTTGCCCTCGTGGCCCTTGCCTTCGTGGCCCTTGCCTTCGTGGCCCTTGCCCTCAGGGCCGTGCTCGTGACCATGCCCTTCCCCATGCTCATGGCCGTGCCCGCCACCCTCGTGCCCACCGTGGCCGCTACCTTCATGGCCACTGCCTTCATGACCACTGCCTTCATGACCACTGCCTTCATGCCCACTGCCTTCATGGCCACTGCCTTCATGCCCACTGCCTTCATGACCGCTTCCTTCGTGGCCGCCGCCTTCGTGGCCACCGCCTTCATGGCCGCCATGGCCACCGCCGTCGTGACCTCCACCTCCGCCCCCCTCATGGCCACCACCTTCGCCATGGCCACCACCTTCGCCATGGCCACCGCCGTCGCCATGGCCACCGCCGCCCCCATGAGCCCAACCCGAGCCGGGACCGGCGACCGCCAATGTCACGATCGCGACTGCCGCAAACAAATTTTTCTGGAAACTCATTACGATCACGCCGTTGAGGTTAACTCTGCGCTAACCTTAACGTGGCGCAAAAGAAACAGTTCCGGTTAAATATATGGTCAGCAAATACTTGCCGGCATAAAGTATTAATTTCGTTTATTCGCAAATACTTGTTGTCCCAGGAGTACCTCCTAATCTCCAACGCTGCCGCAC
>JAFBAK010000412.1 GCA_019247795.1 Hyphomicrobiales bacterium | reverse complement strand
GCTTCGCCTGAAACCGCCGGGCGAGGAGATCATGCATCTGAAGTCCTACAGCGTGGACGGGAAGCTTCTGCGCACCGGTTCGGCGAACTTCACCTATTCGGGGTTGAAGCGCGAAGACGACGACCTCGTGGTCATCCGCGACCCGGCCGCTATCGCCGCCTTCAAGGCGAGCTTCGAAGCGATGTGGCGGCGCGCCGGGAACATGTCCGAAGCGCTCGACGCCTCGCGTTTTTGATCTCGCGCCCTTGTGCGACCCGGGCACACGCCGCCTCTGCGCAAAACCTCTATGGCTTCGCGCGGCCCAAGCGCTATGATCCGCGTCCCGCATTTCGAAACCCCGCATCAGGCTCGACTTTCATGGCTCACGTCATCCACCGTAATCTTCGCACCGAGGTGCCGACTGCCGTCGCCGGCGATGGGCCCTACATCATCGACCGGGAAGGCAAACGCTACCTCGATGCGAGCGGCGGGGCTGCCGTATCCTGCCTCGGCCATTCGGATCGCGAGGTGACGGCGGCGATCAGCGCCCAGCTCGAGCGTATCCCTTATGCGCATACCGGCTTCTTCAGCACCGAGCCCGCCGAGGAGCTCGCGGGGTTTCTCGCCTCCAAGGCTCCGGCCAATCTCGGCAATTGCTTTTTCGTGTCAGGCGGTTCGGAGGCGATCGAATCGGCGCTGAAGATCGCACGCCAATATTTCGTCGAACGTGGCGACAAGGAGCGCCATCACATCATCGCGCGGCGTCAATCTTATCACGGCAACACTCTCGCGGCGCTTGCGGCGGGCGGCAATATGTGGCGGCGTCAGCAATATCTGCCGCTCTTGATCGAGACGCATCACGTCTCCCCCTGCTACGAATATCGTGGCAGGCGGGCCGACGAGAGCGCCGGCGCCTACGGCGCGCGCGTCGCCGACGAGCTCGAGGCGAAAATCGAGGAGCTCGGCCCCTCCTCCGTCATGGCCTTCATCGCCGAGCCGGTGGTCGGTGCGACGCTCGGCGCGGTGCCCGCGGTGCCGGGCTACTTCAAACGTATTCGCGAGATTTGCGACCGTCACGGCTTGCTCCTCATCCTCGACGAGGTGATGTGCGGCATGGGCCGCTGCGGCACGCGTTTCGCCTTCGAGCAGGAAGGGGTCGTTCCCGACATCGTCTGCATCGCCAAAGGGCTTGGTGCCGGTTATCAGCCGATCGGCGCCATGCTGGTCGACGATCGCATCGTCGAGGCCATTCGCGAGGGCACGGGATTCTTCCAGCACGGATACACGTATATCGGGCACGCGTCGGCCTGCGCCGGTGCGCTCGCGGTGCAGAAGGTGATCGAGAAGCGCGATCTCCTGAAGCGCGTGAACTCGCTCGGTGGCGAGCTCAAGTCGCGGCTCGAGGCCCGCTTCGGCAATCATCCCTTCGTCGGCGATATTCGTGGCCGCGGCCTTTTCATCGGCATCGAACTCGTCGAGGATCGCATGACGAAGGAGCCCTTCGATCCCGCGCTTGCCGTCAACGGCAAGATCAAGGCGGCCGCCATGCAGCAAGGGCTCATGTGCTATCCGATGGGAGGCACGATCGATGGCAAGCGCGGCGACCACATCGTGATCGCGCCACCCTACATCATCGAGGAGTCTCATATCGACGAGATCGTCGAGAAGCTTTCGACCGCCTTCGATCGCGCCTTGCCGGCCGCGGCCTGACGGCGGGACGACGACCATGGCTTCTCCCAAAGGGCTCGAAGGCGGGCTCACGAATTACGGCGATCCGGCCTTTTCGGCGTATCTGCGCCGCTCCTTCGCCCGTTCGATGGGGTATTCGCGCGAGCTGCTCGGCAAGCCGATCATCGGCATCACCTCGACCGCGAGCGGCTTCAACAACTGTCATCGCGGTGTCCCCGAGCTGATCGAGGCGGTGAAGCGCGGCGTGCTCGCCGCCGGCGGTCTGCCGCTCGAATTCCCGGTGATCTCGCTCGGCGAGGTCTTCCTCAACCCGACGAGCATGATGTTCCGCAACCTCATGGCGATGTGCGTCGAGGAGATGATCCGGGCGCAGCCGATGGACGCCGTCGTCCTCGTCGGCGGTTGCGACAAGACGCTGCCGGCGCTCGTCATGGGCGCCGCCTCTGCAAAGAAGCCGGCGATCGTGCTCGCCACCGGCCCGATGATGACCTCGCGCTACCGTGGCGAGCGTCTCGGCGCCTGCACGGATTGTCGCCGCTTCTGGGCGCGCTACCGCGCCGGCGAGATCAGCGACGCCAATCTCGAGCGCGTCGAGCGCGGCCTCGCCACCACGGAAGGCACCTGTGCCGTGATGGGAACGGCGAGCACGATGGCGATCTTGTGCGAGACGCTCGGCCTCATGCTGCCGGGCACGGCGGCGATCCCGGCCGTGCATGCGGACCGGTTGCGTGCCGCCGAGGCCACGGGCACCGCCGCCATGGAGCTTGCCCATTCCGGGCGCACCTTCGACGCCGTGGTGACACGGAGCAATGTGCAGAACGCCTTGCGCGTCCTGCTTGCGGTCGGCGGCTCGACCAACGCGGTCATTCACTTGACGGCGATGATGCGCCGGCTCGGTTTGCCGGTCACGCTCGCCGATCTCGACGCGCTTTCCGATTCGACGCCGGTGCTCGTCGATCTCAAGCCGACGGGACAAGGCTA
>JAFBAK010000082.1 GCA_019247795.1 Hyphomicrobiales bacterium | reverse complement strand
CCCTCCTTCCCCAATTGCTCGGCGGCCTTGAGCGCGTAGGTCATGCCGATCGACCAAGCGACGATCGTGACCTGCGAGCCAACCCTTGCGATCTTGGCCCTGCCGAGTGGAATGACGAAATCGTCGAGCTTCGGCACCGGGAAAGATTGGCCGTAAAGAATTTCGTTCTCGAGAAAGATCACCGGATTGGGATCGCGGATCGCGGCCTTGAGCAGGCCCTTGGCATCGGCGGCCGTATGCGGGGCCACAACCTTCAGACCGGGCACGTTGCTGTACCAGGCCGTATAATCCTGGCTGTGTTGGGCGGCGACGCGCGCCGCAGCCCCGTTCGGCCCGCGAAAGACGATCGAGCAGCCCATCTGGCCGCCCGACATGTAAAGGGTCTTCGCTGCCGAATTGATGATCTGGTCCATGGCCTGCATGGCGAAATTGAAGGTCATGAACTCGACGATCGGCTTGAGCCCGGCGAGTGCCGCTCCGACCCCGAGCCCCGTGAAACCATGCTCGGTGATCGGCGTATCGACGACGCGCCGCGCGCCGAACTCCTGAAGGAGACCCTGCGTCACCTTGTAGGCGCCCTGATATTCCGCGACCTCCTCGCCCAGCACGAAGACGAGTTCGTCGCGCCGCATCTCTTCCGCCATGGCGTCGCGCAAGGCCTCACGCATCGTCATCGTCACCATTTCGGTGCCTTCCGGCACTTCGGGCTCCGCGGAGGCAGGCGTCTGCGGCGCATGCCCCAAGGAGGCGGCGGGTAGCTTGGTATCGGCTTTTGCCTCTTTCGCCGGCGGCGACTTCTGAGCCTCGGCCTTTTGCGGCTCCCCCTCCCCGCCGCCGTTCAGCTTCGCGGGAGGTGCCTCCTTCGAGGCGACCGATGCATCCTCCCCTTCACCGGCGATCACGGCGATCGGCGTATTGACCGCGACATTCTCGGTGCCGTCGCCGACAAGAATCTTCGCGAGGACGCCTTCGTCGACCGCTTCCACCTCCATGGTCGCCTTGTCGGTCTCGATCTCGGCGATCACGTCACCCGACTTGATCGTGTCGCCTTCTTTCTTCAACCATTTGGCGAGCTTGCCCTGTTCCATGGTGGGCGACAGAGCGGGCATCAATACATGGGTCGGCATGGGATACTCAGCGGCCTGAATGAAGGGTCACCGCCGAGAGAGCGTCTCGGCGTCGCAGCCTTGCGGCGAAGTCAAAGAAGCACATCCGTCCACAGCTCGGCCGGGTCGGGCTCGGGATCGTGCTGGGCGAACTCCGCCGCCTGGTTGACGATCTCACGAACCTTGGCATCGACCGCCTTCAACTCTTCCTCGGGCACTTTCCAGGTTTCGAGGAGCCGCTTGCGCACCATCTCGATGCAATCGCGCTCCTCGCGCATTTTCTGCACTTCCTCCTTCGATCGGTATTTCGCCGGGTCCGACATCGAATGACCGCGGTAGCGATAAGTCTGCATCTCGAGGATGTAGGGTCCCTTGCCCGCGCGCGCGAAGGAGATGGCCCGCTCGCCCGCGGACCTGACGGCACGCACATCCATCCCGTCTACCTGCTCGCCCGGAATGTCGAATGAAGCGCCGCGCTTCGAAAAATCCGTTTGCGCGGAGGCGCGCGTCACCGCCGTGCCCATCGCGTAGCGATTGTTCTCGATTACATACACGACCGGCAGCTTCCAGAGCTCCGCCATATTGAAGCTCTCATAGACCTGGCCCTGATTGGCCGCACCGTCACCGAAATAGGTGAGCGTCACCGCGCCGTTGTCGCGGTAGCGATTGGCGAAGGCGAGTCCGGTTCCGAGCGGCACCTGCGCACCCACGATCCCATGCCCGCCGAAGAAATGCTTCTCCTTCGAGAACATGTGCATCGAGCCGCCCTTGCCCTTGGAGTAGCCGCTGCGGCGTCCCGTGAGCTCGGCCATCACACCTTTCGGATCCATGCCGGTCGCCAGCATATGGCCATGATCGCGATACCCGGTGATCACCTGGTCGCCGGGCTTCGTCGCCATCTGCATCCCGATGACGACGGCTTCTTGACCGATGTAGAGATGGCAGAACCCGCCGATGAATCCCATTCCGTAAAGCTGACCGGCCTTCTCCTCGAACCGCCGAATGAGCAGCATGGAGCGGAAGGCCGTAAGCTCGTCCTCGCGGGTGAACTCTGCCCCTTGCGGTGGGCTGCCATCGCCGGTCGGGGAGCCGCGCCGCGCCTCGTCCGTCCCCGGTCCATCCTTCTCGGTCACGCCTCGTCCCGCCGAGCGGACCGATTTGGCGGCAGCTGCCATGCTCTTCCTCCTTGCGATCGGGCCCCGACGAATGCTTTCCACCCGTCGACAAAGGCCTGACCACAACTCCGTGATGCTGTGAATGGATTTTACCGACGGATGGGAACCAGCCGTCGGAACCGATCCACCAGGTCCTCGAAACAAGATTAGACGAAGGACCAAGGCTTGGCGAGAGGGCGGCCCGCCATGGCGCGCCCTCTCCTGCGCTCCAGATGCAGACGGCTCGGGGGCAGGTTCGAGCTGACACGCGGGCATGGGCAGGTTATTCGTGGCAGCGCGCCCCGGTGAAGGTGGCGCCACAGCACCTTGGGAGGTTTTGATGCGGACGTCCCTTTTGAGATACACCGCCGCGGCGGCGATCTGCCTGTGCGCCTCTTTTGCCTTCGCCCAGACCCCGGCTCCCAGCCCGGCGAGTCCCGCCAAGCCCACGGCCACGGCCCCTGCAACAAAGGCGCCCGCGATGGCAAAACCGCGCAGCGCGCTGAGCCAGGAATGCTCGAAGAAAGCCGACGCCCAGGGCTTGCACGGCAAGGCTCGCAAGAAATTCCGTTCGGCTTGCAAGCGGGGCAAGGCCTGATCCTTCGTCAAGGCGTGCGGCTCGAGGCGGCATCCTTGAGGAAGATCACAAGATCGTTCTTGTTGACGCGGCCGAGCTCCGCCCGAACGCGCTCGTCGAGGAGGTCCCCGTCGAGCACCGGACCGCGGAGCATTGCGACCTTCCGCTCGAGTGCGGTGCGCTCGGTTCTGAGTTCGGCGATTTCGCTGCGCAGCGCGAAGACGCGGCTCTTGATCTGACGCTTGGCCTCGATGCCGCGCGCACCTTGATAGGCTTGCACGACGAAAAATCCCGTGATGAGCGCCGACGCGCTCCACAGGAGGACGAGGCCCAGCATCATGCGCCAACGGTGCTTGATGACCATGGTGGGGATTAGAATCGAGCGAAGTTAATGAGCGCTTGCATCGCTCTTAAGACAAATGTGCCAGATGGAATCAATTCGGCGTGCCCTTTGCCCATCCCGCGCCCGAAGCCTTCTGCTCCTCCCTCGCGAAGACGCGCCTTCGCGGGGATGAGCCGAGAGGTTTGCGCCGCTATTCCGCGGCGAGGGGGGCGGCTTCGCCCAATGCGCCGGAAGATTGCACCTTGGCGATGCGGCGCCGATCGAATTTCAGGACGTCGCGCAAGATCTCCTCGGTGTGCTCGCCGAGCAAAGGGGAACGCTTCACCTCGCTGAGCGAATCCGAGAGCTTGATCGGATTTCCGACGGTGAGATATTTGCCTCTCGTGGGGTGATCGATCTCCACGATCGTGCCCGTCTTGCGGAGCGACTCTTCCTCGGCAAGCTCCTTCATCGAGAGGATGGGCCCGCACGGAATGTCGTATTGGTTAAGAATATCCATGGCCTCGAATTTGCTCTTGGTCATGGTCCATCGCTCGATCGTGTCGAAAATCTGCTTGAGCCGCGGCAACCGCGCTGGCGGCTTCGCGTAATCGGGATCCGTCTTCCATTCGGGCTTGCCGATCACGTCGCAAATCGCCTCCCAGACCGGCGCCTGAGTGATGAAATAGATGTAGGCGTTCGGGTCGGTCTCCCAGCCTTTGCATTTCAGGATCCAACCCGGCTGGCCTCCCCCTGAATCGTTGCCGGCTCGGGGCGTCGCCTCCCCAAAGGGGATGTTCTGCCCATACTGGCTGTATTCCTTGAGGGGGCCGTGCTTCAGCCGCTGCTGATCGCGAAGCTTGACGCGGCAGAGGTTGAGCACCCCGTCCTGCATCGCCGTGAGCACTTTTTGGCCTCGGCCGGTGCGGTTCCTCTGATAGAGCGCGCAGACGATTCCGAGCGCGAGATGCAATCCGGTACCGCTGTCGCCGATCTGCGCACCGGTCACGAGCGGAGGCCCGTCGAGAAAGCCCGTCGTCGAAGCCGCGCCTCCGGCACATTGGGCGACATTCTCGTAGACCTTGCAATCCTCGTAAGGCCCGGGGCCGAAGCCCTTCACCGAAGCGACGATCATGCGTGGATTGAGCTTGTGGATATGTTCGAAGGTCAGCCCCATGCGTTCGAGCGCGCCCGGGGCGAAATTCTCGACGAGCACGTCGCAAGATTTCACCAGCGCTTCCAGGACCCCCTTCCCTTCCGGATGCTTGGAATCGATGGTGATCGAGCGCTTGTTGTGATTGAGCATCGTGAAATAGAGGCTGTCCGCGTTCGGCACGTCGCGAAGCTGGCCCCGCGTGATGTCGCCAACACCGGGCCGCTCGACCTTGATCACGTCGGCGCCGAACCAGGCCAGAAGCTGCGTGCAGGTGGGGCCGGATTGGACATGGGTGAAATCGAGGATGCGCACACCGTCGAGCGCCTTGCCGTCGGCACCCCAAGGCTTGCGTGACGGTGAGCGCGACGCGGCGGCCCGCCCACGGAATGCAGCGGATTTCGGCCTTGCGCCACCTCTAACTTCCGAGCTCGCCGCGCCGCGGCGCGCCCCAGCTTTGGGAACGGGTTTCGTTTTGGCGCGGGTTCTTCGCGACGATGTGGTGGACTTCGCCGACCCCCTCGCCGCAATTCTCTTCGCCGTCGTTTTCTTCACCCGAGCCCTCTTGGCCGGCGCTTTCTTCACAGTGGCCTTCTTCGCCGCCGCCCTTTTCGCGACCGCCTTCCTCGTAGGTGTCGTCTTCTTTGTCGTCTTCGCCATGGAATCGATCTCCCGCCTAATCACTTGTACATCGTCTGGTTCTTGGTGCCGGGCGCGTATTCGTTGGGATCGACCCAGATGTTGACCACGGCCGATTTGCCCGACTTGGCAACTCGTTCGCGCGCCTCGCGCAGCGCCGGCGCGATCTTGCCCGCCTCGCGCACCTCGACGCCCCAGCCTCCCCACATTTGCGGGAAGACCGAGAAGTTCATGTCGCCGAGCTTGTTGCCGACATTGCCGCGTTGCGCACCGTATTTGGCGAGCTGCCCGTAGCGAATCTGATTCATCGCCGAGTTGTTGCCGATGACGGCGATATAGGGCGCGCCGAACCGATCGGCCGTCTCCATGTCGAACGCGGTCATGCCGAAAGAGCCGTCCCCGTAATAACAAAGGACTTCTTTGTTGGGATGAGCCAGCTTCGCGGCAAGCGCGAAGCCCGTTCCGACACCGAGCGAGCCGAGCGCGCCGGGATCCATCCAGTTGCCGGGGGCGCGCGGGCGCACCGCTTGCGCCGAGATCGTCACCACATCTCCCCCGTCCCCGATGTAGATCGTGTCATCGGTCAGGAATTCATTGATCTCATAAGCCACACGATAAGGGTGAATCGGCGACTGGTCCGAGGTGAACATCGCCATCAGCTTTTGCGTCGCCGCCTCCTCGGCCTGCGAAAGCTCCTTCATCCACTGTCGGCGCTGCTCGCGTTTGTCTTTCTTCAAGCGGCCGGACGCGGCCTGAAGCACCGCCGAGAGAACGGCGCCCGGATCGCCCACCATGCCAAGCGAGACGTCGCGGTTCTTGCCGACTGTTTTGTAGTCCATGTCGATCTGCACGAGCGTCGGCACATTGATCCGCTTGCCGTAGCCCATGCGGAAGTCGAAGGGCGTACCGACGATCACGACGACATCGGCCTTGCCGAAAGCGAGCGAACGCGTCCGATCGAAGTGGTGCGGATCGCCGGGCGGCAAGAGACCGCGGCTCGCCCCGTTGAAATATCCGGGAATGTCGAGGCCGCGCAAAAGCGCAATTGCTTCCTCATGACCGCGCGCGGCGAAAACCTGTTGGCCGAAGAGGATCGCGGGGCGTTCCGAATTCACCAGAATGTCAGCGAGCCTCTCGATGTCGCGAGAATCCCCGCTCGATTTCGTGGAGGCGCGATAGTGGCCAGGCTTCGGCAGCACGGCCTTCGAGACATCAATTTCGCGGTCGAGCACGTCACGCGGGATTTCGAGATAGGACGGCCCATAGGCGCCGGCGAAACATTCACGGGCCGCCATCGAAATCATATCGGCCACCCGCTCGGTCGACATCACGGTCGAGGCAAACTTGGTGATCGGCTTCATCATCTCGACATGCGGGAGATCCTGGAGCCCGCCCATTTTCCATTGATTGAGCGCGCTTTGGCCACCGATATGCAGCACCGGGCTTTCCGAACGGAATGCGGTCGCGATGCCGGTCACTGCGTTGGTGCAGCCTGGGCCCGCCGTCGTGACCACGCAGCCGAGCTTGCCGGTCTGGCGCGCATAGCCATCCGCCGCATGCGCCGCCGTCTGCTCATGGCGCACATCGACGATGCGAATGCCTTCATCGAGGCAGCCGTCATAGATGTCGATGATGTGCCCGCCACACAGCGTGAAGATGGTGTCGACACCTTCCGCCTTAAGCGCCTTCGCGACGAGATGGCCCCCCGAGATCACATTGGCGTCGCGGCTTTTTTGCTTGAGCGTATCGTCGGCCGTGGTGCGGGCGCCGGCCGATGGCTTTGCTTCGGCTTGCGGCTTCGACTTCTGTGCGGTGCTCGTCGACATGGTTCCTGCGTCTCCTCCTCGTTTTCGTCGGGGTGCCGGCCGGCGCGAAGGGTCCGATCGGCTCGGCGTTGGTGCCTGGGCCGGCGCTCCTAGGCCTCTGCGAATTTGCGGCGTCTTCCTTCATCCGTTGCTTGCTGGAGATCGTCGAGGAATTCACCGTGCAGCTCGACATGACGCGCAAGACCTAGCGTGTGCTCCCTCACCAAGCGTTCGGCCAGGTCCGCATCGCGCTTTGCCAGCGCCGCAATGATATTCATGTGATCGTCGATGGAGCGACGCGCCCGATTATCCTGACGCATGGTGACGGCGCGCACCGCCCGCATATGAATGAAGAGATTGTCGGTGAGTTCGCTCGCAAGATCGCAGCCGCCCATGCGGATGATCGCCTTGTGAAAAGCCATGTTCGCCTGCGAATACTCGCTGATATGCTCGGACGGGTTCTGCTCGAACTTCGCGAATAATTCGCGCAAGTTCCGCAATTCGCGCTCGCTCGCGCGCTCGGCGGCAAAGCGCGCCGAGAGGCTTTCGATGGCTGCCCAAACGGTGATCATCTCGATCACCTCGCGCTTTGTCTTGCGCACGACATAGATGCCGCGCCGCGGGACGGCGCGCACGAAGCCTTCCTGCTCGAGCACGCTCAGCGCTTCTCGAATGGGCGTGCGACTGACGCCGAGATCCTGCGACAATTGCCGCTCGTCGAGCCTGATTTCGCCAGGGTGACCGTAAATGTCCATCTCGGTGATGGCACGCTTGATCGCGTCGCAAGCAAGCCGCCGCAACCCCACGCTCACACGCAGCGGCTCGACTTTGAGGCGCGGGATGGCGCTCGCTTCGCTCATTCTCGCCCCTAAACGCGTTACCATCACGGAAGCGGGTGTTCTGTATATGGTATGCCACGGATCGCGAGAGTCAATCGCACCGCGCCTCGCGGGATCAGCGGAACCCCTCTTCGCTGCATTCTCGCTAAAACGAAGCCGCTCGGGCCACAGCTCTTCATGAATATGAGCGAAGGCTTTCGTGACGGGCTATCCGCCCGTTCCACGAAAGCGAGCCCCAGAAACTCGGGATGGAAGCGCAGGAAAAGCCGGGTTCCCGCTTCCGCGGAGGCGCGGAAGCTCTGCCAAACGGTTCTCAGTGGAGAAGACCGAACAGCGAAACCGCTTCTCCATGTAAGCCGGTCACCTCATGGCGTAATGCATCATCATCACGCCGCCGGACGCGTAATTCGGCACGTCGCCGGCCACCGCCTTTCCTTCGTTCGATTGCAGTGCCGCCATCAGCGCGGCTTCGTTCTCGAACTCGGCTTCAAAGATGCAGAAAGGAGCCTTTCCCGGGCCGAGCGGTTTCGCATCGAAGGTGTAACGGCTCGCCTTCATTCCTGGAAGCTTGCTTGCGAGCGGCACATGGGTCTCGACATAATATTTGCGGAAGTGAGCCGGGTCCTTCGGCTCGTTATAGAGAACGAGAAGCTTGTGCATGCATTCCTCCCGATTGCACGTTCCGCGCCTGGAATGTGATCCTACAGCCATTCGACGCGAGGTCGACTCTGCTCCCATCTCCCTTCAGCCAAAGACTTCGCCATAAACGCGCAGCCAGTTGCCGGCGGTGATCTTTTCGCATTCCTCTTTGCTGAAGCCCACGCGCTTCAGTCCGTCGCTCACCTTGCTGAGATCGGCGGGGCGCGTCAGCCAGCGAGGATCGGATACCGGATCGGCGCTCGCGGCCGAACCTGCGCCGTAGTTGACGCTGCGCGACCAGCGCCCCATGCGCATCCAGTCGAGATAAGCGCGATCGCCGTTGTGGATGAGATCGGTGCCGATGCCGACATGGTCGATGCCCGCGATGTCGACCGTGCGAGCGACCATCTCGCACCAGCTATCGATGCTGTCGCAAGCAGCGAGCGGCGTGAGGTTGCGGTAGGTGACGCAACCGATGATGCCGCCCTTTTGGCTCAGCGCCTTGATGAGGGAATCGCTCTTGTTGCGCCGATGGGGAAACAGCGAAGCCGCGTTCGCATGCGTCACCGCCACTGGCTTTTGCGAAAATTCGATCGTGTCGAGTGTCGTCTTCTCCCCGACATGCGAGAGATCGATGAGCATGCCGACGCGGTTCATCTCGCGTACCACCTCACGGCCGAAGCGTGACAAGCCGCTGTCGGCTTCTTCATAGCAACTGCCGCCGAGCTCGTTCTGGTTGTTGTAGGTGAGCTGCATCACTTTGATGCCGAGCTCGGCGAAAAGCTCGACATAGCGGATGCGATCCTCGAGACAATTGGTGTTCTGGTAGCCGAGAAGAAGGGCCAACCTCCTGGTTTCGTGGGCCTTGCGAATATCGGCGGTCGAGCGAGCGATGAGGACGATGTCGGCGCATTCGCGTGCGAGATCGCGCCACTGTCCGAGCGCATCGAGTGATTCGAGCGCGCCCTCCCAAAAACCGAGAGTCGGCGTGACGCAGGTGAAGCCTCCCTGACGCAATTCCTCGAATACGGCACGGTCATAGAAGCCGCATTGCAGGCCATCGATGAGCATCGCCTTCTCCTTGCTGCCGTTTGGGCGAACACTTTCCTTGACACGACAACGCTCCGCGCGCGCTCGCTCTCAGTCGTTGTCGATTGCGCCCGCGCCAGCGCCACTGACACGCGACTTGGCGCTGGCTGGCACATAAGTGAGCGCCTCGTAACCGTGCAGCTTGGCCCACGACGCGTCATCGACCCGGACCCCTCCGTCGTGCACAACGAGCAAGTGGCCTTCAAACGCGTCACCGGCGATGGGAGACAAGCTCGCCTTTTCGGCCTCGCTTGCCAAAAGAGCACAAGGCCCAATCGAGGCGAGCGCGACGTTCGGCGGTTCGAACCTGAGTTTTACACCTTTCCACGCCAAATCCGAATTTTGCTTTGCCGTGGCAATGAAAGGCAAAAGCAAAAGGGGCGACACTACGTGCATCAGCGTCATGGCATCTGCGCTCCCGAGATCGGAAAGATATGCGCCCGTGCGGATGGGGCACAGCCGAGCCTCGAGACGATCGGGCCTTATGCAAGCGCCTTCGACAACAGGGTTTGCGTTCCAGGCACGCGAGGAGAAAAGTCGCAGGCACGGCTCCTCGAACGGGAGACATAGTCGTGCGAGGAAAGCTGCGGCGTGAGCTGCCTCTTCGGCGAGCCCCCATTCCATACCCGCACCGCGCGCCGCCTTGAGGATGGTTGTCTCGATCTCGTTCAGCGAGACGATCATTCCCCATAGATCCAGTGCTCGGTGCCTTCGGTCCCGAGGTCGTCCGGAAAGGGCGCACCCTGAAACAGGGTGATGCGCAACCATCGATCCGAACGCGGATCGAACCTTGTGGCGCCGAAGAAAGCGAGCTTGCAGCGCAAGAGATCGATCGGACGCAAACGCGCCTCGATGAGATTGTCGCGAATCTCCGAATAAGGATGGCGCGCAGCGATTTGGATGCGCCGCACGGCGTGCCGATGCTCAGGATGGGCGAGAAGGAAGGCCGCAACGCTTGCGCCTTCTTCTTCCCTTTCGAGCGCCGCCGAGAGCGCCACCACCTCACGGCCGATCGCCAGGGGCAGCTCTTGCTCCATTCCCGGTTCCTCAAACCGTTCACCGAGACGCGGCTCGAGTTTCTCCTCGGACACATACCAGAACCGAGCAATCGATCGCTTTTCGGAGAAATCTAGCGCGGACGCCCAGCCATAATCGCGGGTGATCGAGCGCGCGAGGTCTCTGCATCTCATCGTTCCATCGATACGGAAACTTGTTCCCTCTTCGATGGCCATGCTGTCGGCAAGGTCATCGACGAGATCGCCATGCGGCTCGATGAGAAGCGTGACGGTATATTCCTGGCCCTCGAGCGAGAGGTTCTCCTCCGCGAAACGGAAGATCAAATCCCAAGGCCGAGGCGCCGCGAAGACCCGCTCCGTCGCGAAGCGCTCGATGTTCCCGAGATCATCACCAAGCGCCGCGATCCGGCCTGCTTGCACGTCGTCGCTCGTCGTCCATGCGCGAAGCCCACGGCGTGAGCCCTGCAGCGCCGCACGGAAGATGGTGACAGCTCGCTGATCTGCTTGCCGGAGCGCGCGAACTCTCGCGAGCGCAGTTTCGCGCGCGCTGACCCACCGGTCGATCAAGGCCGGATGTCTCACGAGGAAAGGCGCCATCCCCAGTCCCGTCGCATTGCCGATGCCCAAACGGCGGCGAAGCGAACGGTCGAGCACCACTGCTTTCGACCCGCCGTGCAAACGCGCCAGATGCTCGATGAGATCGAGAGTGAAGAGCCGGACCAAATAGACCGTGAGCATCTCGGCGCGGAACGGGCCCGCGAACGCCGAAAAATCCTTGATCCTGTCGCGATCGGCGATGCCGAACTTGCCATTGCCATAGACCGCAGTGGTGCGCATCAAGTAGCCGACCGCCTCAACCTGAGCAGGGTCGGGCTGTCGTCCTTCGGCGAGGGCTTCGAGCACGTGATCGAAAAGGCGAACGCTTCGGTTGGCGCGCGCAAGCACAAGCTCCGTCGCGAGATAGCGGCCTGCCTCCTGTTTCGGCACGTTCGACTGCAGCCGCGCAATGTCCTGCGCAGTGGGCAGGCCCTCGAAAAGGACGAAGGTCGCATCCCACTCTTCGGCGATGACGCGATCGGTGCGTTTCTCGGAGGCCAGCTCGTGACCGAAGGAGACAAGGCTCACGATCTTGCCATTGGCCTCGACCGAGTAGACCGCCGTCCCGACGCCGCGCGCATCGATTTCGAAGACCGGTCGTGCGACGCGCCATCCTTCGACACGCATGCGGCGCAGCATGGCGCGCAGGAAGCTCAGCCGCGTCTGATGCGCGCTGCCGAGCCGGTCGAGCCGCATGACCACGTCCGGAGGCCGCAACGGAACCGCGTTCTGCGGGAGCGGAGACCTCATCAGGGCGCCTTGCGGCAGATGAGATGCACGTGAATGTAATCCATGCCGTGACCTGCGGGTGCCGCCGCGACCGCATCGCGATAGCGGGCAAAGAAGCTGTCGAGAATGCGCATCCGCTCTTGCGCCGGCCGCGCGGCGGATAGCCCTGCCGCAAAGGTCGGTTCGCTCCACGAGCGAAGCGTGGGAATGTAGTCGTCCGCGAATTTCTCGGCCTGCTTATGCGCGGCGAAGGCCTTGGCATAGGGGCAGACGAGATGCCGCGATTCCACATGTTCGAGACGCAGCCCCGCGCGATAAGCAGCGCTTTCGGGATCTTTCAGCGGTGCGATGAACTCCTCGATGGTACGATAGACCTGCGGGAAATTCGTGTTTGCGTATTCGTCCTCGGTGATCATCCCCTCGGCGGCGAGGCCTCGCCAATGCCGACTGAACTCATCGAACATGCTCACGCCGCCCGTATGGCCGAGATACCGCCCCTTCTCGTCGATGCCGAAATTGAGAAAGACGAGCCTTCCGCCCGCGACGAGCTCACGCGCGCGCAACGCCAGAAGATTCGCCCATTCGTCGCGCCCGACCGCCTCGAACGCCCTGCGCTCGTCGCCCCTCGCGCCGACCATATGCACATGGTTGCTGATGTTGCACGGCACCTTCGAAATGTAGTGTGAGGCGGTTGCCGAGAAGGCGAGATTGAGGGTGCCCGCCGCGAAGATCTTCCGATGAAACGAAGTGCCCGACGCAAAGGGATAAATCTCGTCGAGTTCCGCGTAATAGCTCTCGATGTCGGTCTGGTTGTGGATCGTCCGGAAAAGCTGGCTGAAGTCATTGCGCGGCAGATCGGTGTAGACGATCTCCACCGGCCGCGACGGGAGCTTGCGGCGCAAATGCCCGAGCACCTCGCGCCACATTCCCATCGAGGTGCCGCCGTCGGCACACCCCATGTCGGCGACGCGAAGAAGCGTACCGTCATCGGCGAGCTCCATTCGATCGACGGCGCCGATGATCAAGGGAACCGCGAGATTGATGACGTCGCGCGCACCTGTCGTCGCCTTCGAGTAATAGCCTGCGCCCTTCATCGCCATGAAGCCGGCGGTTTCGTTCATCGTCATCTTGCCTCTTATGCGCCCGCAAGCGCTCTCACCTTCTCGAGAATGGCCGGATCGACATCGACGCCGCCGCGTTCAGCCTTTTCGCGAGCCGCGCGGCGTCTCTTACCCGGGACATGGGCGGACGCTTCCTGCGTGAGCGCCGCGACGAGCTCACGGCAGCGTGTGTTGAACTCTCCGCCGGACGCAGGCTCCGGCGCGATCGCTATGAAGCACTGTCCGGTTCGCGGCGGGCCGCCTGCGGTACCGGAGAAGGGGCTGGCCTTGGCACCAATGACCGCGCCTGCAAGACAGGCCGCCATCAATTCAACGAGAAGTGCCGAGCCCACGCCCTTATACCCGCCGGCCGGCAGCATGGTGCCTTTCAGGCCGAGATTGGGGTCGGTCGTCGGTTCGCCGTCTGGACCGAGCGTCCAGCCGAGGGGAATGGGTTTGCCTTCGCGCGCGCGCTTCGCCACCTCGCTTTTTGCGACCACGCTCGCGCTTTGATCGATCACGATCGAAGCGCCACCGGGCCCATCGGGAACCGCGATCGACCAAGGATTGGTGCCAAGCACGGCTTTGCGCCCTCCGGAAGCTGCAATCGAAGCCGGCGCGTTGGTGAAGCCGAGGCCCAAAAGCCCTTGCCTGGCGAGTTGCTCGGTATGGTATCCGAGAACCCCGCAATTGTACGAATTGCGAACTGCCATGAGTGCGATGCCTTGGCCGCGCGCCACCGGCACGAGCCGCGCGAAGCCGGCATCGGTCGCGGGGTGTGCGAAGCCCGATCCAGCATCGACGACGATGGTCCCGGGCATCTCCTGCATGACCTTCGGCACCGCCGAGCCGATCACTTTCCCGAAGGCCAGATGCTCGCAATACGTGCCGAGATAAGCGAGCCCGTGCGACGGTATGCCGTCGCGCTCGGCGGCGGCAATGGCCTTGGCAACACTCGCGCCCGCCTCTTGCGTCGCTCCCGCTTTCACAAGGGCGCGTTCTGCGAGCGCCTCGATTTCCCTGATCGTCAATGTGTTCATCGGCATCGCGCTGCGATTGAAACCATGCCGTGATCTTAGGCGTGAACGATGGGCTGGCAAAGTCTTGTCGAGATCCGTGGCTGCGCACCTATTTCCGGGGGAAACGAAGCGCGCGCTTCATGGGTGACGGCTGGCTGATCCTTGCAGATTGGGAGAGTCGCCCGCAAAAAAAGGGCGGAGAATTCTCTCCGCCCTTTTTAATCTATTCGGTCCGACGATTAGTCGCAGACCTCTTCTCGCCTGAACTGCCAACCATATCCCTCCACCCAGACGCGGTGACGGATGATACGGCAATCATCGCCATATACCGGCCCCGGCGCATAGGCGGGACCAGGAGCGTATGGCCCGCCGTAATAGGAAGGCTGGGAAGCCAAGGCACCGCCGGCAATCACACCAGCCGCAAGGCCGGCCGCCGCACCGCCTGCAATGGCGGCGTTACGGCCATGCTCCGCATTCGCCGGCAGGCAGGCAGCACCGAGAGCGAAGAGGCCGGCACATGCGCCCATCAAAGTCGTGCGCATATTCATGACACAGTCTCCTTTCGAATCGACCAAAGGGTTTGGCGCCAACGTGGCGCAACGCCCCATCGCCAACCAAAACGCGTAGGCAATACCTGTTGTTCCAGAGTTTCCCCATCGACGGCGAAATAGGATGTAAATTTTCGCTTCGAAATCTAACAAGGTTTACGCACGCACACGAAGAGTTCCCCGCCACGGCGCGAATAAAACGGAACCTTATGACGCTAAGGCCTGTTTCAAAAAAAGGCGCGACGCCGCAAACGTGGCGGCCATTCTGCCGCTGAACCGTAAAGGCAGAAAAGAAAGGAGATCGCGATGGCCAGGAAATATTCCACAGGCGCCTCGAAGAAAGTTCACAAGGCAATGGATGAGCGAAAACGTGGAACTCTCAAAAGCGGCCGAAGCGGCAAAACGGTGAAGAGCCGGAAACAGGCAATTGCCATCGGTCTGTCGGAGGCTCGACGCGCGGGCAAGAAAGTGCCGAAGCGCAAAGCGAGCAAATGAAGTGCTGTAAATCGAGGGGCCGCAGAAGGCCCCTTTCTTTTAAAGCCGCCGCCTTAGTCCGCTCCGCGCTGTGTCGCCGCTCCCTCTCACTTCGCTTGCGACACTGGCGTCGAGGCTCGCTCCTGGTCGAGCCCATAAATGTCATCGCGGAAATGCACCGCACCATCGGCGCCGGACCAGCCGTCGAGATAGAGCCAAACGACCGGGACATTCTGCTTCAGCTTTATCGTCTTCTTGTCCTCGTCGGCGACGAGCTTCTTGATGGCGTCGACGCTCCATGCTTCTCCTTCCGGTCCAGGCGTTCCCTGGAGCAACCACGTCGCGAGGTCGTAAATGCCGTCGACGCGGACACAACCATGCGAGAGGAAGCGGTAGTCCCGCGCAAAGAAGCTCTTCGCCGGTGTGTCGTGCATGTATACCGACTGGTTGTTCGGCATGTTGATT
>JAFBAK010000354.1 GCA_019247795.1 Hyphomicrobiales bacterium | reverse complement strand
GGGCCACGCGGAGGCCGTCGAGATCACCTTCGATCCGAGCGAGCTCACTTACGGGCAGCTCCTCCAGGTGTTCTTCTCGGTGGCGCATGACCCGACCGAGCTCAATCGCCAAGGTCCGGATGTCGGCACGAGCTACCGCTCGGAAATCTTTTTCGCAAACCCCGCGCAAGAGCGCATCGCGCGCGTCTACGTCGCGCAGCTCGAGGCCGCGCACGCTTTCGACCAGCCGATCGTCACCCGCATCGAGCCCCTCTCAGGCTTCTATCCGGCCGAAGCCGAACACCAGGATTTTCTCATCCACCACCCCAACTCGCTTTACATCGTGATCAACGACCTGCCGAAGATCGTGAATCTGAAGCGTATCTATCCCGAGCTCTTCAGCGAGAAGGCGGCGGCGCTCTCGGGGACGGGCGCGGCGCTGTAAGGGGGCATCTCCTCGCTCGCCTCAATGACAAATGTCGGCCACTGCTGCCGTTTCAACCTGACTCATCGCCACCCAGCACAAAGCCGGGAAGGCTCGCGAGATTTGGGCTGGAGGCGAGGGGGGCAGGGGCGTTGTCCGGAAGCGCCAATCTCGCCCTGTTGTGCCACCACGTCGCAAGGCCGACCTTGGCGGTGCCGAAGAGGTCGTAGGCGGACCCGGCGACAAATAGGCAACGGTCGGAGCTCAGGCCCAATTCTTCGAGCGCGAGACGGTAGGCTTGTGGCTGCGGCTTATAATAACCAGCCCGTTCTGCCGTTACGATAACTGTGAACGGAATCCCAACTCGCTCGGTTGCCATACGTCCGAGCTTCTCGGAACAATTGGTGACGACACCGAGCGGAACTCCGGCATCGTAAAGAGCACGCAGTGCATCGCGAGCCTCGGGCCAGGGTTCGAGCTCGGCGTATCGTGATGCCAATTCGCCTGCCAATTGGCGCGGCAAGCCCACATTGTGCGCGGCCTCGGCGACGAGCACTTCATAAGGCCGGTAGCGGCCCGTGGCGTAGGTGTTTCTCAAATATTCGGCGCGCCAGCGATATCCGGCTGCGTCGTCTCCGGCCACGCGATTCCAGAGGCTCCAGCTGTCCACGAGGCCGGTGAGGAGATCGAAGAGGACGGCATCGTAAGATCGCATCATCGTTCAGGATCTCTCCGGGCACATTCAAAGGGTGAGTGGATTTAAGATAAAGCCGCCGCCCGTCTGTCGATCACCGCCGGGAAGAGCCGCTCAAATCTTCAAGGAGGACGGCGGCGAGTGCATCGGGCCCCACTTTTACGGTTCCGGAGAAAGGGTGGTCGATGGCGAGGATCGTCAGCAAGGCCGAGAAGATCAGGACCGACAAGGCGCCGGTCATCATCGTTTGAGCGCGAAGGTTTTCGGTTCCGAAAAAGAACGTGAAGCCGATCGTCAAGGCCGCTCCTCCGAACAGCACGAGCCAGACCAGCCCGGGCACGACACCCGTCGCCATGACGAGACGCGCGCGCCGCGACTCGGTGACGAGATCGAGCTGGTGGAGGATTTCGGAGAGAATGGCGGTCTCGCGGCCGTCGCCGGCTCGAACCGTGAGAACCGTCGCGTAGACTTCGTTCAGAGCATGCGTCACCTCCGGGCTCGGTCGACGCCGCTCCATGGCCGGCCAATCCTTGTCGATCGCCGCCTCGAGATATTCGGTGACCTTGTTCTGGAGCGCTGCCCCCGGTTCTCCGATCCCCTTCGACAGACGATAGAGGGTCGCGGCGGCACCCGCTTCCTGAGCGACATATTTCTCCGCGTCATTGAACCTTTCCCAGACGACGATCACCGCGAAAGCCAGGAGAACGGCATAGAGCACCCCGAGCGTAGCGAACTTGAAGCCCGCGACCTCATTATTCGTGCTGAGCCTTTCCAGGCTTACATAGCGGCGAACGATGATCGGCCCTGACATGGAGACGAGGGTGGTGAGACCGACCAGCAAGATGGCGGACAGCCACAAGGAATGGTTGATCAGAAATTGCATGCCTGGCCGAGGGAGTTGAGTTTGCGCGCAAGGAATCGAGACCTCTTAGCGCATATTGCCAGGCAAACCCATGTCGCGGCAGGATTTGTCCTCGATTTGAAGTTCGCCGTTCCTCAGGGATGCCCTCGATGACGTATCGTAAGCTTCCGAATTTTGGGAATATCCCTGGACGCCGATCCAGGCGAGGCCGAGATGCCCATTCTGATGGCCGCAGCCGGGCGCGTTACCGAACGGAAAGAGCGCGGAGCACCTCGTGAAAAATCCGTATGAAATACTTGGGGTGGATCGGACGGCGCCTGCCGCCGAGATCCAGAAGGCGTATCGCAAGCTCGCGAAGAAGCTTCATCCGGACCTCAATCCCGGCAACAAGGCGGCTGAAGAGAAGTTCAAGGAAGTCGCGTCGGCCTATGATCTCTTGAGTGACCCCGAGAAGCGCAAGCGCTTCGACAATGGGGAAATCGATGCGACCGGGGCAGAGCGGCCGCAACCTCAATACTATCGGGACTTTGCGACTGCGGATGACGGCCCCCCCTACGCGACGAGTTCCGGCTACGCCGATTTCATGGATGCCGAGGACGCTTTCGCGGAACTTCTGCGGCGTCGCCGGCGAGCGGCGGCCAACAGGCGGGGCGAGGATCTGCATTTCCGCCTGCCGATCGACTTCGTCGAAACGATCACTGGTGCCGATAAGCGTCTCACCTTGCCGGTCGGCGGCACGCTCGACGTGAAGATCCCGCCCGGAATTGTGGACGGGCAGGTCCTGCGCCTGAAGGGTAAGGGAGCTCCTGGCACCGGGACAGGCGGTGCCGGCGACGCCCTCATCGAGGTGGAGGTTCTGCCCGATCCGCGCTTCATGCGCGACGGCGACAACATCGTGCTGGAGCTGCCGATCTCGCTTTCCGAAGCCGTGCTCGGCGGACGGATCCGCGTCCCGACGCCGACCGGCGATGTGACCATGTCGGTGCCGAAAGGATCGAACACGGGGACGACGCTGCGTCTGAAAGGGAAGGGCGCGCCTCGTCGCGGCGGGGGGAGCGGCGATGAGCTTGTGAAATTGAAGGTGGTCCTGCCGAAATCACCGGACCCGGAGCTCGAGGCTTTCGTGTCGAGCTGGGCCAAGGGCAAAACATTCAATCCTCGTGAAGGTGCATCGTCATGATCATGAGCAAACAGGAATTCCTGACGAGCTCGGGCCTCGAGGTTCAGACGCTCGAATTCTGGCTCGAGCAGCAATGGCTCATTCCAGAGGAGAGCTCCGCCGGAGCGAGATTTTCCGACAGAGACGTTGCACGCGCACGGCTCATCGGGCAGCTCAAAAGCGATTTCGGCGTGAACGACGAAGGCGTCGATGTGATCCTTCATCTCATGGATCAGCTCCATGGAATGCGTCGCGCTCTGGCGCAGCTCCAGGAGCATATGGGAGGAAAAGCGGGTTAGCGCAGGACGAATTCTGTCATTTTGCTCCAGCTTATGGGGGCATGATCCTTTTCGGAAAGGCGCCTCCTTCATTACAGATGCTCGCGTAACTCGCTTCGTTGCTCCTTGAGTGTCTCAAGGCCGGCATGCCTCAAGCGGCAGTGACGGTTCGTTTCGGAGTTCTCGACTGACCAAGATTTCTTTCGGATTCGACCGCGGCGATGGAAGGAGCACGAGAATGCGAAATCACATCGAAGACGTTCTCACGCAGCTGCGCGACGCGATTGCCAAGAAATCCATGCGCGAGCGGGATCGGGGCATCACCATGGATCTCGACGGCCACAAGGGCGCTCATGATCACATCGTCAGGGCAGCGGCCTTGGAAGCCGTAGCAGACGCGATTCAGGACGTCCTCGACGGAGATTTTCAAAAGCCATCCGCGCCGTGACGCGCGGCAATCGTCAGGCATCTACGTGAAAGGGAAAGGGAAGCGATGCCGCGGCCGAATGACAGCTCACGGCAGCAGGAAGGCGCCTGAGCCACTCATGGCGAGGCCGGATCAGCAGGTCGATGCAAAATTGCCGGCATCCAATTCGCATTTCGGCGAGACCGACGCGCATCGGCGCTTTCGCCGTCGTAGTTTGGCGTTGACGGCGCCTGCAGAAATTCGGCCCGGTCCTCGAGACAGTTCACGTTGACGACGGCCCGCGGGCCAGAGGGCGATTCGCACACGGCCGCGACGTAAACCCCACATCTTCGACAAACCAGGTAATCGGCGGTCCGAGTGCCGAAACGATACGGCTCGATGAGCGACCAATCATCCGCCCACATCTCAAACAGCCCATCCGGGTCGGCGACCGTCCGAGTGGCATGCATTCGGCAGAACGCGCAGGCACATGAGCGCAACGCAATCTCGCGTCGTCCCTTCGTCAGTCGCAGCTTCGCAGCGATGTTCCCGCAATGGCAGCCGCCTTGGTGGTCCATGGAGCCCTCCTACACGGCTGCAAGCCGAAAACGGAGATTTGGCAATCCGCGCGAGGAACACAAGCGCCCGTGAAAGGTTGAAAGGAAAATTCCTGAGAGGAGAAGCTGTCATGCCTCAAGCCAGCGCAGCTACGCGCCCCAGCGGAAACCCGCTCATCGAAAGCGACCGCGTAGAAGGAACCAATGTCTACTCGCCCGATGGGACGAACATCGGCTCGATCAAGCGTCTGATGATCGAAAAAATGTCAGGGAAGGTTGCTTATGCCGTCATGTCCTTCGGAGGTTTTCTCGGAATGGGAACTGACGAGTTCACTATTCCCTGGTCTAAACTGAACTACGACACCAATCTCGGTGGTTATCGAACCGATATTACCGAGCAGCAAGTGAAAGGCTCGCCGACGTTCTACCGGGATCAAGCCTATGATTGGGGCGACCGTAATCGCGAGCGCGAACTGCACGATTA
>JAFBAK010000334.1 GCA_019247795.1 Hyphomicrobiales bacterium | reverse complement strand
CTATCAACCAGAGACAATTCCCGCTGAATACCGTCATCCCTACCTGCAGAAGGGGATAGCAAAAGACTCGAGTGACCTTCAGGATTCCTCGACCATGAGCTCACGGTATAACAATGCAACCGGCGCGGGTGGTATAAAAAACGGGGTTTTGACCGCGGTCGAGGACTTCTTGAGAGACTATCCTGGAGCCTATAATTTTTGTCGCGTTCGTGTGGGCTTTGGATTAGGTATTTTGCACTATAGGCAGAACCGACTGGCTGAGGACACCGCCTTCACTCTTGTTCGATGCAAGGCAGGAATTTATAGCATCTTTGGGATTATACGAGATCACCTACCTCGATCGAACTCAAGCTCCGGGACGCTAAACTAACCGTCGACGCGCGAAACTTGTCCGGCAGACCGCGCGGATTGGCGTCGCCGCATTTTCTTCGGATCTCGGGCTGAGGTCATCAGCCTCAATCGTCTGTCCTGTGGCAGGAGTTAAACGACGCTACTCAGTGCTGCATCTAGTGCGTAGAGGTCGACGGTAATATCCTCATCCTGAGATAAATCCCCGACGCCCTCCGGGTAGCTGCGGAAACTTCCAGCAACAAGGTTCGCGCCCTTAATAAGAAAATTTCAAATAGTAGTAACTCGACGCAATTTCGGGAACATTCAAGCAATCATCCTGCGCTTGCCTTCACACGGGAGGGGTCACAGGTTCAACCCCTGTCGCGCCCACCAGCGTCCGCGACCACGAAAGCTTCGTCGAAGCTCGATGCATTCACCCCTCGATCCCCAATGTCCGCAAGCTCGCATTGATGGCGCGTTGCCATTTGCGACCACGCCGTCGCGCGTCGTCGAGCGCATCTCCAACTTCATCCGGGGCCGCCCGGTCGAGGACCTCGAACAAAATAGAGGCTTGTCGCAGGTCCTTTTGTCGTTTGGCTACGCTCCCAGCCTCGCGATTGTGCGCCACGATCAGCTTGTGGACCGCAAAGCGAGCGGGACGCGGCACGGTGAGGCGCACGCCTGAGCCGTACAAGGCCACGGCCTTGATCGATCCTTCGACGAGGAATTCGAGATAATGAAATGGGATGGCTCCCGCGCCCAGCGCCGGGAGAGGAACGGGATTGGGCTCGGCGCGTTTTCGGATGGGCGTAAGAAGCTCCACATCGAAGCCCGATCGCGACACGAAACAGGAAGGGAAGGCCGCCCGACCCGGTTGCGGAGCGCCGCGGAAAGTCGCGTCGACCCTCTGCAACAAAGACAGAAGTCCGCTACCTTTTTGGAAATCGTCTTCGATGGCTGATTCATCGCGCTCGACAGCCATGGAAACAGAGGCTGAAGCAGCCACAAAATCCGCATCCTGCGTCATCAGAGAGGTTTCGGGTAAGCGGTACCCGAGCAGCGCCGGGTATATTTGAAACGCGACGGTGCCGACGAGCACGAGACCGTTGTCGAAAAGACCCGCACGTGCGAGCGCCTCGAGCACTGGTCCGGCGAGGGTGCCGGGCTCGTGCAGACCGGCGCGCTTCAGCATCGCAATAGTGTGGCGGGCTCGGGCGCGAGCCCGGCTTCGCGCTTGACGGCGGCCGCCCTCTCGAGGACAGCCGGGTCGTCCGCAGGTCCAAGCGATGCCTGTTTCTGCTTTCCGCCCTCGATGCGGGCCACATAGAGGTATTTCTTGCCCTTTACCGTCTTGACGGAAATGCTTCCGGGAGGGGGGCTCGGTGGGTTCGCGAGTTTTTGAGCGAGGTCGGCGTAGAGTGTCTGGACCGGCAAGGGGAGGGGCTGGATGGCCATGGTTGAGTTATACATGAATTGGCAAGTTCATGTATAACCGATCGGTCTTGCCCGATTGGTTCGAGATTCTCGGCCTCAAACCGAACCGTCAAGCTGCTCGCGAGATGCAGCCTCGCCAGGCCCCGGCTCCTCGGCTATCTGGTCGATTTTTCCGGACAACTTGATGCTGAGGCCGTCCTCATTCCAAGTCCGGACAAAGCTCCCGCCAAGTTGCTCCACGGTCGCGCGAGCAAGGAAAGAGCCGAAGCCTTCCCGCTCGGGCTCACCGTTCATGCAGCGTCCGCCCCACTCACGCCAATGAAGCTCGAACCGGTCGCGATCAATCGTGCATTCGACGATCACGCGACCGACAGGGGTCGATAACGCGCCATATTTCGCAGCGTTGGTCGCAAATTCCTGGAAGAGCAGTGCGAGCGGCGTGAGGGCTTGCTCGGCGACAACGCGATCGGGCCCCGAAACGAAGACGCGTGAGCGGGATCGACCGCCGGTCTCCTCGTAGGGCTGCACGATCGAACGAATGAGCGAGTGGATCGTGGCTCCCCGAGGGGCCTGTGGGCTCTGGCCTTCCTGCGGCAAGGTCAAATTATGAGCCCGCGCCAAGGCGTCGAGCCTTGCCCTCACGGCCTCTGCCAGCTCGGCCGACGTCTTCGCGTGATGCGCGCTCAGCGTCACCAGGCTTCCGGCGACGCTGAACAAATTCTTCACCCGATGGCTCATCTCGCGCAGCAAAAGTCGTTGCCGTATCTCGGCCCTGCGCCGATCGGAGATGTCGCGCGCGATCTTGGAGGCGCCGATCACCGCGCCGCCGGGCGCCATGATCGGCGAGACCGTCAAGGAAACATCGACGAGGCCACCATCTTTGCGTCGGCGGACGGTTTCGTAATGGGCCAACCGTTCCCGCCGGCGGATACGTCCCAAGATCGTCGCTTCCTCATCCTTCCTGCCTTCGGGAAGAAGGATGGTGACCGGCTTGTGCACGATCTCTTCGGCCGCATAGCCGTAAAGAAGCTCGGCTCCGTGGTTCCAGCTCGTGACGATGCCGTCGAGGTCCATCGAAAGAATGGCATCGTCGGAGGATTCCACGATGGCGGCGAGCCGTTGCGCCGCGAGCTGCGCGAGGCGCCGGTGCTCGATCTCCTGATGCGCGGCGTTGAGCGTCGCCGCTTCGGCGGCCTTGCGTGCCGTGATGTCGAGGCCGATCCCGACCTGGGTGCCGCCGGAGAGGCGGATGTTGGCCCAGCTTGTCTCCACCATGCGCCCGTCTCGACAGCGCATCACTATGTCCATCCAGCCCTCGCGGCAGGTTTCCATGAACTCCGCGACGATGGCGCGATAAGCGGGGTCCGGATAACACTCTTCCATCAACGAGCGACCGGCGGCCTCCGCTTCGTTCCACCCGACCACGCGCTCGAATTCAGGGTTGAGCCGTAGCACCTTCTTGTCGGGCTCGTAGATCGTGAGCATCACCGGAATGCGGCTGATGATCGTGTTGAGGAGCTCACGTTCGCGACGAAGCGCCTCGTCCGCCGCATGACGTTCTGTGATGTCCCGGAACGCCACTCCTATTCCCTGCTCGAACGGAAAGGCTCGAACCTCGTGGATGCGGTCCGGCTTCAGAATGGAGGGGGTCGAGAATTCCTGGCGGATGCGCTGCTGCATGACGAGCCGATAACGCCGGTCGAACTCGGTGCCGCGAATACGAGGCGAGACTTCCCACAGCGTGCGCCCGAGAACATGAGCGCGGCTCATCGCGAAGATCTCCTCGGCCGCGCGGTTGAAAAAAGTGAACCGCCAATCCCGGTCCAACGCCAGGAACCCTTCATTGATGCCTTGAAGGACGGCTTCGAGACTGTCGTCGGCGCGAATATTCAGGATCGAGAACTCCCTCGAGCGAGTGGCGAGCCTGATTGCATCCTACGCCTAATTCTCGTCACGCGCACAGCCTCCGAGGGCGGCGAGCCCGCGCGCTCGCCTGGAATATCGCGGAAGCGGGCATGCAATGAAGAAGCCCCGTTGATCGGCTCGAGCTGCCGATTTCGCCTCTGGCGTTAAGGGTGTTGCGAGCTCCACGCGGCGCGCGCCCTGACGATCTAGGCCACAAGGGTAGCTTGTCGCTCGCCCCTGAGTTGACGAAAATCATAAAACCTGTGCGGTCTCGCTGAGGTGTGGGGCATGGCAAACCGTTCTTCGGATATGCAGGGGCGCTCGCTCGAAGTGTTCGGAGCGGCCGTCTTTTGGCCGCTCTTTGCCGGCGCCCTCGCGACTTTCCTTTGGCAGGTTCTTCACTGGCTGAAAGCTGCCGCATGGCAACCGCTGCCGGCGTTCCTCGCGCTCGATTGGCTCGAGGTGCCGCGACCGCAAACCGGGTTGCCCGGCGTGCAGCTCGCCATCGATTGGACCCTTGTGAATGTTCCGCTGGCAGCCGGGCTGCTGCTGCTGTCCGTCCTCGGTTTATGGGTCAAGGATTGCGGAACGCAACAGCGGCGACGCAACTGGCGTCGCGATTGCAATTTTTGGATGCCCTGATCGGCGGGACGCCTGTCTTCGGCAAATCAGTGAAACATTGAACGGTGCACCGCGAATCGTTTCGCCGTTCATTCTCCTTCCCTATGCTCTCCCCATGCTCTGCCGCGCGTCTCTTCGCAAATATGGCTCCTCTTTTCCTTCCTGATGCTTTAGGATCGAAGAGGGTCGAGGCTGGCGCATGCGCTTGCATCGAGGTTGCGAGGTGAAGCCTTCGGCCGTGATCGGCGCTGGGCTTTCTCTTTGTGCCTGCCTTTGCAAATGGCCCGACCTTTGAGGCGTGGAATTTCCCTCATGATGTCCTATCGACATCATGCGAAAATCTGTCAGGAGACGCGACATGACATTACAACTGGGCGACAAGGCCCCGGACTTCGAAGCCGAGACGACGCAAGGCAAGATCCGCTTTCATGACTGGATCGGCAATTCTTGGTGCGTCCTGTTCTCGCATCCGAAGGATTTCACGCCGGTCTGCACCACCGAGCTCGGCTACATGGCGAAGCTCAAGCCCGAATTCGACAAGCGCAACACGAAAATCATCGGGCTCAGCGTCGATCCCGTGACCAACCATGCCAAATGGGCCAAAGACATCGAGGAGATACAAGGCACGGCGCCGAACTATCCGATGATCGGCGACACGGACCTTGCGGTGTCCAAAGCCTATGGCATGCTCCCCGCAAGCACGTCTGGATCCTCGGAAGGCCGAACGCCCGCCGATAATCAAACGGTGCGCAACGTCTTCATCATCGCGCCCGACAAGACGATCAAGCTCATCATCGTTTACCCGATGACGACCGGGCGCAATTTCGACGAGGTCCTTCGTGTTCTCGATTCGCTCCAGATGACGGCCAAGCACAAGGTCGCGACGCCGGTGAACTGGATGCCGGGACAGGACGTGATCATCGCCGGGTCCGTCTCGGACGAGGAGGCGAAGAAGACCTATCCGCAGGGCTGGAAGGCCCCGCGCCCCTGGATGAGGATCGTGCCCCAGCCTCGATGAAGAGACGGGTGCCGTGGTCCGTCACTGAGGGTCGAAAGAGGATGGTCCGGAAGGATGGGACTCATCGTTCCGATGATGTCATGCTCAGCCGCTACGTCGCCGATTCCTTTTGCGCGCGGCAGGCGCCGGGGAGGGTCGAATGCTGTTTCGCCAGCTCTATGATTCGGTATCGAGCACCTACAGCTACCTGATCGCCAGCCGACAGGGCGGAGAGGCCTTGATCATCGATCCGGTCCTCGAGCGGGTCGATCGCTACCTCCAGCTGATGCGCGAGCTCGATTTGAGGCTGGTGAAGGCGGTGGATACGCATATCCATGCCGATCACATCACCGGGCTCGGCGAGCTGCGCGACCGCACGCAATGCATCACCATCATGGGCGAGCATTCCGGCGTCGACGTCGTGTCGATGCGCGTTGCCGATGGCGAGCGCATCGACATCGAGGGCGTCAGTCTCGGCGTGATGTACACGCCTGGCCATACCAGCGACTCCTACAGCTTCAGCATGAACGACCGGGTGTTCACCGGCGACACGCTGCTGATCCGGGGGACGGGACGCACCGATTTCCAAAACGGTGACGCGCGCGCCCAATACCAATCGATCTTCGGACGAATTTTGAAGCTTCCGGATGAAACGCTCGTCTATCCGGCTCACGACTACAAGGGCGACATGGTCTCGACGATTGCCGAGGAAAGGGCGTTCAACCCACGCCTCCAGGTCAAGTCGGTCGACGAGTATGTCGACCTCATGAACAGTCTCAAGCTGCCCAACCCCAAGATGATGGACGTGGCGGTACCCGCCAACCTTCATATCGGGCTTTCGCAAGACGATGTCGCCCGGCACGGCTGGGCCGTGACGGCGAGCGAAGCCTTGCGGCTCGTCGGCAAAGCCGAGGCGGTCTTCGTCGATCTTCGGGAGGCGCGCGAGCGCGACAAGCACGGCGCCATCCCGGGCGCCCTGCATGCGCCCTATCCGCAGCTCAACGGGCAGCTCGCCAATGGCGGCATGCTGCACGAGTATGCGACCGCCACGGGCCGGCGTCTCGTCTTCTATTGCGCCTTCGGCGAGCGTTCGGCGATGGCCGTGGCGGCGGCCCAAAAAGCCGGTTTCACCAATGCCTGCCATGTGCATGGCGGCATCGATGCCTGGCGCAAGCAGAACGGCCCCTTGGTGCATTGAGGCGAGAGTACTCGCTTTCCTGCCGAAACCGGTTCTGTCTATTACTGACGATTGAGCTGCTTCGGCGGACCTAAGCCATTGACTCACCTGCGCCACTGGCTTACGACAAAGCGTGCTAAGACGGCTTCATACTGTCGTCGAGACGGAGACGTTCATCCGAACCGCGAATATGAGTGGGATGGCTGCGAGCCGGCGCGCCGAACTTGTGCAGATATTAGCCGCGAATCCGCGCCAAGGCGATGTGATCGTGGGATCAGGCGGCATCCGCAAGCTTCGCTTTGGTGGCCACGGAAAAGGCAAGAGAGGTGCATATCGCGTGATGTTCGCCTATTTCGGCGAGGACGCACCAGTATACATTCTTGCTGTTCTGAAAAAGAATATCAGCCGACTTCTCGCGTCGCGAGCTCATAGCCATGAGGCAGATCGTGAATGGAATCGGCGCAGAATGGAAAGCGAGGAGTGCAACATGAGCAAGGCATTTGATCTCGTGATTGCTGGCCTTGGCGAAGCCCTTGAACACGCAAAAGGAAATCGTCACCTTCGCGTTCACGTTCCTGATCAGATAGATGTGAAGGCGATCCGCATGAAATCCAAGCTTAGTCAGCCCAAGTTCGCGGATACTATCGGCGTCAAGGTCGGAACGCTTCGAAACTGGGAACAAAACCGGCGCGAACCGGAAGGACCTGCGCGAGTTCTTCTCGCCATGATTGATCGCAGGCCATCGATCGTCGAAGAAACGCTGAAGTTGAAACCTCGTGAAAACAAGCCGAGGGCTGCGTAGTCGTCACGCTCTCGGCTCAATCGGCTGTCGTCACCGACATTGCAATGACCGGAGCCGGGGTCCGCGGCAGCGCCGAGTTTGGCGAAATTCATGGCTGGCAGCTTCGTTTCCGTCTCGATCGCTGGTGGGATGAGCGACCGCGCGCCCTCGTCTGCATGGCCAATCCGAGCCGTGCCGGCAGCGAGAGGAACGATCCGACGATCAGCAGTCTGTTGAGGCTCTCGCGGCCCTTGCCCGTCGGCGGCTTCACCGTCGTGAACGTCGAGCCATTCATCGCCTCCGCGCCCGCCGATCTGCGCCGATGGCGGCTCGACGCGCTGCGCACGCGGCCGCGGGACTACGCCGCGCTGCAGAGAAAAAATCTCCGCCTGATCCGCGAGCTTTCGGCGAAAGCTCCGATCCGCATCGTGGCCTGGGGCCAGCTCCTCGATGCGCAGAGCTTGGCGCCTCGCCTGCTCAGGGCGCTCTCGCTTGATTTTGCCGAGGTCCTGCATGCCTTCGCCTTGACGAAGAATGGCTGTCCCAAGCATCCCTTGGCACGCGGACACCACCGCATCGCCGAATGTCGCGAGCTTGTGCCTTGGCGGCATGCGTCGGGAGGGCCATTGCAGCTCCCGTAGGATGGCTGAGCCGCCCTCCAACCAAAGGCGCGGGACCGCTTTGGAAACGAGCTTGCCCAAGCCGAACGCTCAAGAGGCTTCGCTCTTTTGATACGCGGCCTTTTCAGGCCAATCCGGGTTGACCGCGATACCCCAGCCTGGCTCCTCCGGAATGCGCAACTCGCCGTCCTCGATCCGCAAGGCGGGCGAGTAGAGGTTTTCCTGCCAGGGATAATAGTCGTGGCCCTCGATCGAAAACTCGAGATAAGGGCCGGCATTGGCGAGCGCTCCCATCATATGGAGCGTGAACACGGTGATCAGCGAGAGATTGGCGCTGTGCGGCGTGACGGGGAGCGCGGCGGCCGCGGCCATCTCCACGACCTTCAGGGTCCTCGTCAGCCCGCCGAGGTAACAGATGTCGGGCTGAGCGACGTCGACGGCGCGCATCTCGATCATGCGGCGCCAGGTCGCGAGATCGCAATCCTGCTCTCCGCCGGTGACGTCGAGATCGAGCGCATCTCTCACCTGGCGCGTCCAATCGAGCTCCCAATAGGGGCAGGGCTCCTCGAAATGGCAGATGCCGTTCGCCTCGAGCAGCTTGCCGACCTCGATCGCCTTCGCAGGCGAGTAGCCGCTGTTGCCATCCACGAGAAGGGCAACATCTGCGTCCATCGCCTTGCGCATCATCGGCACGATGGTTTCCGTGCGCCCTGGCCATTCATCCTCGTCATGTCCGCACTCCTTGCCCACCCGAAACTTGAAAGCGCGGTAGCCGAATTCATCGCGCAAACGAAGGAGGCGCGTCGCCTCTTCTTCAGGCGTGATGTCCCGGCGCATGCTCGAAGCGTAGACAGGGATACGGCGCGCCTTGCCGCCGAGAAGCTCGCAGACGCTTTTGCCTTCGAGCTTGCCGCGCAAATCCCAAAGCGCCGTATCGAGGCCGGCAAGCGCGCGGCAAAGATGCGAGCCAGGAAATTTGTGCTCACGTTCGGGAATCATCGCGACGAGACCCGCGATATCCAAGGCATCGGCTCCGAGCGCCCAAGGTGCTACTTGGCGATGCAGGATGAGCGCTGAAATATCCGCGTGATAGTTGGCGACCTGTCCCCAGCCCTCGGCGCCCGTCTCCGTGGTCACCCGGACAAAACCGACGAATTCGGTCGAGAAGCTCTCGATTGATTTGATCTTCACGGGCAACGACCTTCGGCAGATTGAACGAGGTGGCCCGCCCATCATAAGCTGCTGTGCCCATCCTCGCAGCTCGGCGCGGCTTCGCATGCAATACGACTTTATCGTCATCGGCGCAGGGTCGGCAGGGTGCGTGCTCGCCGATCGGCTCAGCGAAAGCGGACGCCATCGGGTCCTCGTGCTCGAGGCCGGTCCGTCGGATCGGCGGCTCTTCGTGCAGATGCCGATCGGATACGGGAGGACCTTCCACGACCCACGCGTGAATTGGCGCTACCGGACAGAGCCGATTCCGGGGCTTGGCGGCCGCATCGACTACGTTCCGCGAGGCAAGCTCCTCGGAGGGTCGAGCTCGATCAACGCCATGGTCTATGTTCGCGGCCAGGCGCAGGATTTCGACGATTGGGAAGCGCTCGGCAATCGCCATTGGGGATGGCGCGATGTGCTCGCCCATTATCGCACGCTCGAGGACCATGCCTTCGGCGAAAGCGAGCATCATGGCGTGCGCGGGCCCTTGCGCATCGCCGACATCTCGAAAGAAGCCCATCCCTTATGCCGGGCCTTCATCGAGGCCGGGGAGCAGGCCGGTCTTGGCTTCAATCCCGATTTCAACGGCGCCTCTCAGGAGGGTGTCGGTTTCTATCAGATCACGACACGAGGAGGCCTTCGGCTCTCGGCGGCGCGTGCCTTCCTGCGCCCCGCCATGCGCCGGCGAAACCTTCGGGTCGAAACGCTCGCTCAGGTCACGCGCATCCGCTTCGAAGGAAAGCGCGCCGTCAGCGTCGATTATCTTCGACAAGGAAAGATGAGGACGGCGCGGGCGGGGCGCGAGATCATCCTGTCGGCCGGCGCCATCAACTCGCCGCAGCTCCTGCAGCTTTCGGGGGTCGGGCCAGCAAGTTACCTCAATTTGCTGGGCATCGAGGTGGTTTGCGAGAACGCGTCCGTGGGGCGCAACCTCCAAGATCATCTCTGTTACGACCATGTCTATCGTTCATCGAAGCCCACGCTCAACGACGAGCTATTGCCCTGGCGCGGCAAGCTGACGGTTGCGGCGCATTATTTTCTCCGGCGGCGCGGCCCGCTCTCCTTGAGCATCAATCAGGCGGGCGGGTTCCTTCGAACTTCGCCCGGTCTCAAACGACCGGACATGCAGCTCTACTTCTCGCCCTTGAGCTACGAGAAGACGCCGCCCGGCACTCGTGCGCTTCTCAGACCGGATCCCTTTCCCGGCTTCATCACGAGCGTCTCTCCGTGTCGGCCGACAAGTCGCGGTCATGTGGAGATCCGTTCGCGCAACCCCTTGGCTTCCCCGGCGATCCAGCCAAATTCGCTTGCGACGAGCGAAGACTTGGATCAGCTCCTCGCCGGGGCTCGCTTCCTCCGCAAGCTCGCCGCGACGGCAAGTCTCTCGCAGGTGATCACTGAAGAGTTGCGGCCGGGTCGCGCGTGCGAAAGCGACGACGAGCTGCGCGCGGACATCAAGGCGCGCGCCTACTCGGTCTTTCATCCTTGCGGCACTTGCCGCATGGGGCCGGCCGCTGAGGCCTGCGTGGTCGATGATCGGCTTCGCGTGCACGGGCTCGCGAGCCTTCGCGTCATCGATGCGTCGATCTTCCCGACCTTGCCGTCCGGCAACATCAACGCGCCTTCGCTGATGGTCGGCGCGAAAGGTGCCGATATCATTCTCCAAGATTCGTGCTAACTCCAAGATTCGTGCTAATCTCGAAGGAAGGCGCCGGGAAGCCGGCCAAGCAAAGGGAGAGAATTCGTCGGCAAATCTGACGCTTGCATAAACAAGAAAGTCCAATCTGGTTGCTATGCAGAGGAGGCGCAGATGACGGAACTGGGCTACTGGACCGAGCAAGTCAAAAGGGGGCGGATTTCACGACGTGAATTCATGGGCCGGGCTGCGGCGCTCGGCATCACCACGGCACTTGCGACAAGTTTGCTCGCCGAGGCGGGCGTCGCGGCCGAACCGAAAAAGGGTGGCTCGGCGCGCTTCGGCCTCGCCCATGGCGCAACCACCGACACGATGGATCCGGCAGCCTATCCGGACACCGGCACGCAGGTGCCGTTCTGGGGCTCGATGTCGAACAGCCTCACCGAGGTGGACGCCAAGGGCAACATCACGATGGATCTTTGCGAATCCATGGAATCCGCCGACGGTGCGAAGAAATGGGTCTGCAAGCTGCGCAAGGGAGTGACCTTCCACAACGGCAAGGATTTCACCGCCGACGATGTCGTGGGCTCCTTCCGCTATCATATGGGCGCGGATTCGAAGTCGGCCGCGAAAGCCGTCCTCGAGCAGGTGGACGATATCAAGCCCGACGACAAGCAGACCGTTATCTTCACGCTCAAGGGCGGCAACGCCGACTTCCCTTACGTCGTCAGCGATTACCACATCCCCATCCTGCCTTCTGAAAATGGCGTCGGCGACTGGCGCTCCGGCGTACGCACCGGGCCGTTCACGCTCGTCTCCTACGAGCCCGGCGTGCGCGCCAAGCTCAAGCGCAACCCGAACTACCACAAGCCCGGCAGGCCTTATTTCGACGATGTGGAATTTCTTACGATCGCCGATGTCACGGCCCGCACCAATGCGCTCACGACCGGGGAGGTGCACTGGATCTCGAGGGCGGATCTCAAGACGCTCAATCTCTTGAGCCGCAACCCCGATGTCGCGATCACCGAGGTCACGGGATATGGCCATTACGTCTTTCCCATGGATGTGACGGCCCCGCCCTTCGACAATGTCGACGTGCGCACGGCGCTCAAATGGGCGCTGAACCGCGAGGACATCGCCAAGAAAGTGTTCCTCGGACATGCGGTGGTGGGAAATGATTCACCGATCGCTCCTTCGGTGAAATTCGCGGCCGATCCCAAGCCGCGCTACACCTATGATCCGGACAAGGCGAAGTTCCACCTGCAAAAAGCCGGGATGCAGAATCTCAAGGTGAATCTCTCGGTCGCCGACACGGCCTTCAACGGCGCGATCGACGCAGGCGTGCTCTACCAGGAGCATGCGAAAGCCGCCGGTATCGACATCAATGTCGTGCGCGAGCCCAATGACGGCTACTGGGACAATGTATGGCTGAAGAAGCCGTGGTGCGCCGATTACTGGGGCGGCCGACCGACCTGCGACTGGATGTTCACGGTCGTTTACGCCAAGGGCGCAGCCTGGAACGAGACCAAATGGGCGAACCCTCGCTTCAACGATCTCCTCGTCATCGCGCGCGCCGAGACCGACGAAAAAAAGCGCGCCGACATGTATGCCGAGCTTCAGCAGCTCGTGCATGACGATGGCGGTGCCGTGGTGCTCGTCTTCAACAACTACGTCGACGCCCATTCGAAGAAGGTTGCCCATGGCGAGATTGCGCCGAACTGGGAAGTCGACGGATTGAGAATCGCCGAACGCTGGTGGTTCGCCTGAGCCGTTCATGAGCTGAGGGCGAGACGGGCCGCGCATGAGCTCGTCTCGCCGTGACGGCGCGTCCGGCAAAGATGAGGGGACTTCGTTATTGTCCCGCCGACACGCCTGAAAACCGAGGGGCAAGGATCGTCGCGATGAATCCGATCCTGAAGACTGTGTTGCAGAGATTGGGGCTAGGGCTTGTCACCCTGTTTCTCGTCTCGATCGTCATCTTCTCGGCCGTGACGATGCTGCCCGGCGATTTCGCCACGGCGATCCTCGGGCAATCGGCGACACCCGAGACCGTGGCGGCCTTCCAGCGCCAGATCGGGCTCGATCGTCCGCCGGTTCTTCGCTACCTTTTCTGGATCGGCGGCGTGCTTCAGGGAAATTTCGGCGAAAGCTTCTCGAGCGCCGGCGGTCTCGGTGGCGGCCATGCGCGCACCGTCGTTTCGCTCATCGCGCCGCGGCTCAAGAACACCTTGTTCCTGGCGAGCTTCGCGGCGCTCGTCGCCGTGCCGCTTTCGCTCATCCTCGGCATGCTCGCCGCGCTTTACCGCAACAGCATCTTCGATCGCCTGGTGAACCTCGTCACCTTGACCTCGATCTCGGTTCCCGAGTTCTTCATCGCCTATATCCTGATGCTCTTTTTGGCGGTGCGCCTTCCGCTCTTCTACTCGCTCGCGAGCGTGTCGCCTGAAACACCTTTCCTGGAGCGGGTCGCACGCTGCGCCTTGCCGGCGCTCACCCTCGTCCTTGTCATCGTCGCGCATATGATGCGCATGACACGCGCCGCGATCATCAATCTCCTCGCCAGCCCCTATATCGAGACGGCGAGGCTGAAGGGCGTCTCGCCGGGACGCATCATCTTCCGGCACGCGCTGCCCAATGCCTGGGCGCCGATCGCCACGGTCATCGCCCTGAACCTCGCCTATCTCATCGTCGGCGTCGTCGTGGTCGAGGTCGTGTTCGTGTATCCAGGCATCGGCCAGCTCATGGTCGATTCGGTTTCGGCGCGCGACATTCCGGTCGTGCAGGCCTGCGCGCTCGTTTTCGCCGTGACGTATATCGGCTTCAACCTTGCGGCCGATATCGTCTCGATCGTCACCAACCCCAGATTGTTGCGACCACGATGAGCCTCAGCGCCGAAGAGCTCGAAACCTTGGGGCGCGAGGGCGCCCCGCTTCCCCTCGCGGAAACCTCGAGCGCGACGCCCGCGCTCACGTCTCGTCGCGGCGTGCTCCAAACGGTGTGGCGCGCGCTCAAGACAGCGCCACTTACGGCGTGGTTCGGCCTTATCGTCATTCTCGCCTATGCGTTCGTCGCGATCTTCGCTCCGCTCATCGCGCCCTTCGGCGAGAGCGCCGTGGTCGGCAATCAATATGAACCCTGGGGCGGCAAATTTATCTTCGGCACGGATCAGCTCGGCCGCGACATGCTTTCGCGCCTCATCTACGGGGCGCGCAATACGATCGGCATCGCGGTGCTCACGACCGGCCTCTCTTTCACCATCGGCGGCGTGCTCGGCCTATTCGCGGCGATCGTCGGGGGCTGGACCGACCAGCTCTTGTCGCGCGCCATCGACATGCTGATGGCGATCCCGCAGCTCATCTTCGCCCTCATGCTGCTCTCCATTTTCGGCTCTTCGGTGCCCAATCTCATCGTCATCATCGCGGTGCTCGATTCGACCCGCGTCTTCCGCCTCACGCGCGCCGTCGCGATGAACGTCGTCGTCCTCGATTTCGTCGAGGCCGCCCACCTGCAGGGCGAGAAGCTCGGCTGGATCATGTCGCGTGAGGTCCTGCCGAACATCCTGCCGCCGCTGGTCGCGGAGTTCGGCTTGCGCTTCTGCTTCGTCTTTCTGACGATCAGCGCCTTGTCCTTCCTCGGGCTCGGCATCCAGCCGCCCACCGCGGATTGGGGCTCCATGGTGCGCGAGAATGCGACGCTCATCGCCTATGGCGACGTGACGCCGCTGCTTCCGGCCGGATGCATCGCGCTCCTCACGATCGCGGTGAACTTCGTCGTCGACTGGTTCCTGCACAAAACGAGTGGGTTGAGGGATGAGCATTAAAGAAGCCGAGGCGCAGCTTTCGTCGGCGGGCACCACGACGGACGCCGCGCTCAAGAGCGCGACGCTGCTTCAGATCGAAGGCCTGTGCATCGAAGGCCAAAGCGAGGAGCGCTGGCACAGGATCGTCAAGGGCATCGGGCTGACGCTCCGGCGCGGCGAGGTTCTCGGCTTGATCGGCGAATCGGGCGCCGGAAAATCGACGATCGGGCTTGCCGCCATGGGGTATGCACGGCCGGGCTGCCGCATCACGGCTGGGCGGGTGGTCTTCAACGGGCGCGATCTTCTGCAGCTCGGGGAGAGCGATCTGCGACGCCTCTGGGGATCGAAGATCGCCTATGTGGCCCAATCGGCAGCGGCATCCTTCAACCCGGCGCATCGCCTCATCGATCAATGCGTCGAGGCGGTCGTGGGACATCAGCTCACCGCTGAGGACAACGCCAAGCGCAATGCGGTGGATCTCTTTCGGCGATTGCGCCTTCCCGCACCCGATCAATTCGGCCTGCGCTACCCGCATCAGGTCTCGGGCGGTCAATTGCAACGCGCCATGACGGCGATGGCCATGGCGTGCCGGCCCGATCTCATCATCTTCGACGAGCCGACCACCGCACTCGATGTGACGACGCAGATCGAGGTGCTCGCGGCGATCAAGGACATCGTGCGCCAATTCGATACCGCGGCAATCTACATCTCGCATGATCTTGCGGTGGTCGCCCAGATGGCGGATCGCGTGATGGTGCTGCGCTATGGAGAGCTCGTCGAGGAGGCCCCGACCCGCGTCATGCTTTCCAATCCGCAAATGCCGTATACGAAATCGCTCTGGGCCGTGCGCTCGTTGCGCAAGGAGGAGGAGGCGGGGGAAAAGATCCTGCTCGATGTGTCCGGCGTGGATGCGAGCTACGGCACCTTCAAGGTGCTGCATGACGTGAACGTCAAGCTTCCGCGGGGACGCACGGTCGCGGTGGTGGGCGAGTCGGGTTCGGGGAAGTCGACGCTCGCGCGCGTCATCACCGGGCTCCTGCCGCCGAGCTCCGGCAGCATACGCTTCGACGGGAAGAAGCTGCCGGCACGTCTCAAGGAGCGCGACAAGGACCTCCTGAGGCGCATTCAAATGATCTACCAGATGCCGGATACGGCGCTCAATCCGCGCCGGCGCATTCGCGACATTCTCGGGCGCCCGCTCAAGCATCATCTCGGCCTCACGGGTGCGGCGCGCCAGCGACGCCTTCTCGAGCTCATGCGAATGATCGAGCTCGACGAGCGCTTTCTCGACAGGCTCCCGAGCGAGCTTTCCGGCGGACAGAAGCAGCGCATCTGCATCGCAAGGGCGCTCGCCATCAATCCCGAGCTCATCATCTGCGACGAGGTGACGTCCGCGCTCGATCAGCTGGTCGCGGAGGAAATCCTCAAGCTGCTCTTGCGGCTGCAGAAGGAGCTCAACGTCTCGTATCTCTACATCACCCACGATCTCGCGACCGTCAAAGCGATCGCCGACGAGATCGTGGTCATGCATCAAGGCCGGGTGGTCGAGAGCGGCCCGAAATCACAAGTCCTCACACCGCCGCATCATGCCTATACGGAGCTCCTCCTATCTTCGGTTCCGGAGATGGACCCGGATTGGCTCGACGCCATTTTGGCCAAGCGTCAAGGCGCGGAGCTCGGCGCGTCGCCGAGCGGCTGACGCGCAAGCGACGGCCTCACCAGGCGCACGGAATAAGGCGATATCTTACGCTGCGCATATAGGTTTCGTAGCCCGGCAAGTTTTTCCGCAGAAAATTCTCCTCATCCAAGATGCGCCAAACGAGCACCGGGATGAACAGCACAACGAGGAGAACGGTCCACCATGAGCCGAGCGCGAGCGGGATCGCCAAGAGCAGGAGCAACGCACCCGAATACATAGGGTGCCGAACACGTGCGTAAGGGCCCGTCGCAACGACGGGTTGCCCCTCCTCTACTTGAATGGTGGACGCGGCGTAGCTGTTTGTTTTCATCACGACGAAAAACAGCACGAACGACAATACGATCGTCGCGCTTGCGATGAGTGACACCACCGGCGGGACCGGCGACCACCCGAAGCGGTGGTCGAGCGCGGGAAGCGCCACGAACGCGACAAAACCGAGCATGAAGAGCGCTGAGATGAGTTTCTGGGCCGGCCGGTCCTCTGCCGCCGGTCCCATCTTCATCCGTCGCTCGACGAGCTTTCGGTCGTGGACGAGAAAATAGATGCCCAGCGCCTGGGTGCACCCCTCAAACACCGCCACGAAGACCCATGCTTGCCAATAATCGAGCGTGCCTGCGGGAACAAAAAGGCAGGCGACCAGGACTGCGAGCGTTACCAGGTTGGCCACGATTCCGCGGACGTAAAAATTCGACATTTCGCCGCAAGGCCTAACTTGCTCCGAGCTTACACCGGATCACCATTCCGGGTCACGCGGCTTGTGCGGACAGCACGCGCATATTCCACAGTGCCGCTCGACAAGCGTAGCGGCGATCGCGCGCAAGGAATACCATGTTCTTGGTGACGGCTGGGGTCATCAGCACGCCAAAAGCGCTTGTGAGCAGAAGAGCTTCGAGAAGCTCCAGAAACTCCCCGCGGAGTTGAACCGTCCTCCCGAATCTTTCCGGCCTCGACAAGTGGTTCTCTTCTGTCGGAAAAGGTTAGGCCATAGCTCGATGGTATTGTGGACCGATTTACAGCGGGCTTGCTACATCCCACGATCCGCTGGGCCGGGCTCTGTCCGGCCGCACGGATCACAGTCAATGCGGGGACGCCGGGGAATGACGCGACGCCTCAATATTCTCATCGTCATGGCCGACCAGCTGACCCCGTCGGCGCTTCCGATCCACGGCGGCCCGGCGAAAGCGCCGCATCTCGAGGCGCTCGCGACGAAGGGCGTGATCTTCGATGCCGCCTACTGCAATAGCCCGTTGTGCTCGCCCTCGCGCGCGTGCTTCATGTCGGGCCGCCTGCCGTCGCGAACCGGCGCCTACGACAACGCCGCCGAATTTCGTTCCGACATTCCGACATTCGCGCATCACCTTCGGCTCGCGGGCTACCGCACCGTGCTTGCCGGGAAGATGCATTTTTGCGGGGCCGATCAGCTCCACGGGTTCGAGCAGCGGCTCACCACGGACATTTACCCGGCCGATTTCGGTTGGACCCCCGATTGGGACCATCCCCATGCACGGCCGAGCTGGTACCACGATATGAGCTCGGTGACAGACGCGGGCCTTTGCGTGCGCTCCAATCAGATCGATTTCGACGAGGAGGTCGCCTTCGCGGCGGAGCGCGTGATTTACGACCATGTTCGCGGCACCGATGAACGTCCGCTTTGCCTCGTGGTCTCGCTCACTCATCCGCATGATCCGTTCGCGATCCCGGAGCGCTGGTGGAAGCTCTATCGCGAAGACGACATCCCGCTCCCGCGTATACCCTTGCGTCGCGCGGCTCTTCATCCGCATGAGAAGCGGCTCTGGCATGTCTGCGACATGGATGCCGTGGCAATCTCGCAGGACGATGTGCGCCGCGCGCGGCATGCCTATTACGGTGCGATTTCCTACGTCGACGATCACCTCGGCCGCCTCATGCACGCCCTTCGGGCTACCGGCCTTTCGCAGGAAAGTCTGGTGCTGGTGACGAGCGACCATGGCGAAATGCTCGGCGAGCGCGGCTTCTGGTACAAGATGAGCTTCTTCGAAAACGCCTGTCGCGTGCCTCTCCTCGCACATGGGCCGGGCTTTGCGCCCCGCCGCGTTGCCGCTGCGGTATCGCTCGTCGATATCCTGCCGACCTTGGTCGAGATCGGCCGTGACGGGGCATCGCCGCCGATGCTCGACCTCGATGGACGAAGCCTCGTTCCGCATCTCGCCGGCAGCAGCGGACATGACGAGGTGCTCGGCGAGTATCTGGCTGAAGGCTCGATCGCGCCGATCGTGATGATCCGGCGCGGGCGATACAAATTCGTCTTCAGTCCGCCGGACCCGGATCAGCTCTATGATCTTGTGGTTGATCCGGACGAGATCACGAACCTTGCCGAAATGCCGGCGCAGCAGGAATTGCGCGCAAGCCTTCGCGATGAGGTCGCCCGACGCTGGGATCTCGTTGCTCTCGACCGCGCCGTTCGCGAAAGCCAGCGTCGGCGGCATCTCGTCGCTTCCGCGCTCTCGATCGGCAGGTTGAGCCCCTGGGATTACCATCCTTCACGCGACGCGAGCCACGAATATATCCGCAACCATATGCCGCTCGACGCACTCGAGGCTCGCGCGCGCTTTCCCGCCGTGAAGCGGGCGCCCGAATAGATCTTCCGGATTGCGCTGTGACCCGTGTTCGCTACTCGGCCGCGACGCGAAGCCCTCCGCCGCCGTTGCCCATGGCCTCGCGTACCATGTCCTGGAATCCCTTCACCGCATGCTCGTATTTCGGCGAGAGCGGTCCGCGTTCGTAGATGCCAGCATTGAGATTGCGCTGGACGCCGAGCAGGATGCCGAGATCCTCGGTGACGATTTGTGCCGACCAATCGGCCGAACGTTGATTCTCCTCTGCCTTCTCGGCCGAGACATCCTGGAAGAAATACCAGTTGATGTGTCGCATCCGACCCGGGCCTAAAGGCTCGACGGTGGCGATTGAGCTTCCCCAATCGTAGAGGTTCAGCATCAGATAGGGAAAGCGATAGAAATATAGTCCGCGCGTGAGCCCTCCGTCGCGCTTGGGGGCGTAGAGGTGAAAGAAGCCCTCTTCGCGATACACGTCGAGCGTGTAATGGTCGATGTCCATCGCCGCGCAAAGCGTCGGGTGCATCGCGCGGCAGTGATAGCATTCGAGATAATTCTCGCCATAAGCCTTCCAATCGACTTCGACCTCGCGCATCTTGGTGGTGAAATATTTCTGCGACTCGAGCGGATAACCCTCGGCCATCGTGTCGATGGCGCCGAGCCAGGATCTCAGGTCCTGACCGCCGCGCTTGATGCGTCCGAAGACAAGGCCGCGCCATTCCGCGACGTCGATCTCGAGCAAACCCCAATTCGTCGCGTCGAAGCTCAATTCGCTGCCGAAGTCGGTTGCCTTCACGAGCCGCCCTTCGCGGCCATAGCTCCAGCTGTGATAGGGGCAGACGATCAGCTTGCCGCAAGCCCCGCTTTCGGATGCGAGGAGAGCCGCACCTCGATGCCGGCACATATTGTGGAAACCGCGCAGCACGCCGTCATCGCCGCGCAGGACGAAAACCGGGTAGCCGGCCAATACGCCGGAGACGAAATCGCCCGGATTCTCGACCCGCTTCGACCAGGTGAACAAAGCCCAATTTTGCGCGAAGATGGCTTGGCGCTCGTGCTCATAATTTTCGGGGTCGCGGTAAAGCGAAGCCGGAAGCGTCCAGTGATGCGAGGCGGCCGGACTCGAAGACATTGTGACCTCCTGGCGTGCGGCGGCACTGGTTGTCACGTCCCGCGAGAGCCGCATCGCACATGTCCGGCGACGATCTCTCACGCAGCAGGCAAAATCACGAACCTGCGACGCTCGTCCCGATGACGGGTCACTATCGAAGAGACCCATGGACAGGTCAAGCAGCGAACAAACCTTGCGGTGATCGGACTTCTACTGCCGAGATGAAGTCTTGAGACACAGGGATTCCTCTCAAGTTGCGATCGAAAACATCACGGCTCCAACCAGAGTGCGGGAGCCCACCAAGAGCGAATGTCACGGATAGGACGCTTTCACGCTCCCCAAACGAAGCCAAGCATGTGCGGCAGCGTTGGAGATTAGGAGGTACTCCTGGGACAACAAGTATTTGCGAATAAACGAAATTAATACTTTATGCCGGCAAGTATTTGCTGACCATATATTTAACCGGAACTGTTTCTTTTGCGCCACGTTAAGGTTAGCGCAGA
>JAFBAK010000331.1 GCA_019247795.1 Hyphomicrobiales bacterium | reverse complement strand
GACCGGCTACTCGCCATCGGGGAGCGGGAGGCCGACGAGGTCGCTGCGCGCTTTCCCAAGGTGCAGCGGCGCGTCGGCGGCTACAACCTCGATGCGCTTTTGCCGAATGCGGCCTCGAACAATCTCGCCCATATCCTCGTCGGCTCGGAAGGCACGCTCGCCTATTCGACCGCGATCGAGCTCAAGCTCTGGCCGGCGCTCGGCAAGCGCGCGCTCGGCGTCTGCCACTTCGGCTCCTTCCACGAGGCGATGGACGCGGCCCAGCATCTGGTGCGCCTGAAGCCGATCGCCATCGAGCTTGTCGATGCGACGATGATCGCACTCGCGAGCTCGATCGCCATGTTTCGCCCGACGCTCGACGCCGTCTTGCGCGGCGAGCCCGAAGCCCTCCTCATCGTCGAGTTTGCCGAGAGCGACGCCAAGAATCTTCAGCGGCTGAAAGACCTGCACGAGCTGATGGGCGATCTCGGCTTCGGCTGGGATCGCGAGCGCCGAAAATGGGGCGGCGTTGTCGACGTGCTCGATCCGGCTTTGCAGGCCGCGATCGCCGACCTTCGCACCTCCGGCCTCAACATCATGATGTCGATGAAGAGCGAAGGAAAACCCGTTTCCTTCGTCGAGGACTGCGCCGTCCCGCTGCCGAAGCTCGCCGAATATACGCAAAAACTCACCGAGATCTTCGCAAAGCACGGCACGCGCGGCACGTGGTATGCGCATGCCTCGGAGGGTTGCCTCCATGTGCGTCCCATCCTCAATCTCAAGCTCGAGAAGGATGTGAAGGCGATGCGGGCCATCGCCGAAGAGGCCTTCGCCCTCGTTCGCGCCTATAAGGGCTCCCATTCGGGCGAGCATGGCGATGGGCTCGTGCGTTCCGAGTTCCACGAGGCGATGTTCGGGACGCGGCTCACGCGCGCCTTCGAGGAGGTGAAGGACATATTCGACCCGGCGGGGTTGATGAATCCCGGCAAGATCGTGCATGCGCCGAAATTCGACGATCGCGCGCTTTTTCGCTACCCGCCGGGCTATCGTTGCGCGACGCTGCGACCTGTTCTCGACTGGTCGGAATATCCGGGCGGCGCGGCCGGATTTCAGGGCGCTGCCGAGATGTGCAACAACAACGGCGCGTGTCGCAAGCTCGAAGGCGGGGCCATGTGCCCTTCCTATCGCGTCACGCGCGACGAGCAGCATGTCACGCGGGGACGCGCCAACACGCTTCGCCTCGCCCTTTCGGGCGAGCTCGGCAAGGAAGCGCTCGCCTCCGACGAGATGGCCCAAGCGCTCGAGCTTTGCGTCTCCTGCAAGGCTTGCAAGCGCGAATGCCCGACCGGCGTCGACATGGCGCGCATGAAGATCGAGGTCGACGCGGCGCGCGCGAGGCGCAAGGGCTTCAGTCTTTTCGACCGGCTTGTGGGTAATCTGCCGCGCTACGCGCCCATTGCGTCCCGTTTCGCCTGGCTGATGAACGCGAGAGATCGCCTGCCCGGCGCGGCACGCCTCTCGCAATGGGTCGCGGGCTTCGCGGCGGAACGCCCCCTGCCCGTCTGGCGCCGTGATTTCTTCCGTGAGCCCGCGAAGGCGGTGGGACCTGAAAGCGGGCGCGAGGTCGTGCTCTTCGCCGACAGCTTCAATCGCTACTTCGAGCCCGAGACGATTTCCGCGGCGCTCACAGTGCTCGTTGCCGGAGGCTATCGCGTGCATTTGCCAAAAGCCGAGGACGGCTCGTCTCGGCCATTGTGCTGCGGGCGAACCTTTCTCTCGACGGGCGACATCGACAAGGCGCGCCATGAGGCGACGCGATCGCTCGAGGCACTCCTTCCTTTCGCGGAGAGAGACGTGCCGATCATCGGCCTCGAACCCTCTTGCCTCTTGAGCTTTCGCGACGAGATCCTGGCGCTCAGCATGGGCGAGCCCGCCAAAAAGGTCGGCTCGAGGACCGTGCTCCTGGAGGAGTTTCTGGTCGCCGAAGCGAAGGCGGGCGCCTTGAAGCTCGCCTTCGCGCCCTCGAAGCGCAAGGCGCTGCTGCACACGCATTGTCACCAGAAGGCCTTCGGCATCGACCTGACGGTCACGGACGCGCTCAAGCTGGTGCCGGGCCTCGAAGTCGAGGTCGTGGCCTCGAGCTGCTGTGGCATGGCCGGCGCCTTCGGCTATGATGCGAAGACGATTTCCGTATCGAAGGCGATGGGCGAGCTTACGCTTCTGCCCGCCGTGCGAGCGGCTTCGCCGGACACCATCATCGTCGCGGACGGCACCTCCTGCCGTCATCAGATTGCCGACGGCGGCGGCCGCGATGCCATCCACGTCGCGCGTGTCCTTGCCGCAAACCTCGAAGGAGTGAGAGAATTACGGTGACGGTGCACTTAATTCACGCGGTCGCTTTCCTTATTATACCAAATGACCATCGTGTGAATTAAGTGCACTGTCACCGTAATTCTTGCAAGGAGTGACACCATGAGCCTCGCCAGACTGAAAGCCTATGGCTGGGGCCGTGAAGGCGAGGCGATGAGCGATGACGAGCGCGATTTCGTGCTCGGCCGGTATCGCGAGAAATTCGGCCGACCGAGCTTCGACACGATCGCCGTGCCGCGCCTCGAAGACCTCGCTCTCCCGGAACCGCGCGTGAAGCCGCCGGTCTCGCTCTCCAACATTTGCACGAGCGAGCCCTACGACCGCGCCGCTCATAGCTTTGGAAAGTCCTTTCCGGATTACGTGCGCGCCATGCTCGGTCAGTATGAATGCGCGCCCGATATCGTCTCCTACCCGCGTGACGAAAAGGAAATCACGGCGGTGATGGATTGGGCCGCGAGCATCGGCGCTTCGCTCACACCCTTCGGCGGGGGATCGAGCGTGTGCGGAGGCGTCGAGCATCGTCGTGACGACGTGCGCAAAGCCGCGATCACCATCGATCTGCGTCATCTCGGCCGTGTCCTCGAGGTCGACGCGACCTCGCGCGCGGCTAGGATCGAGGCCGGGGTCTTTGGGCCCGCGCTTGAAGCGCAGCTGAAGCCGCACGGCGTTACCCTTCGGCATTTTCCGCAAAGCTTCGCTTATTCGACGCTCGGCGGCTGGATCGCGACGCGCTCCGGCGGGCATTTCGCGACGCTCTACACGCATATCGACGATCTCGTGGAGAGCCTGCGCATAGTCACCCCGAAAGGCGTGCTCGAGACGCGCCGCCTTCCGGGATCGGGCGCCGGACCAAGCCCCGATCGACTGTTCATGGGCTCGGAAGGCATTCTCGGGATCATCACGCAAGCCTGGATGCGGCTTCAGGCCAAGCCCTCGTTTCGTGCGGGCGCCTCCGTGGCCTTCAAGAGTTTCTTCACGGCCGCGCGCGCCGTGCGCGCCATCGCGCAGGCCGGGCTTTATCCGTCGAATTGTCGGATCCTCGATCCGGCCGAGGCCTACAATACGGGGGCGGCGGACGGGTCCGTCGCGATCCTCGTGCTTGCCTTCGAATCGGGTGACCATCCCCTCGACAGCTGGATGAAGCGCGCGCTCGAATGTTGCGCCGATCACGGCGGTGTCGCCGAGACCGGCGGAGCCGAAGCTCATCTCGAGGGCGCGGCGGGGTTGTGGCGCAACGCCTTCATCCGCATGCCCTTCGCGCGCGAGTTTCTCACGCCGGCGGCGATCATCAACGACACTTTCGAGACATCGATCACCTGGGAGCGCTTCGAGAGCTTTCACGATGAGGTGAAATCAGCAACGCAGCGCGCCATCCGCGAAGCGACGGGAATCGACGGTGAGGTCACCTGCCGCTTCACCCATGTCTATCCGGATGGTCCGGCACCCTACTTTTCCTTCCACGCGCTCGGCCGTCATGGAGCCTTGCTCGAGCAATGGCGCGCGATCAAGGAAGCCGCGAGCGATGCGCTCATCGCGGCGGGCGGCACCATCACGCATCACCATGCGGTGGGACGCGATCATCGCC
>JAFBAK010000315.1 GCA_019247795.1 Hyphomicrobiales bacterium | reverse complement strand
AAAGCTTCTCGACCTGCCCGTATTCGAGTTCGACGGGCGTCGGGCGGCCGAAGATCGACACCGCGACCTTGAGGCGCGCGCGGATTTCATCGATTTCCTCGACCGTGCCGTTGAACGTGGCGAACGGGCCATCGGAGACCCGCACCTGCTCACCGATGTCGAAATGCACCGACGGCTTCGGGCGCTCGACGCCCTCTTGCACCTGCCCCTTGATCTGCATCGCTTCGCGTTCGGAGATCGGATGGGGCTTCTTGTCGGCCCCGAGGAAGCCGGTCACTTTCGGCACGTTCTTGATGAGGTGGAAGATCTCATCCGTAAGCTCGCATTTCACGAGCACATAACCCGGAAAGAATTTGCGCTCGGCATCGACTTTCTTGCCGCGCCGCACCTCGACGACCTTTTCCATGGGCACGAGGATCTCCTCGAACTTGTCCGAGAGTCCCCGCTGCGCAGCCTGATCCTTGATCGACTGGGCGACCTTGTTCTCGAAGTTGGAATAGGCGTGAACGATGTACCAATGCGCCGCCATGGCTTTAGCGTCCGATCCCTAAGATGAGGCCGACGAACAGGCGCAGCACCTGGTCGGCGAGGAAGAAGAAGGCGGAAGCCGCGAGCACCATCACGAAGACGCCACCCGTCGTCACGAGGGTTTCCTTGCGCGTCGGCCAAGTGACCTTGGCGCCTTCGGCGCGGACTTCTTGCAGGAACTGAACCGGGTTTTCCATCTCGCGATCCTAAAGCGTAGCCCGGGAAATGAAAACCATGTTTCCGGGAAGATCATGCGTCGCCAGATACTTAGGAAGTATCGACGATGCATTTCGAAGCCGGCCGGCGCTCGGGCGCGACCCTCGCTTTGCGCTTTACGCCAAGATGAGACTTGCGACCGCCCAAAACGAAGGGGGCGCGGGACCTCCTGGCCGCGCGCCGCCTCCAACAATTATATATCGACGTCCGGCCTCTTCGCCAAGGGCAAAGTTTGACGACGGGGCAAAGTTGACGAGGCAAGGTTGGCAAGAGCGGCAAAGGAGGAAATGGCGTTCGAGAATGGAGCGTCGCGGGTCTGCCAGCCTTAGGATGTGCGTTGCGGATCGATCATAGGGTCGGTCGGCTGCGCTCGTCACCATGGCGAAACTTGTGGAAGCCGGGGCGTCAATCCGGAAAAGCCCTTGTGACTTGACCGATCATGGCGAAAATGCGTTTGATTCGTGTAGAGCGTCGACCGCGGACCAATAGTTTTGAAAGGGCGAGGGATGCTCCCTGGCAGATTGGCGGCTGCGCCGCTGGTCATCCTGCTCGGCGCACAGGCTGCGAACGCGGCGGATTTGGCGCAATCACCAACGCCCGTCTACGCCGCACCGGTGGGCTCATTCCTTTCGGGCTGGGAATTTAGGGCGGGCGGCTTCGTGTCGACCTGGGGTCCGGAAAAGGGCGATGCGAACATCAACGCCGAGATCGTCACGCCGAAGCCTTTTCACGTCGACGGATGGGCCGATTATCTGATCCCCCATTTGCAGGTCGGGGGAACCGGAAATCTCGCGGGTGGCACGAATTACATCTACGCCGGCCCGATGTGGACCGTATACTACGACAAAATCTTCGCCGATTTTGCGTTGGGCGGGGCCATCCACGACGGGCAGATCCAGGGCCATGACGGTGATCTGCACCGCAACAAGCTCGGCTGCAGGGCACTTTATCATGTGAGCTGGGACCTCGGCTATCAGCTCACTGAGAATTGGAGCGTGATGGCGACCTTCGATCACATCTCGAACGGCAGCGGCACGCTGTCGAATTGCGGCTCAAATCAAGGGATAAGCATTCTCGGCGCCCGGATCGGCTATCGGTTCTGATCTGGGTGGCGAAAGAAAGTTGACCCCGGATGTCGCGCAGATGCGCCGTCCGAGCTTTCCGACGACCTGCAGCTTGCTCTATCTTTTCACGGCGTCCGCCGCGCCGCCCGCCCCTTGCTGCGTCATGGTCCCGAATATCGCGGCGGCCGCTTCGAGGCCGTTGCCGCCGGTGACAAAAACCTGCGGAAGATTGAGGTTCTTCAAAATATCGGGATGGTCGGCAAGGAGATCGATTACGAGCCTCATTTGCTGTAGACGCAGCACGCTATCCTTTCCCAGCACATTGGCTTGCGCCGTCTGGCCCGCGGCTTGTTCCTCCAGAAACAACCGCTCGGCGTGCCCTTCCGCGGCTCTCTTGTCCTGCAGGAGCTTCGCGGTCTGGACACCGATTTGGGCGGTGACGAGATCGCTTTGCTGGTTGGCGGTGGCGCGCGCCTGTTCGGTCTTTTGACGCTGCTCTTGAGCGGTTTGCTCTTGGATGAAGGCCAGTTTCAACTGACCGGCGAGCTGCTCACGTTGGCGAGCGAGCAGCAACTCCGGAGGAATGACCGATTCGCCCAGGCGAATCTCCTTGACGTCCACCCCCGCGCGTCGTCCATCCAGCTGCATGCGTTCGAGAATTGCTTTCTCGAGCACCGGTCGGTTTTCGACCGTGTCGAGAACGCGCGTGGGGCGGGTAATCGCCGCGACAGCGCCCTTGTCATCGATCTGTTGGACTTGGATCGAGCCGCCGTAGACGTTACGCACGTGCGACCTGATCGACGGCACCACGATACGCTCATCCACCTCCGATTGCCCCCCGACAGCCGCGACGACGATCGGTGCATGCTCGGGCGTGATCTGCACGACAGCGCGCAGCTCCTGCTGGATTTCCCAGCCCTCGATTTTCGTGTTGATCGCCGTATCCGCGGAGTCGCTCGGCTTGGGAAAGGATTGGGTCCGCTCCGATTGGGTGAAGTCACCCTTGCTGTCCACTTTCAGGTCGATGTAACGGCGTGTGAACCCGCCCTTGAACTCCAGCGCCGTGACGCGCGTGGAAACGAACGTCACGTCATAAGCGTCCCGGTTCAGATAATAATCGTTCGGCGGAAGCGAGTCCGCCCAGATGCCCTTGCATCCTTGCGGGACCAAATCGGCCTCGAGTCCATCCTTATCCGTTTTTGCGGTGATGGGCGTGCAATCGATCCCCTTGCCTTGCACGGATGAACGCACCACCCCGACGGAGCCCGCCGGCACTCGCGTGATGGAGGTATCGAGCGGAGTGTCTTCCTGCGTAAAGCCACGCAGGCTGTAGATGTCATCGTTGCTGCGGACCGTATCCTTGCCATTCTTGACGTAACCGATCCTGACCTCGAACAGGGCAAGATTCAGCGGGTAGACGCCGGGCTTGAGCACGCTGAGCTGCAGCCCTTTCTGTCCGTCATGGGTGAGGAAATACTCGGCATCGAGAAATCTTTGATAGTCCTGCTCCGGCCAGGCATCCGCCATGATCTGACCGGCCGGAAGGGGCACGCCGTCACGCGCCACGACGCGGCCATAAAATCCCTGCGGAACCGTCACGAGCGGAAAGTATTCGAGCGTATTGACGACGTTGAAAAAGGGGACAAGCCGGAAGGTGCCGGGCGAAATGACCTCAGCCTGATATCCGGTTTCCCCATTCGTCGCGATCAAGCGACCATCTGGAAGATTTGCGAATCCATAAAGCTTACGAACGATACCGACCTGGTCCGCCGGGACGCGGATCACGCTCGTTTCGAACACGGCGACGATCGCCGCCAATACCAGAAAACCGCGCGCAATCTCGATTTGGCGCGTCCCCTTCAGGCCGAGGCGTTCGCCGAACGAAAGACGTGGAAAAACAATGGCGGCGACAATCGCCAATATTGCAACGGCAACATACGTCATCGACTTGCCCCTTTGCCGGCATGCCCCTGTTGAGAGCGCTGGCTAGCTAAGCAAGGCCTGCGGTGGCAAGTCACAAAGGGGTGACAAGAATCACGGATCGCAACGCCAAGTTGGCGGGCTCGAGGCCGACCGGAACCCAGTGCAAGTGCAGGTGCTCGCGGCTGAAGCGCCGCAAGGAAAGATCGCTGCCTGACGGGCGGTGCGCCGACGTTTTTGGCAGGAGTGGAGGGACTCGAACCCCCAACCCCCGGTTTTGGAGACCGGTGCTCTAGCCGATTGAGCTACACTCCTAAGCGACGCACACGCTCCTTTGCCGAAAGCATGGCTCTGAAGCAAGGAAAAACGGCTCCCTGCAAGCAACCGGACCATTTCCCGCACCGAACGCCGGCCCGCCCTCGCATCGATCTTGACGGCTCGGTCTTCACCCCTCACTCCCGACGGCTCGCGGCTCACCCCTTATGACTGAGCCCCCCATCGATCGTGACGATCGTGCCGGTGGTGTAGGCTGAAAGATCGGAAGCGAGGAACGCCACCATGGCGGCGATCTCGTCCGGTGTCGCGGCGCGCCCGAAGGGCAGATCGGCGAGCATCTCGCGCCAGCGCTCGGGATCGCCGAGAAGGCTCTTTGCGCGCCCTCGCTGCAAGGTCTCGAGCCGATCCGTCGAAACGGGGCCAGGGTTGATGCCGACGACCCGCACGCCGTGAGCCGGGCTCGCCGCGCCGAGCGCTCGCGTGAAGGCCATGAGCCCCGCATTCGCGGTCGAGCCGGCGATGTAGGACGCGCTCACCCGCTCGCCGGCCGCGCCGATCACGTTCACGATGACGCCGCTCTTTCGCGCCGCCATCCTGGCGTGGAAGGCCCGTGTCATGCCGATATAGCCGAAAAGCTTGAGCTCCCAGGCGTCGCGCCAGCGCTGCTGATCGATGTCGGCGAGGGTGCCGCCCGGGATCGCGCCCGCATTGTTCACCAGGATGTCGGTCGCCTCCCCGAAGCGCTCGACGAGCCTCGGTACCGTGTCGTCCTTGGAAACGTCATGGGCGGCAATCTCGATGCGCGCCTTCGGCGCGGCAGCGGCGATCTCGGCCTTGGCGCGTTCGAGATCCTGTTTCCTGCGCGAGACGAGCACGACATCGCAACCCTCTTGCGCCAGAAGCTTGGCGCTCGCAAAGCCGATGCCCTTCGAAGCGCCGGTGATGAGCGCGCAACGGCCGGATAATCGCAAATCCATGGGGCTCTCCTTGTCGGGACGCTGAACCGCTCAACGCGCGCGTGCCGGGGCGATGGTTTCGGTGAGGGCGGGGAAATGAAAGCTCCCGCCCTCGAATGGCGGAAAGCGATGATAATCCTGACGCATCTCGTGACGCACAGGAGATTGCAGCGCCGCGGTGAGCGCGTCGGGGCTGTCGAAGACGACGCGGTTTCGCTGCATATGCGAGACGCGCTCGAACGGCATGGCGTCGACCCAATCGACGCGGCTTAAAATCTCGATGTGTCGGATATCGGGAAAGCGCCGCATGATCGGCGGATGGCTCGCGACATAGTGGGCGAACCAGCGATTGAAGTCTTCGGCCGGCCCCGGATAGTGGACAAGGAAGCTGCATCTCGGCTCCGTCCTCGCCGGCGCTTCCGTAATCGGGAAATGACGCACATACATCGCTTGCTGGTTCGCCTTCGCGCCCGCGAGGCTCGGCCAAGAGGGCCCGACCGCGAGCGCCTGCAGATAGCCTTTCGGTCCGATCGCGGCTTCGAGTTCGAGGAGGTCGTCGAAATAGAGCTGCAACGCGAGCTGCGGGGAGGGGCCATCGGCCGTGTAGATGTCGGTCGCGATGGCGGGCGTGTGCATCTCGGCGTGCCGCATCGCCGGCGTCGCGGCGATGAGCGTTGCGATCCTGGACTTATCGGAAGCGCTGAGCCTTGCTTGCGGCGAAGGGTTCTCGAAAGTGACCAGATAGCAAAAGCGCATTCTGCGGTCCTCGTGGTCCGGCCCGGACAAAAAGCCTGACCGAAACTCCATCACTTTGTGGCTCGAGCGAATCTTCCCGGTCGAACGCACCGTCCGGGACGTCCCGAGGCCATTGTGGCTGGGGAGGCTGAAAGGCCGTTAGGCGACGCCCTTGCGCAAGAGATCGAGGAGATGCACGAGGCCGATCGGCCGCTCGTCCTCGACGATCACGAGCACGTTGATCTTGGCTGTTTCCATGATCTCCAGGGCTTCGGCGAGCAGCGCCTCCGGCGAGACGGTGCGCGGCGTCCGGGTCATGATGGTGGCGGCCCGCGTCTTCGGCGGAAGGCCGGCATGGCGGCGCAGATCGCCGTCCGTGATGATGCCGGCGAGCTTGCCGTCGCCATCGAGCATGAAGGCGCAGCCATAGCCTTTCGCGGAGATGACCGCGATGACCTCCGCGATCGTCGCGTTCTCGAACGCAAGCGGCAATTGGTCGCCTCCATGCATCACCTCGCGCACGTGCCTGAGCTGTGCGCCGAGCTGTCCGCCGGGATGGAATACGCGGAAGTCCCGCGCCGAGAAGCCGCGCGCCTCGAGAAGCGCGATGGCGAGCGCGTCGCCGAGCACCACTTGGAGCGTCGTGGAGGTGGTGGGCGCGAGGCGGTTCGGGCAGGCTTCGCGCGCCTTGGGCAGCACGAGCACGATGTCGGCCTCGCTCGCGAGCGTCGAGCCGCGCTCCGACGTCACCGCGACGAGCGGGATGCGGAAGCGCCGCGAATAGGAGAGGAGATCGGCAAGCTCCGCCGTCTCGCCCGACCAGGAGAGCGCGAGGACGACATCGACCGGCTGGATCATGCCGAGATCGCCATGGCTCGCCTCGGCAGGGTGGACGAAATAGGCGGGTGTGCCGGTCGACGCCAAGGTGGCGGCGATCTTTCGCCCGACATGGCCGGACTTACCCATGCCGGAAACGATCACCCGGCCTTTCGAGGCGCCGATGAGCTTGACGGTTTGTTTCAGCCCCTGGCCGAGATTTCCGGCGAGCGCCGAGGACAACGCCTCGAGCCCCTCGCGCTCGGCCGCGAGCGTGCGCAGGGCCGAGGCGACAGCATCGCTTGTTTCGGCATCAAGAGGCGCGGCGCGAAGCGGCATTGCTGTCCCCTTTTCCGAAGCGCCGCTCGATATAATCGCCGACGATGGCTTTGAAGTCGTTAACGAGGGTTGGTCCGCGCAAGGTCGCCGCCTTGGCGCCGTCGATGAAGACGGGCGCGGTCGGTTGCTCGCCCGTGCCTGGAAGCGAGATGCCGATATCGGCGTGCTTGGATTCGCCAGGCCCGTTGACGATGCATCCCATCACCGCGACATTGAGCGCCTCGACACCGGGGTAGCGCGTCTTCCACGCGGGCATCGAGCTCGATATCCAATCCTGGATGTCCTTCGCGAGCTCCTGGAACACGGTCGAGGTGGTGCGTCCGCACCCGGGACACGCGGCAACGAGCGGGACGAAGGTGCGAAACCCCATCGTCTGCAAAAGCTCTTGCGCCACCTTCACCTCGAGCGTGCGGTCGCCGCCCGGCTCGGGCGTGAGCGAGACCCGAATGGTGTCGCCGATGCCTTCTTGCAGAAGCACACCCATGGCGGCGGAGGAGGCGACGATCCCCTTCGAGCCCATGCCAGCCTCGGTGAGGCCAAGATGGAGCGCATAATCGGAACGCTGCGCGAGCATGCGGTAGACCGCGATCAGATCCTGTACGGCGGAGACCTTGGCGGAAAGGATGATCTTGTCGCGCGACAGCCCGATCTCCTCCGCGCGACCCGCCGAAAGAAGACAGGATTGCACCATCGCCTCATGTGTCACGGCGCGTGCCGTCTTGGGCGCCGCCGAGCGCGCATTCGCGTCCATCAAGTGGGTCAGGAGCTCCTGATCGAGCGAACCCCAATTCGCCCCGATGCGGACCGTCTTCTCGTATTTCGCGGCCATCTCGATGATGGCGCCGAATTGCCGGTCCCGCTTCTCGCGAAAGCCGACATTTCCCGGATTGATGCGGTATTTGTCGAGCGCGGCCGCGCATTCTGGGTGCTCGGCCAGAAGCTTATGGCCGATATAGTGGAAATCGCCGACGAGCGGCACCTCGACCTTCATTTGCGCGAGGCGCTCGCGAATGCGCGGGACGGCGGCGGCCGCCTCGTCGCGATCGACCGTGATGCGCACGATCTCGGAGCCGGCGCGCGCGAGCGCCGCCACCTGCCGCGCGGTAGCTTCCGCGTCGGCGGTGTCGGTGTTCGTCATCGATTGCACGACGATCGGCGCGCCGCCGCCGACGATCACGCCGCCGACATTGACGGCGACCGTGCGATGGCGCGGCGCGACACCGTGATCTTGACCGGGATCTTGACCGGGATCTCGAGTTCGGCCTTGTTCCCGGCCCTTCGCTTGCAAACCGGCAGGTTCGTTCATGGGTCAGGCTCCGGGCTCGAGCTTCTCGACCAAGGCAGGCTCAGGGTCAAGGGCGGGCGGTTTTCGCTCATAGGCCCTTCCCGAGCCGCTCGAGCGCCGCATCGAGCGTGGCGTTGGTCTTGGCGAAGCAAAAGCGCACGGCGGTCTTGACCGGCGCTTCCTCGTAAAACGCGGAAACCGGGATCGCCGCCACACCGCGTTCCTTGACGAGACGCTGGCAGAAGGCGGCGTCATCGCTTTCGCCCAAGGGGGCGATGTCGAGGTTGAGGAAGTAGGTGCCCTCGCAAGGAAGCACTTTCAACCCGAGGCGCGAAAGCCCTCGCGAGAACCGGTCGCGACTGGCGGCGAAGCCCTGACGCATCTCGATAAAATAGGCATCTTCCTTGCCCAGTCCATAAGCGACCGCGGCCTGCAGATTGGGTGGCGTCGTGAAGGTGATGAACTGATGCGCCTTCGCGAGCACACGCATCAAGGCAGGAGCCGCGCAGACGAAGCCCACCTTCCAGCCGGTGAGGGAGAAAATCTTGCCGGCCGAGCCGATCTTCACGGTGCGCTCGCGCATCCCCGGACGCGAGATCAGGGGAACGTGGCGATGATTGTCGAAAACGACATGCTCCCAGACTTCGTCGCAAAGCGCGACGGCGTCGAACTCGGCGCAGAACCGCGCCAGGAGATCGAGGTCCTCGGCCGAATAGACGATGCCCGCCGGATTCAAGGGGTTGTTGAAGAGCACGACCTTGGTCTTCGGCGAGAACGCCTCGCGCAGCATGGTCTCGTCGAAGCGCCACTGGGGTGGGGACAAGCGCACGAGCTTGGGCACGCCCCCGGCACGCCGCACGAGCGGCAGATAAGCGTCATACATCGGCTGGAAGAGGATCACCTCGTCGCCCGGCGTGATCAGCGCAAGAAGCGCGCCCGCGATCGCCTCGGTCGCGCCCGAGGTGATCATGATCTCGGCATCCGGGTCGAAGCCGATGCCATGGTGATGCGTGTAATGCGCGGCGACCGCCTGGCGAAGCTCGGGGAGGCCCATCATCGGCGGATACTGGTTCCACCCCGAGATCACGGCCTCGGCCGCTTTGCGGCGCACGTCCTCAGGCCCCGGATCATCCGGGAAACCCTGCCCGAGATTGACCGCCTGATGCTCGCGCGCGAGCCGCGACATGACCTCGAAGATCGAGGTCGTCAGGTTCGAAAAGGTCGGATTCATGGAAGAGAGCCGGTGAAATCGGTTGAAGCAGGTATCGCGGTGAAACCTACGCTGTGATCCACCGCCTGCCAAATTCCGCGCGGCATCACTCCAATCCGAGTGTCACACCGAGGCCGCCGCCAATTTCCGGTCGAGCGTAACCAACTCGGCTCCCAGCACGCGGGCAAGCCAGAGATAGCTTGCGTCATAGGCGGTCAGGCCCGCTGTCTCGGCAAGGTCCAGCGTAGCGGCAATGTCGACAGCGACAGTTTCCACTCTCAGCCGGTTGGCCGCCTGGAAAGCGGAGCGTAATGCCTACCGGCGGTTTGGCCGGCGCCGAATTTTGGTCAAGCAAACATTGGCCAATTCGAACTCGAGCAATGAGGGTGCCGCCAATCGTGCACTCTCGAGCCGATTGGCGACCACCTCCGCGTCTGGTTCCGCGAATATCAGGCGGCCAGTGCGGATGCGTCCACGACCTTAACACCGGTCACGGTCGGCTCGAATGATAGTGCGGGAGTCGGCCGGCGTTTGAAGACCGAGCCGGCGGACCTCCGCCAGCAATTCGGCCGGACTCAGCTCTTGCTCGCGCCGGATTGCTTCCTCGACGATCGCAAGAAGTTCGCTTTGCAAGGACGGATGGTGCCGTTGAGCCCGCTGTCGCAGGCGCTGAACGATATCGTCGGGAGCATTTTTATTTGAGAGATTTGTGGCCATGGGTTCCAAAGATGCTCCAATTCGGAACCTCACTCTCATCAAAGTAGCTCACGCGCGTCTCGATTGATGGCCGGCTACGGCGCCCT
>JAFBAK010000310.1 GCA_019247795.1 Hyphomicrobiales bacterium | reverse complement strand
CGGGGTCACTCGTGCTGTCGACAACATCAGCCTGACCATTCCGGCCGGCAGCTTCGTCACGCTCTTAGGACCCAGCGGCTCGGGAAAGACGACGACGCTCAATCTGATCGCGGGGTTCCTGCTTCCGGACGTCGGCAACATCGCGTTCGATGGCCGACCGGTCGCCACCCTCCCGCCCCATCGCCGAAATATCGGCATGGTCTTTCAATCCTACGCGCTGTTCCCGCACATGACCGTGTTCGAGAACGTCGCCTATCCGCTGCGCATGCGTGATCGCCTGGGACGCGACGCGCTCGCGGCGCGTGTCGCCGAAAGCCTCGCCTTGGTCGGGCTCGCCAAGCTTGAAGCGCGTTATCCGCGGGAGCTTTCCGGGGGTCAGCAACAGCGTGTCGCCATGGCGCGAGCCTTGGTTTCGCGCCCGAGGCTGTTACTGATGGACGAGCCGCTCGGCGCACTCGACAAGAAGCTGCGTGAACGCTTGCAAGGCGAGATCAAGGAAATCCATCGACGCATCGGGTCCACCTTCGTCTATGTGACGCATGATCAAGCCGAAGCGCTCACCATGTCCGACCTCGTTGTGGTCATGCGCGACAGCCGAATCGTCCAGATGGGCTCCCCTCGCAACGTGTACGAGGCGCCAACGGACGCCTTCGTCGCGGATTTCATCGGCGGGGCCAATCTCCTGCCGGGTGAGGTGGTATCGAACGAGGCGGGAGCTCATGCGGTGCGGATCGCAAACGGGCGGGTGATCGCCGTGCCGCGGACGGGCGCTCCTCACACGCGCGCCAGCAAGGTGCTGGTGTTCATCCGGCCGGAAGACATGAGGATCTGCTCATCCGAAGCAACGTCGCGCGAAAGCGTCACCACGTCCGCGGTTGTTCGCGAGGTGCTCTTTCTTGGCGAAAGCTTCAAGGTCACCGCGATGGTGGGTGAACATTCCGTCGTCGTGCGCGCGCCCCGCTCCCAGGCTGAAGGGATCGAGATCGGCAGCCAAGTCGTGCTTGCCTGGCCGGCTGAACGATCGCGTGCGCTTGCGGCACCCGAGACGGGTGCATCGCCATGAGCGTGAACCCCCTCCCTGCTTATCCCGCCCGTCCAGCCGGATGGACCAGGAGCCTTTCGGAACAGGGACGAAATCCGCTCGGCCTTCTGCTGCTCGCACCAATGCTTTTGTGGATAGCGGTTTTTTTCGTTTTTCCGACGGCGTGGATGATTTGGCAGAGTTTCGCCGAGCGCGGATTGCAACCTTACGCCGCGATCCTCACCTCTCCGATCTACCTCAAGGTTTTGATGACGACGTTGAAGATCTGCGTGATCACGACGATCGGATGCCTGATCCTCGGCTATCCGGTCGCTTATGTGCTCACCATCGCCAAACCTCGAACTCGCGCCATTCTCCTGATCCTCGTCGTCCTGCCCTATTGGCTGGATTTTATCGTGCGCAGCTATTCCTGGATGATCCTGCTCGGCAGGCACGGCCTCATCAATCAGCTCATCATGGGGATTGGGCTTAGCCAATCGTCCTTGCCGCTGCTCTACAATCTTTTCAGCGTTTCGATCGGCATGATTCAGATCTTGCTGCCGCTGACGATCCTCACCTTGTTCAGCACGATGATCCGCATCGATCGGCGCCTTATCGATGCGGCAACCATTCATGGGGCCAGTCCCTGGCGGGCCTTCCTGACAGTCTTCCTGCCGCTCAGCCTGCCCGGGGTCTATGCCGCCTGCCTTCTCCTGTTCGTGTCGGCGCTCGGCTTCTACGTCACGCCCGCCCTTCTCGGCGGTCCTGAGCAGACGATGATCTCGCAAACCATCATGGTGATCGCGAGCGATCTGCTCGACTGGCCGCTTGCGAGTGCCGCGGGCGTGCTTCTCCTCATCGTCACGACGAGCCTCCTCTTGGTCTATAGCCGCTTCTTTCGGCTCGATCGCATGCTCGGAGGAATGGCGCGATGAAGACGACGGGAGCGATCGCGGTGAACGGCTTCGCCGGCGCCGTGCTGATCTTCCTGCTCTTCCCGGTGCTCGTCGTCGTTCTCATCTCATTCAGCTCGGTCGACTTCCTTTCCTTTCCGCCTCCGAGCCTGTCGCTGCGCTGGTACCGGACGATCTTCTCGAGTTGGGAATGGATCGATGCCTTCTTGCTCACCTTGCAGGTCGGCGCCTTGACGGCCTTGCTGTCGACGCTGCTGGGCGTGCCCGCCGCCTTCGCGCTCTCGCGCCATCTCAAAGGCGGGCAAGGATTTGTGAATGCACTGGTGCTCGCCGCTCTTGTCACTCCGCCGATCATCAAAGCGATCTCGATCTATCTCTATTACGTGCCCTTTGGGTTGTTGAACACGGTTCCGGGCCTTGCCTTCGCGCACACGGTCTCGGGCATTCCCTTCGTTGTCATCAACGTCGTCGCCGGCCTTCGCGGCTATGATCGCGACCTCGAGCGCGCCGCCACCATCCACGGCGCCTCTCCGTTCCGGGCCGTTCTCGGCATCACTCTTCCTCTCATCGCACCGAGCATCATCGTCGGCGCGGTGTTCGCCTTCATGCAGTCGGCGCAAGAGTTGCTCATCGCCATGTTCGTGCTCGGCACGTTGGAGAAGCCGCTCGCGGTGAAGCTCTGGGAGGGCGTGCGAGTGGCGATCGACCCCTCCCTTGCCGCCGCAACCACTTCGGTCACCGTGCTTGCCGTTCTGGGTCTCGTGACGGTCATGCTGGCCGGCCGTCGCACCCGCGTCACCAGAGTTGCCGTGCGAGGCTAGCGGAGGCTCGACAACGTCTATTTCATTCGGTTCGCAGGAGAGGAAACATGGCCGATAGGGAGACCGAATACGCACTCGTAACTTTGAGGCAGATCCTCGAGGAGACACGACATCTCGATCGTCGCGCCTTCCTTCGTCGTTTCGGGCAGGCGGCCGCCGGTTCGGCTCTCTTGAACTCGTCGTTCGAAATGCTCGGCGGGTATGCGGCGGCGGCCTCCGAGAAGCCCGTCACCACACTCGGTTGGGGCGGCGCCTGGCAAGAAGCGATGGAGACGGCCTTCTTCCGACCATGGACGCAAAAGACCGGCGTTCCGGTGCAATACATTGCGCCTTACGATTTCAACAAGATCCGGGCCATGGACCAGGCGAAGCAACAACAGGTCGATGTGCTGGAGGCCGGCTCGATCGACACGCCCCGGATGATCAAGTTCGGCCTGAACGCGCCGCTCGACTTCTCGGTGATCGACAAATCGGCCCTATCGCCGGGCCAGCTCCGCTACGGCAACGCGATCGGTGCGATCACGCTCTCGACGCTGATGGTCTATAACAAGAAGAAATGGCCCGGGGACGACCATCCGAAATCCTGGGCGGATTTCTGGGACGTGAAGCGTTTTCCGGGCCCGCGTTCCCTTCAGCGCCGCTGTCTCACGACGATGGAAGCGGCTCTCATGGCCGATGGCGTCCCTGCGGATCCGGCCAAGATCTATCCGCTCGATGTCGAGCGCGCCTTCAAGAAGCTCGACGAGATCAAGCCGCACATCAAAACCTGGTGGTCGAGCGGCACGGAGCCGCAACAGTTCATGCAGGATGAGGAAGTCGATCTATGCATGGTGTGGAATGGCCGCGCCAGCGACTCCATCAACAACCGTCATGCGCCTTACGAGATCGTCTGGAATCAGGCGCTCTACAACGGCGATGTCGAAGCCTGGTTCCTGCTTCGGAATTGCCCGAACCCGCAAGGGGGAATGAAGCTCCTCGACTTCGTCGGCCGTGCGGAGCCTCAGGCGGCCTTCGCGCGCGCCCTTTTCTACGGGCCCACCAACCTCAAGGCATACGACTTCATCGATGAGAAGCTCGCGAAACAATTGCCGTCCTACCCTGAGAACGCAAAGGTGTCGCTTCTCGTCGATTATAACTGGTGGGTCGACCATTACGACGAACTGACGCTCAAATTCGAGAACTGGATCCAGTCCTAACCCTCCCCTCCTTGCCTTCGCGCGGGGCGCAATTTCGCCCCGCCAACCGACAGCGCGGACGACATGCCCTTCGACATCGACAAGCTTCTTTGCCCGAAATCGGTCGCGATCGTCGGCGCCTCGCCGCGCCCCGGGGTCGCAGCGCGGCGGGTCATCAACAATCTCCGCAAGCTCCGCTTTGGCGGCGAGATCTACCTGGTCAACCCTCGCTACTCCGAGGTTGATGGAGAGCGCTGCTATCCCTCGCTCGGCGATCTTCCGAAGACGCCTGACGCCGTCTTCGTCGCCATCGCCGCGGAGCAGACGATCCTCGTCATCGAAGAGGCGGGCCGCTGCGGCATTCGCGCCGCCATCGTGAATGCGAGCGGTTTCGCCGATGCCGGCAGCGCGAGCGGCGAGGTGTTGCAACGGCGTCTTCGTGACGTCGCGAAGGCGACGGACTTGGCCATCTGCGGCCCCAACAATATGGGCTTCATCAACGTGCATGATCGGGTCTGCATGTGGACGGCCGGTGCGCTGCCGCGTTTGAACGCGGGGCCGGCGGCGGTGATCTCGCATAGCGGGTCGGTCGCGATCGCGATAAGCCAGGACGCGCGGGACCTCGGCCTTGCCTATGTGATAACTGCGGGGAACGAGGCCGTCTGCACGGCCGCCGACTATCTCGCCGCGGTCGCCCTCGATGACAGAGTATCCGTCATCATGCTCTTCCTGGAAACGATCCGCGACCCTCGAAGATTCGCCAAGGCGGCGAGCGAGGCCGCGCGGCGCGGCAAGAAGATCATCGCGCTGAAGGTCGGAAGGAGCGAGGGCGGTCGGGCCGCCGTTGCGGCTCATACGGGCGCCCTTTCGGGCGAGGATAAGGTCTACGACGCCTTCTTCCGCCGCCATGCAATCATTCGCGCCGGCGATATCGACGAGATGGTCGAGACCGCGATGCTCCTCTCGAGATACGCCACCCCTCCCGAACCGAGAAACGCGATCGTCGTCACCGTCTCGGGCGGAGAGGCCGCCCTCGTGAACGATATCGGCGGCGATATCGGGCTCAAGTTTGCGGAGCTCGCCCCCTCCACGATCGCGGCCATGAAGCCGGCTTTTCCCGAGTTTTCCCGGCCGCGCAATCCCGTCGACGCCTGGGGACTCGGCTGGGACGCCGGTCGCTTCAAGCAGATTTTCGACGCACTTTCTCGGGAACCGTCGGCGGGCGTCATCGCGCTCGCGCTCGACGCACCAAGCGGAAACGGGGCCGACGCTCACGTCGCCCTCGACATGGCGAAGGTTTGCCTGGAAGCGGCGTCAAATCACGACAAGAAAATCGTGTTCCTCAACAACACCGCCCCCGGCGACGTCAACCGGACCGTCCGCGACAAGCTCGATCCTCACGGCATTCCTTATCTCCTTGGAATGCGACCTTCGCTTGCCGCGATGGCGCATTGGCTCCGAATTGCTCTCCCGCCTGAAGCACCAAAGATGGAGCCGATCACCCTGCACTCTCTCGGCGGGTTGGGGGAGCTCGAACGTTTGGCGATCGTCGCGAAAGCCGGCGTGCCCTTGATTGAAACCGCGTCGGCGCGGAATGCCGACGAGGCAGTGAAGATCGCCGAACGAATGGGATTTCCTGTCGTGCTCAAGGGGATCGCAGCGAGCCTTCCTCACAAGACCGAGCACGGTCTCGTAAAGCTCGGCGTTGCCGATCCCGAAGGGGTGCGGGCAGCCTTCGCGCAGTTGAGCGAGAGGCTTCGCCGAGAGGGGAAAAGCCAGGATGGGGCCGTCATCGTTCAGCCGATGGTAGAGGAAGGCGTGCAGCTCCTCGTCGGCGCGCGCAACGACCCGCAATTCGGCACCATCGTCGTGGTCGGGCTCGGTGGAACGCTTGTCGAGGTCATGGGCGAAACGAGCTTGAGGATCGGCCCCGTCGATGCCGCAACGGCCGCCGAGATGCTGGCGGAGACCAAGGCCGCGACCCTCATTGCCGGGACGCGGGGCAAAGGGCCCTTCGACAAGGACGCGGCGGTCGATGCGATCGTCGCCCTTTCACGTTTTGCGCATGCCGCCGCGACCAGCATTGCGGCGATCGAGATCAATCCGCTGATCGTGCGCAAGATCGGCCAAGGAGCGGTGGGAGTCGATCTCCTGCTCGAATCGTCTGAGAGTGGAACGCGTGCCTGCACCGGGCGCGACGAGTAGCATCGGGAGCCAAGCATGACTGACGAGTTGGTCCTCTACGAGACCGAGGGTCTTGTCGGCACGATCACCATGAACCGCCCAGAGAAGCTCAATGCCCTGAGCAAGGAGCTGCGGGAGGCGCTCGTGAGCGCTTTTCGCCGCGCCGATGAAGATGCCGCCACGAGCGTGGTCGTATTGCGAGCCGAGGGACGAAGCTTCTGCGCCGGATACGATATCGGAGGCGTCGACCCGAGCCGCGATTCCTGGCGCCACGACGCGTTGCGCTGGCACGCCCATCTCACACCGCAGCTCGAATTCGAGATGATGCCCTGGTACATGCGAAAGCCCGTGATCGCGTCCGTCCAAGGCCATGCGGTCGGGGGTGGTTGTGAGCTCGCCATGTATTGCGACCTCACCATCGCCGCCGAGAACGCGAAGTTCGGCGAGCCTGAGGTGCGTTTCTCGAACACCGGGCCTGGCCTCGTGATGCCCTGGATCATCGGCTACAAGCGCGCCCGCGAGCTCCTGTATTTCGGCGATCTCATCGACGCCGAAACAGCGCTGCGCTACGGCATGATCAACGCCGTCGTGCCTCTGGAAGAGCTTCGCGAAGCGACACGCAAATATGCGAGCCGGCTGGCGCTCGTCTCGCCCGAAGCGCTGGTCGCGACCAAGCTCTCGATCAATCGTGGCGCCGATCTGGCAGGTTTCCGTAACGCCATGCAAGCAGGACTCGATGTCGTCGCCCCTCTCTACGCGGCAAAGACGGAAGCGGGGATGACCTTCAAGGAAATCACCAAGGAGAAAGGCCTCGGCGCGGCGCTCAAATGGCGCGGCGATCAGTTCAAGAAATAAGCATCGCGCGGAACTTTGACCCAATTTCCGCGAAACGGCGAAGCAAATGGTGTATCAATCGCTGTAATCGACACGAGCAGATTGCTCGAGCGTAGACGATGCGTTTTTGCGGCCGCAGTCACGTCGCGACTTGTCGGCCGAGATTGAACGAGAGGCGTCGCAGATGAACTCGCATTCTCGGGTCGTGATCGTGGGCGGCGGCATCATGGGCGTCGGCCTCGCCTACCATCTTGCGCTCGAGGGCTGGACCGACATCGCGCTCATCGAGAAGGGTGAGCTGACCTCGGGCTCGACCTGGCACGCCGCCGGGCAATGCCCGCATTTCAACGGCTCGCTCAACCTGACCAAGATCCATCTTTACGGCACACAGCTTTATCCCAAGCTCGAAGCGCTCACCGGACAGGCCGTATCCTGGCACCCTTGCGGTGGCCTCCGGCTGGCGCTCACGGATGACGAGGTCGACTGGTTCCGTTACGTCTACGGATTGTCCCGGCTCGCGGATTACGATTGCGATATCATCGGCCCTGAGGAAATCCGTCATCATCACCCTTTCCTGGAAACTTTCGGGGTCAAGGCTGCCTTTCACACGCTCCACGACGGCCATGTCGCGCCCGCCGATGTAACCCACGCGATGGCGGCAGGCGCGCGCCAGCTTGGAGCGGCCATCCATCGCCGCACGCGGGTCTGCGACATCGAGCACCTTGCTGGCGGTGAGTGGAAGGTCATCACGGAAAACGGCAGCATCGTCTGCGAGCATGTGGTGAATGCTGCCGGCTCGTACTGCGATGTCGTCGCCTCCTGGACAGGGCACCTCGCGCCGATCGCCAACATGCTCCACCACTATGTGATCACCGAGCCCCTTCAGGAGTTGCTTGAACTTCAGCCTGAGCTTCCCATCATCCGCGACCCTTACTCGCACGCCTATTTGCGCGAGGAGACCAATGGCCTGCTCGTTGGCCCCTACGAGACGGCGACCGCGCATGTGTGCTGGGGCGGAAGTCCACCGCGCTGGGACTTCGAGAGCGAGCTCGTCCCGCCCGAGCTCGACCGCCTGACACCCTGGCTCGAGAAGGCGGCCGAACGCTTGCCCTTGTTCGCGAAGGCAGGCCTGAAATCGATCGTCTCGGGCGCGATCACGCATACGCCGGACGGCGTCTATCTTTCAGGCCCCGCTCCGGGTCCCAGGAATTACTGGATGCATTGTGGCGCCTCGATCGGCATTTGCCAGGCTGCCGGCGCCGGCAAATATCTCGCCCAATGGATGGTGCATGGCCAGGCCGAGATCAACATGCGCGAGTTTGATCCGCGCCGCTTCGGCAATTGGGCAACGAAAGATTACACTGAGAAAGTCTCGATCGCCGACTACCACCACATGTACTACTGCTACAGGCCCGCCGAGCAACATGAGGTCGGCAGGGGATTGCGCAAATCCCCGCTCCATGACGTGCTCGAGGAGCAAGGCGCGCAATTCTCGCAAGTCTTCGGCTGGGAACGCCCTCGCTGGTATGCGCGAAGCAGCGAGCGGGAAACTTTCTCTTTCCGGCGCGGCAATTGGTGGCAGGATGTGCGAGAGGAAGCCCTCGCCGTGCGCGAGCGCGTCGGCCTCATGGACCTCTCGCCGTTCGCGAAATTCGAGGTCGTCGGCGAGGACGCCAACGCCTTCCTCGATCGCATCTGCGCAAACGACATCGCGAAGCGCGACGGCGGCGTCGTGCTCGGCCATCTTCTCAACGAGAATGGTTTCATCGAATCCGAGATGACGATCGCGCGGCTCGGTGATCGACATTTCTACATCGTCTCGGCCGCCGTCGCCGAGCTCTACGATCTCGATCAGCTCCGCTGGCGTCGCCGATGCGACGAAGACGTCACGGTCGAGAATGTCACGGATGCGTTCGGCACATTCGTTCTTGCGGGGCCTTTGGCCCGCGACGTGCTTTCGCAATGCACCGATGCCGAGCTCTCGAACGACGCTTTCCCTTGGCTCACCGCAAGGAAGATCGCAGTGGCGGATGTCGAGCTTCGTGCTCTGCGGATCAACTATGTGGGTGAGCTCGGATGGGAGCTGCATGTGCCCATGGCGCGGATGCCTGCGGTCTACACCGCCCTCATGCAGGCGGGCGCTCCCCACGGCATCCGGCTCTTCGGCACTTACGCGATGAACAGCTTGCGCATGGAGAAGGCGTATCGCGCCTGGGGGGCCGAGCTCACGAGCGAGGTCGATCTCCACGAAGCTTCGATGGAGCGTTTCATTGCATCGCGCAAGAATGACTTCGTTGGCAAGAGCGCGATGAATGCACGAGAACAAAGGGGCGAACGCATCAAGCTTGTCTATCTCGATGTCGATTCCGCTGACGCCGATTGCCTCGGGAACGAGCCCGTTTTTCACGCGGACAAGCGTGCCGGCATCACGACGAGCGGCGCTTACGGGCATGCGGTCGGGAAATCATTGGCCTTCGCCTATGTCGATCCGGACCTTGCGTTGCCCGGCACGGAGTTCGAGGTCCTCATCTTGGGCGACAGGCGAAGGGCGCAAATTCTCGAAGGCCCGGTGTGGGACCCGCGGAACGAACGCCCAAGAGCACCGATGGCAGGGAGGATGGCTTGAGCGAGTTTCCCCGGACCGCGCGAGTGGTCATCATCGGCGGTGGCATCGTCGGCTGCAGTATCGCCTATCACCTCACCTTGCGCGGCGTCTCCGACGTGCTGCTCCTCGAACGCAAGCAGCTCACCTCGGGCACCACTTGGCACGCAGCCGGGCTGGTGGGGCAGCTCAGGGCCACACATAATCTCACGCGTCTCGCGCAATATACGGCCAATCTTTATGCCACCCTCGAGGAAGAATCGGGCCAGGCGACAGGGTTTCGGCAAATGGGCTCGCTCGCGCTCGCGTCAAATGCCGAGCGCTTCGAGGAGCTCAAGCGCGGCGCCGCCATGGCACGCTGCTTCGGCCTCGAGGTGAATGTGCTCACGGCGCGCGAGGCGTGCGCGCTCTGGCCGCTCATGCAAGGCGAGGATCTCCTCGGCGCCGTGCATCTGCCGAAAGATGGGCGGACGAACCCCGTGGACACGGCTCAAGCGCTCGCCAAGGCGGCGCGCAAGCGTGGCGCTCGCATCATCGAAAATGTAAAGGTCGCCGAGATCGTGGTCGAGGACGGCATCGCCAAGGGCGTGCGCACTTCGCGTGGCGATGTCGAAGCCGAGTTCGTGGTCAACGCGGCAGGCATGTGGGCGCATGGGCTTGGCGCCTCGGTCGGCGCCGCCGTACCGCTGCATGCGGCCGAGCATTTCTACGTCGTCACGGAGCCGATCCCGGACTTGCCGGCCCATTTGCCGGTGCTGCGCGATGCGGATGCCTGCACCTACATCACCGAAGACGCCGGCAAGCTCCTTGTCGGCTGGTTCGAGCCGGTCGCCAAACCTTGGGGGATGGACGGAATTCCTGAGAGCTTCGCCTTCGATCAGCTCCCCGAGGATCTGGACCATATCGAGCCTCTGCTCGAGGCCGCCATCCGCCGAATTCCTGCGCTTGGCAACGCGGGGATCCAGCTCTTCTTCAATGGTCCGGAAAGCTTCACGCCCGATGACCGGTATCTCCTCGGCGAAACGCCGGAAGTCCGCAACCTGTTCGTCGCGGCAGGGTTCAACTCGATCGGCATTCAATCGGCCGGAGGCGCCGGCAAGGTGCTCGCCGACTGGATCGTCGACGGTCATCCCCCGATGGACCTCTGGGACGTCGACATTCGGCGCGTCATGCCTTTTCAGCGCAATCGCCGTTATCTCAAGGAACGCACGGTCGAGGCGCTCGGGCTGCTCTACGCCATGCATTGGCCGTTCCGGCAACCGGAAACGGCGCGTGGCGTCCGCCGTTCCGCCTTGCACGATCGCCTCCGAGACCAGGGGGCCTGCTTCGGAGAAACCGCGGGTTGGGAGCGGCCGAACTGGTATGCGCCCAAGGGTGTCTCACCCTTATACGAATACAGCTATGGCCGTCAGAATTGGTTCGAGTATTCGGGCCAAGAGCACCGTGCCGTGCGCGAGGCGGTCGGCCTCTTCGACCAATCCTCCTTCGGCAAATACATTCTCGAAGGACCCGATGCCGAAGGCGTTCTCAACAACATCTCGGCAAATGATGTCTCGGTGCCCCTCGGCCGCATCGTCTACACGCAATGGCTCAATCAGCGAGGCGGGATCGAGGCCGACCTGACGATCACGCGCGAAGGCGAGAGCCGCTTCCTGATCGTCACCTCGTCGGCGAGCCAAACGATCGATCTGGCCTGGCTTCGCCGGCACACGCCAGAAACCGCGCGTGCGGTCGCCTTCGACGCGACTTCGGCCTACGCGGTCCTCGGCCTCATGGGGCCGAATTCCCGCAAGCTTCTTTCGCGTCTCACCGATGCGGACCTGTCCAATGAGGCCTTCCCCTTTGCTACATCACAAGTCATCGACCTTGGCTATGCGCGGGTTCGCGCAAGCCGCATCACTTATGTCGGCGAGCTCGGCTTCGAGCTCTATGTGCCGACAGAGTTCGTGCAAGGGGTGTTCGATCTGATCGTCGAGGAAGGGGCCGCCGAAGGGCTTCGACTGTGCGGCTACCACGCCATGAACTCGTTGCGGATGGAGAAGGCTTACCGCCATTGGGGGCACGATATCTCGCCCCAGGACACGCCGCTCGAGGCAGGTCTCAGCTTCGCCGTGGCCTGGAGTAAGCGAAACGGTTTCGTCGGGCGCGACGCGCTCTTGCGGCAAAAGGAAGCCGGCGTGCAGCGCCGCCTCGTGCAATTTGCCTTGAATGACGAGCGCAAGCTTCTCTATCACAACGAGCCGATTTGGCGCGATGGCGTCCTCGTCGGACGCATCACCTCGGGTATGTTCGGTCACACGCTCGGAAAGCCGCTTGGCATGGGTTACGTCGAGAACGTGGCGGGTCTTGCAGATCAGCGCTTCATCGAAGAGGGTCGCTACGAGATCGAGGTGGCCGGCATGAAGATTCCTGCCGAAGCGAGCTTGCGGCCCTTCTACGATCCCTCGAACCTTCGCGTGAGAGACATCGAGGAGACGCGGCCACGTCTCGTCGCGGCTTCTTAGCGGCACGGCGCGTCGCGAGACATGGTCGTGCGAGTCGAGCGAGAGATGCGATCAGGGCACGTCTTTGTGCTGTGCTCGTCATGTCTGGCGATGCTCGCGGTCGGCGCCAACGGCACGGCGATCATGGCCGCCTTGCCAAGCATGAAAACCGATCTCGCGCTCGGCCCCGCCGGCGTGGAATGGGCGATCAACGCCTATCTTGTCACCTCGGCTGCCTGCATCGTGCTCGGCGGACAGGCGGCCGATCGATACGGAGCAGGTGCGGCATCGATTGCCGGATTGGCTCTCTTCGGCATCGCCTCTTGCATCATTGGGCTCGCCGCTACTCAAACGACCTTGCTTGCCGGCCGGTCCTTGCAGGGTCTTGCAGCCGCCCTTGCGGTGCCTTCCACGCTAGCCGCTGTCGGCAGAGGCGCGTCGCCTGATCGAAGGACGGCGGCGATCGGCGCCTGGACCGGCTTCCTGATGCTCGGCTTCAGCATCGGCCCTCTTGTCGGCGGCGCCCTCACCCACTTCAGCGGTTGGCGTGTGATCTTCTGGGTCAATGCCATTCTCATGCTTTGCGCCATCGGCGGCCTGCTTTTCGCCCTTCGTGGGACGCGGCCGCCCAG
>JAFBAK010000302.1 GCA_019247795.1 Hyphomicrobiales bacterium | reverse complement strand
GTCGCGGCGCGCGCCGAAAGGCCCGATCTCACGATCGTTGCTCGTGCACGCGATGCGAGCCATGCCTCGAGGCTCTACGAGCTCGGCGTCACCGATGCGGTGCCCGAAACCATCGAGGCGAGCCTTCAGCTTTCCGAGGCCGTCCTCGTCGATATCGGCGTGCCGATGGGTAAGGTCATCGCCTCGATCCACGACAAGCGCGACAGTTTCCGCAAGCTGCTGCAGCCCGCGCGCGAGGGCGAAATCCGCGCCATCAGGGCGCCGACGCGCAAGGGAAAGCTCGGAGGGTGAGGAGGCCTAGTCCTGGCGGACCACCAGTATTAAGGGAGAACCACCGATTCAAGCGATCCGAGCTGGCAGGGATCGAGAAGGAGTTGACGGAAGCGCTCGAAATTATCTGCTCGCACTGGAGTGCAATTCATGGCGATCACTAAAAGGGAGTTGGACAACGCCGAAAAAAGGACGGCGGAGCGGCGGAAAGCGGGATATGCAATCGCGGCGCGCTACGATCGGCGTACCTCACGCGTCGTGGTCACTTTGAATACAGGCGTGCAACTCGCCTTCTCGGCAAAACAGGCCGAAGGCTTGGCCGGTGCCCGGCCTGAAGACTTGGCTCTTATTCAAGTTAGCCCGTCAGGTCTCGGCTTGCATTGGCCGAAGCTCGACGCTGACGTTTACGTGCCGGCGCTGCTGCAAGGTGTGTTCGGTTCGAAGGATTGGATTGCTCGGGAGCTCGGCGCAAAGGGGGGACGTTCGCGAAGCGAAAGAAAGGCGTTCGCTGCCCGCGAGAACGGCCGCAAGGGCGGCCGACCGCGCAAGACCGCTGCCTGACATTCGAGCGCGGCGCTGTGCGCCGGTTCCATTGTCTTATGCCTTGACGGCGGTCGTCTCGATCGGGACGCCGGAAGCCCAGCTCGCGCGCCCCTCGTCCAGCACCAGCACGTCGCCCTGGCGGATCATGGCTTTCGCCGCCTCATGCGGCGGCAAGCCGGCGAAGAGATGCAGCGCGACGCGCGTGATGCCGCCATGGGAGACGACGACGCTTCCGGGGGAAAGCCCGGCGAGCAAGGGGCCGGCGCGCGCGGCGAGCGCGGCATAGCTTTCTCCGTCGGGCGACGGAACATTCCACACATCCGCGTCCCGGACGGCGTATTCGCGAGGGGCATCGCGCCTGACCTCTTTCCAGGTGAGGCCTTCCCAGCGGCCAAAGCCGAGCTCTTTCAGCCGGTCGTCGATCCTGTAGGGAATGATGGCCGCGAGGCTGCCTTTGCTCACAAGCTCGCCCATCAAGATCTCAAGCGTTTCCCGCGCCCTCAGGAGGGGACTTGCGATGAAATCCGTCTGCGCGGCGTCAGGCAGAAGCTTGGCCAGCATCCGACCGGCCTCGCGCGCTTGCTCGCGCCCGCGCCCATTGAGCTTGGTGTCGCATTGTCCCTGGAGCCGTCCCGCGGCATTCCAGGACGTCTCGCCGTGGCGGATGAGAAAAAGCATCGGGCCGGGCTAGAGGGATCGATCGCCTTCGTCAATTCGGCGAATGTTGCACAACCCGTGAGCGCGCGACGCGCAATCAGCTGATCTCAGGCTTTCCGTTTCCCAGTGTCGCGGCTGCCCGAGAGCATCCAGGGCTTGGGCAGAACAGCAGAAAACGGTATCGATCGAGCCTGCGTCCGCCGCCGATCAGCGCCGCTTCGGCAGCGCCGCCGGAACCGGATGATAGGCCGGCAGCATGCCGCCCGGCAGGTACCAGTAGCCGGGCCTGTTCATCGGCACGGCCGCGGCGCCCCCGCAGGCCTCGCGCGACTCGCAGATGAGATCGCCGCGCTGCACCTGATAGATGCCGTCGTGATCGGCGTTCCAATCATCGCTGTGCTCGGCGCCCCCGTCCCAGTTTGCGAACGCCGGGCTCGAACCCGAAATCGAACCCAGAGTCGAACCCAAGAGCACGCCGGCGGACAACAAAAAGCTGAGCGCCACCATGGCGGAAACCTTGCTCGCTCGCGTGCGGAAGCCCGGCCTCAGCGTTTGACGATCCTGCACGTCCTTCGCCATCTCGTTTCCTCACACAAACCGATGCCCCGCCGCGACTTGATCGGTCGGCGGCCGCGTTTATTCCTGGCTAGACATGTTGATGGAGATGGCAGGGATGCAGCGCTAAACCGGAGCCCGAATCAAAGCCTGCTCCGAATTTCGAAGCAGGCTTTTTAAATTTCGCCCGAACTTCAACGGCCGTGATGATGCCGGTGATGGTGATGACGATAGCGGCCCGGATGATAGGCCGCGTAAGGGGCATCTGGCGCCGGGAGGAAGCGGTTTTGCGTAAACATCCCGCCGGGCAGATACCAATAGCCGGGCCGGTTCATCGGAATGGCGGCCGGCCCGCCGCATGCCTCGCGAGATTGACACACGAGATCACCGCGCTGGACCTGATAGATGTCGTCGTGATCCGCATTCCAATCGTTCTGATGCTCGCTATGGCCACCATCGAAGATTGCCCAGGCGGGGCTCGAGATCGCCAAGGGCGCGGCGCCCATGAGCAGCGCGAAAAGCATAGCAACGCCGCGCACACGACGCAGTTTCGATCGAGGCTCGTGAGATTGCCGCATGGCATACTCCTCAAATTGACCTCCCGAATATGGGAGCTCGCAAGACCAAGCGCAAATCACATTATCTGGCGCGACTGCTCGTGATTGCTGGAGGCCAGGCGCTGACTTCGGCGCCTGACCTCGCGAATACAAGAGATGACTTGCTTTTTGCCTCAGTGGTTATTTTGCGGATACCGGCGGGTGGACCAGCATGCCGCCCGGCATGGTCCAAAGGCCAGGCGTGTTCATGGGCACGGCGGCCGCGCCGCCGCACGCCTCGCGCGTGTAGCAGATGCGGTCGCCGCGCTGCACCTGGAAGATGCCGTCGTGATCTGCATTGAAATCATGGCTGTGCTCGGCCCCGTCATCGACATCCGCGAAGGCCGGAACCGCATGGAGCATGCCGCCTGTCGCGAACGCAAGAGCCGATGCGAGCGCGACAGCGCGAAGATGCACGCGCCGATGACGGCGTGCGCGAGCGTGAAATTTCATTTCGGTCTCCTTGTCAGAAGCTCGTTGCTTCACGCGACAGGACCGAAGGGGGCGCGCCCTTATTCCGATTTGTTGATCGGCTCAAGAACAGTTGAAGAGCGTGGGAGAAGCTCGACGGACCCGGTCCTACTCTTCCTTGGCGCGGCTCATATCGGGTGCATCGGGATTCTTCATGCCGACGATATGATAGCCAGCGTCCACATGATGCACTTCCCCGGTGACGCCACGCCCCATGTCGGAGAGAAGATACACGGAAGTGTCGCCCACCTCCTCGATGCTCACGGTGCGGCGCAGCGGCGAATTGTACTCGTTCCATTTCAGGATGTAGCGGAAATCCCCGATGCCGGACGCGGCGAGCGTCTTGATCGGTCCGGCAGAGACGGCGTTCACGCGAATGTTTTTCGAGCCGAGATCGGCCGCGAGATATCGCACACTCGCTTCGAGCGCTGCCTTGGCGACGCCCATGACATTGTAATGCGGCATCCATTTCTCGGCGCCGTAATAGGTGAGCGTGAGGAGCGAACCGCCATTCGGCATGAGCTTTTCGGCGCGCTGCGCGAGCGCGGTGAAGCTGTAGCAGGAGATCAGGAGCGTCCGCGAGAAATTCGCTTCCGTGGTGTCGAGGTAACGGCCCTCGAGCTCGCTCTTGTCGGAAAAGGCCACGGCGTGCACCAAAAAATCAAGCGATCCCCAATGGCGCGCGACCTCCGTG
>JAFBAK010000232.1 GCA_019247795.1 Hyphomicrobiales bacterium | reverse complement strand
CATGGCCGCTCCTGACCCGCAACCCGTCCTTTCAGTGCGCGACCTTTCGGTCGCCTTCCGTGTCGACAATGTCTGGCGACCGGCGGTCGAGTCGCTATCCTTCGATGTCGGCGCGCGCCGGACCGTCGCCATCGTGGGCGAGTCCGGCTCCGGCAAGAGCGTCACGGCCCTCTCGGTGATGCGGCTTTTGCCTGCCGCCAACAGCCGCGTCGATGGTGTCATCCGCTTCGATGGGCGAGACCTTCTGCAGATCCCCGAAGAGGAGATGCGCAAGGTGCGGGGCGACAAGCTCTCGATGATCTTCCAGGAACCGATGACGAGCCTCAACCCCGTGCTCACCATCGGCTTCCAGATCGCCGAAGCGCTGATGCATCATCGCGGGCTCGAGCGAGGGGCCGCCGAGGCGGAGGCGCTGCGCATCCTGGAACGGGTGCGCGTGCCTGCCGCCCGCGAGCGCCTGCATGAATATCCGCACCGTTTCTCGGGCGGCATGCGCCAGCGCGTCATGATCGCCATGGCGCTCGCCTGCAAGCCGAAGCTCCTGATCGCCGACGAGCCGACGACCGCGCTCGATGTCACGGTGCAGGCCCAGATCCTCGAGCTCGTCAAGCTTCTGCAGGACGAAGAAGGCATGTCCGTCGTCTTCATCACGCACGACATGGGCGTGGTGGCCGAGATCGCCGATCGCGTCGTGGTGATGTGGAAAGGCCGGAAGGTCGAGGAGGGAGAAGCCGCCCGGGTGCTCGAGCGTCCCGAACACGCTTACACCAAAGCGCTCCTTGCTGCCGTCCCGCGCCTGGGCTCGATGAGGGGAGAAGCACAACCGAAGCCCTTTCCCGAACCAGAGGTTGAGCCAGCCACCGCCGCTTCTTCCGATGCGATCGCGCCCGCTTCAAAACCACTGGCAGAACAGCGGCCGAACGGCCCGGCGAACACCGGCACGGGCGCCAGTGGGAACGGACCCGAGCCGCTGGCGAGCCGCCCACTCCTCGAGGTTGCAAACCTTGTGACGCGCTTTCCCATCCGCTCCGGTGTTTTCGGCAGAGTGAACGCGCGGGTGCATGCGGTCGAGGACGTGTCCTTCTCGCTGCATGCGGGCGAGACGCTCGCGCTTGTCGGTGAATCCGGTTGCGGCAAGTCGACGACCGGACGCTCGATCCTGCGGCTCATCGAGCCGAATGCCGGGCGCGTTCTTTTCCAGGGCGAGGACGTGCGCGCGCTCGACGCACACGGCTTGCGCGGCATGCGCCAACGCATGCAGATGATCTTCCAGGACCCGTTCGCGAGCCTCAATCCGCGAAAGAGCGTCGGCGCCGCGATCGCCGAGCCGATCGTCGTGCATGGCCTCGCCGCAAAGCGAGAGGCGCGCGAACGCGTGGCCGAGCTCTTGCTCAAGGTCGGCCTCACGCCCGACATGGCGGCCCGCTTTCCTCATGAATTCTCGGGCGGCCAGCGCCAACGCCTCGCCATCGCACGTGCCCTCGGGCTCGCGCCGAAGCTGATCGTCGCGGACGAAGCCGTCTCGGCTCTCGACGTCTCGGTGAAGGCGCGCGTCGTGAACCTGATGATGCGGCTCCAGGCCGAGATGGGCCTCGCCTTCCTTTTCATCTCTCACGACATCGCGGTCGTCGAGCGCGTGAGCCACCGCATCGCGGTGATGTATCTCGGCGAGATCGTCGAGATCGGACCGCGGGCGGCCATCATCGAAAATCCGCGACATCCCTATACGCGCAAGCTCGTCGCGGCGGTGCCTTCGCCCGATCCAGGCCGCCGTTCCATCAGGCGGGGCCTCTCCGACGAAGAAGTGCCAAGTCCGATGAAGCCCGCCGATTACGTGCCGGCACCCCGCCTGTATCGCGAAGTCTCGCCCGGCCATGTGGTGCAGGACTTCGCGGCGTGAGCCGACCCGACGAGTCGCGACAACAAACGCGCCTTGTCCTCGAGAGCGGCTCGGCGCGCGCCGCCATCTCCACTCTCGGAGCCGAGCCGCAAGACTGGCGCGTCGCAGGGAATTCCTTGCTCTGGCCCGGAGATTCGGCCTGGTGGCCGCAACAAAGCCCGATCCTGTTTCCCGTCGTCGGCTGGACCCGCAACGCCGAGATGCTGATCAAGGGTAAGCGTTACCCGCTCGGCTTGCACGGCTTCGCCTCGCGTCAGGCATTCGCGGTCATCCGGCGCTCGCCGGAGAGCGTAACCCTGCGGCTTTCCGATAACGCGACGACACGCGCGCTTTATCCTTTCGCTTTCGCTCTCGAGGTCACCTACACCTTGTCGCCGACGACATTTACGGCGAGGTTCACCGTAGAAAATCCCGGCGCCGAGCCGATGCCTTACGCGCTTGGCCTGCATCCGGGTTTCGTCTTCCCTTTGGCGGGCGGCTCGCACCAGGGCCACGAGGTCGTCTTCGACGAGCGTGTCTCGCCGAATGTGCCTCGCATCGCGCCGGGCGGGCTCATCGCGCGCTCGTCTCGCCGAATTCCGCTCGAAGGCGGCAGGTTGCGCCTTTCGCCCGAGCTCTTCTCCAACGATGCGCTCTGCTTCTTCGATGCGGCAAGCACCGATGTGTTCTATGTGAACGGACGCGGCCAGGGAATCGCGGTCTTGGTCGAGGATTTTCCTCACATCGCGCTCTGGACGAAACCCGGCGCGCCGTTTCTCTGCATCGAATGCTGGACGGGCTATAGCGACCCCGAGGATTTCGACGGCGAGATTTTCGAGAAGCCCTCGATGCGGCTTCTTGGCGCCGGCGCGAGCGCGCAACATGGCGTCACTTACGTCTGGCGTTCGGATTCCTGAGATCGAAGGCTCGACCGTCGAATTCTGGCGATGAAGCCTGCCATCGCTTATGTTCGGGACGCGATGACATTGCCGGAGAGCGGGAAATGAGCGAATCGACGCGCTTCAAGGGCCGGGTGGCGGTGGTCACGGGCGGGGCCTCGGGCATAGGTCTCGGCGTCGCCCGCCGGCTCGCGACGCAAGGCGCGCGCGTGTCGCTCTGGGACCGGGACGCGGCTGGGCTCGAGCGCGCGGCGGCGGAGCTCGGCGACAAGACGCATCAGGTCGCGCTCGACCTCACCGATCCTGCAGCCGTGGAGAACGCCGCACGCGCGACCGCCGACGCGCTTGGCGGCATCGACATCCTGGTGGCGAGCGCCGGCATCACCGGGCCGAATGCGACGCTCGCCGAATATCCGGTCGATGAGTGGCGGCACGTCTTCGACGTGAATGTGCACGCGCTCTTCTATTGCAACAAGGCCGTGCTCGGCCCGATGCGCGCCAAGAATTACGGACGCATCGTCAACATCGCCTCCGTCGCCGGCAAGGAGGGCAACCCCAATGCCTCGGCCTACAGCGCCAGCAAGGCCGCGGTGATCGGCTTGACGAAGTCGCTCGGCAAGGAGCTCGCGAAAACCGGGATTCGCGTGAATTGCGTCACCCCCGCCGCCGTCAAGACGGCAATCTTCGACCAGATGAAACAGGAGCATATCGATTTCATGCTTTCGAAAATTCCACTCGGTCGTTTCGGCCTCGTGGAAGAGATCGCCGCATTGATCGCCTGGCTCGCCAGCGAGGAATGCTCCTTTTCGACGGGCGCCGTCTTCGATCTCTCCGGCGGAAGGGCGACATATTGACGATGCGCTGCGCACTGGCCCGCCCTTTCCCGCGGAAGCGGGAACCCAGATCCGCGACACGAGCCCGAGGGCCAGATCCCCGCCTTCGCGGGGACGCGCGGAGATCGGGCGCGCTTTCGCGAATCATGACCAGACGGCATCGCCGATGACCGAGCCCGCCCCGCCGACCCGCGCCATCGTCGATCTCAACGCGCGTTCGCGCGAGATTTTCCGCCAAATCGTCGAGGCTTATCTCGTGACCGGCGAGCCCGTCGGCTCACGCAATCTCTCGCGTCTCATCCCCATGACCTTGTCGCCCGCGAGCGTGCGCAACGTCATGGCCGATCTCGAAGCAACGGGCCTCATCTATTCTCCCCATGCCAGCGCCGGCCGCCTGCCGACCGAACTCGGCATGCGCTTCTTCGTCGACGCCCTCCTCGAGGTCGGCGATCTCTCGAGCGAGGACAGGGCGCGCATCGACGCCGAGGTGAAGGCGAAGTCGGAAAACCGCACGCTCGACACCGTGCTCCGCGAGGCGAGTTCGCTGCTTTCCGGTTTGTCGCGAGGGGCGGGCGTCGTGGTCACGACCAAGCACAACGCGCAGCTGAAGCATGTGGAATTCGTGCAGCTCGAGCCGCGCCGGGCCCTCGTGGTTCTCGTCTCGGACGACGGTTCGGTCGAGAACCGGATCATTGCGCTCCCGCCCGGCCTGCCGGGCTCCGCGCTCGTCGAGGCGACGAATTTTCTCAATGCGCGAATTCTCGGCAAGACGATCACCGAGCTGCGAGCCGAGCTTCAATCCTCACGCGCTGCCGTCGAGCGCGAGATCGACGCGCTCACCGCCGGCTTGATCGAGGCCGGGCTCGCGAGCTGGACGGGCGACAGCGAGGCTCGGCAATTGATCGTGCGCGGCCAAGCCAATCTCCTCGAGGATCTCAAGGCGTCCGAGGATCTCGAGCGGGTGCGCCTCCTCCTTGCCGATCTCGAGACGCAGCGCGAGGTCGTCGATCTTCTGGCGCGCGCCGAGGACGGCGAGGGCGTGCGCATCTTCATCGG
>JAFBAK010000211.1 GCA_019247795.1 Hyphomicrobiales bacterium | reverse complement strand
TCGCGTGCGCATGGTGACGGCCTCCTTCCTCATCAAGCATCTCCTCATCGATTGGCGGGAAGGAGAGCGCTGGTTCTGGGACACGCTCGTCGATGCCGACCCGGCCAACAACGCCGCGAGCTGGCAATGGGTGGCGGGCTCCGGAGCTGACGCCGCACCTTTCTTCCGCGTGTTCAACCCCGTGCTGCAAGGGCAGAAGTTCGATCCGCACGCCCGTTTCGCCAAGGAGTTTATTCCCGAGCTTGCATCGGTTCCTGCGGGGCTTATCCACCGGCCGGGTGCGGATCTCGGAGAGGAGTTGCCGCTCGACCACCCGAAGAAGCTCTATCCGCCGCCGATCGTGGAGCATGGCGAAGCCCGGCAACGCGCGCTCACGGCTTTTCAAAATCTTCGCGGATAGACCTAGTCGAGTCCGCTCTTCCGTTTTCGAAGCTCACTCAAAATCCAGTATTGTCTCACCTGGAAGGTGGCGCCCTTGACGCGCACTAACCCTGCTCATCTATTTTTCCGCGAAGCATCAGGAAATGTCGCCATGCCTAAGCGTAAAAACCGGAAGTCCCATTTAGCGATCGCTCGCGATAAAGCTCTGAAGAGCCAGCGGGAGGCGGCTGAGGCGGCATCCCTTCAGGATGGAGAACGTCGCTACTCCGATAGCACGAGAATGAATGTCAACTCGTATGGCGGGGGCGCTACGGCAATACGTGACATAGGTGTGATCGAAAGGCGGAGAGGGCATTGAGCAATACCCTCCGTATTTTAAGGTCAGAAGAGATCCCTGCCACTTCGACATTGCCACACTCAAACTGAGACACCCACGCGAAAACTGCTTCGGTTGCGCCGTCTGGCTCCTTCCCGTATAAGCTGCCCTCCTGTGCGGCAGAAGGCCGCCGAGGGTTGAACGTGACCGCATTCGGTTTCCGCGCGATGACGGACGGGGCAATTTCCCCGGCGCACGCGCGCGCCCTCCCGCTCCTTACCCTCCTTCTTAGCCGCCCCTGAGGGCCGGCCGGGCTTTTTGCCTGGGCGCTCAGGGGGCGAGGCGAAGCGAAGCATCATCGGGAGCGCGACGGTTTTTCCGGCGCTCCGCAGCCCGGGAAGGATCCAATCTCATGAGCACCGCGAACAAGACGAAGCCTCATTCATCGAAGCCCACCACTCACAAGGCCACCGCGCGTGAGACGGCGGGCAGCGCCGAGAAGAAAGCCGAAAAGGACCGGGTGATCATTTTCGACACCACCTTGCGTGACGGCGAGCAATCGCCCGGCGCCACCATGACATTCGAGGAAAAGCTCGAGGTCGCCGATCTCCTCGACGAGATGGGCGTCGATGTGATCGAAGCCGGGTTCCCGATTGCGAGCCAGGGCGATTTCGAGGCCGTGCATGCGGTGGCGAAGCGCGCCAAGAACGCCGTGATCGCGGGCCTGTCGCGCGCCAACGCGAAGGACATCGATCGCTGCGCCGAGGCCGTGCGTCCGGCGCGCCGCGGCCGCATCCACACGGTGATCGCGACCTCGCCGCTCCACATGAAGGCGAAGCTGCAGATGGCGCCGGAGGCGGTGCTGCAAGCCGTGATCGACAGCGTGACGCGGGCGCGCAACCATATCGATGACGTCGAATGGTCTTGCGAGGACGGCACGCGCAGCGAGGTCGATTTTCTCTGCCGCTGCGTCGAGGCGGCGATCAAGGCCGGCGCCACCACCGTCAATATCCCCGACACGGTCGGCTACACGACACCGGACGAATACCGCGCCTTGTTCGAGGCCGTGATCGGGCGCGTGCCGAACGCAGACAAGGCGATCTTCTCGGTGCATTGCCACAATGATCTTGGCCTTGCGGTCGCCAATTCGCTCGCCGGCTGCGTCGGCGGCGCGCGCCAGATCGAATGCGCCGTGAACGGGCTGGGCGAGCGCGCCGGCAACACCTCGCTCGAAGAGGTGGTGATGGCGATGCGGGTGCGCCCCGACGTGCTGCCTTTCCAAACGCGCATCGACACGACGAAGCTGATGCGCGCCTCGAAGCTCGTTTCCGCGGTATCCTCTTTCCCGGTGCAGTACAACAAGGCGATCGTCGGCCGGAATGCCTTCGCCCATGAGAGCGGCATCCACCAGGACGGCATGCTCAAGAACCCGCTCACTTACGAGATCATGACGCCCGAAAGCGTCGGCGTCTCGAAGACCTCCCTGGTGATGGGCAAGCATTCGGGCCGCAACGCCTTCCGCACCAA
>JAFBAK010000207.1 GCA_019247795.1 Hyphomicrobiales bacterium | reverse complement strand
GTGAAGTTGAAGGTGTCACCGTTGCCCGAGAGCTTCACGGCTCCGTTGAGCGCGCCACCCTGTTGATTGAATGTCATGGCGACGGTTGACTGCTTGAAATCGAGCGCGGCAGTCGAGCCGGTAATCGTCCCCGTATTGGTGATCCCGCCCGTAATGGTATTGGTGCCGACAACCAAGATGCCGATACCGGTCTTACCAGTCGCGGTGATCGTGCCGGTATTGACGATAGCCGACGCGTTATTGCCACCTGTGATCGTGCTGTTCCTGCTGGCGAGAATGCCTACCGCCACGCCCTGCGGCGCGCTCGCGTTGATCGTGCCGCTATTGCTGACGCCTGCGGAATTGCTTCCGCCAATCACAGCACTAGTTGTGCTCACGGCGATACCAAAGGACGGACCCTTCGCCGAGGTCACGGTGAGCATGCCACTATTGCTGATCCCCGCGGCAGTTCCACCTATAACTTTGCTATTAGCAAAAAAATCGATCCCAAGGACGGGACCGTTCGTATTGCCGTTGACCATGATCGTCCCGGCATTGGTAATCCCACCATTGATGGTGCTACTTATAATTTTGATGGCAGTTGTGGGCTGACTATTCTTAATCGTGCCGTTATTAGTGACCCCGCCCGTGACCGTCGAGTTCGTGATTGTTATTTTCGTGATCGATGAGCCTGCGGGATTGATTTGGGCGCCTGCCGCAGGGTTACCGCTGACGGTGATATTTTTTGCCTCTACCAGTGCGCCAAGAAGGAGCGCCGTGACGCAGGTCGAAGCGAGAAGTGCCGGCGCGCGGGAAAAACCGGGCGCGAAGCGCCGGGGAGCAGCGTAAAGGATCGGCATGCGTGAAGGTTCCTCTTGTCGGCTCGTCGAAACCTGGGCGAATCTAACTTCTTTTCAAAGCTTTTAATGCTAATTAGCTAATCGATGATGCCACCCGGCGCAATTGGAATGTGACGAGAAGTTTACAAGCGCGCGTACCCTAGCGGCTTCGTGTCGTAATTTTGCATCGGGATTGCATCCGACCGCAGCCCTCATCCGCCGCTCGCCAAGGCGAGCGTCACCTTCTCCCGCATTGCATTGCGGGAGAAGGAAAGAGGCGCCTTCCGCCGGGCGCTGCGCGCGAAAGCCCACCCGCGTTGACAAGGTCTGCGCAACAGGCGACAACTCAGACGCTGTCGATCCTCGCGGGAGAGACCGGATCGGGCGCAGCCATGCGCTTCGACGAGGCGCCGAAGGCGTAACCGCCCCGGAAACGCTCAGGCAAAAGGACCGCGAGGAGCTGGCGCTCTGGAAAGCAGCCGGGCCGTCGCCCGGCTCACCGAAGGGGGCAAGCCTCCGATCCCGCGCACGCGGCCTCGCAGGTGAAATCTCTCAGGTCTCGGGACAGAGGGGGCGCGAACCGGCAAGGAAGCCGGTGCGCCGCGCTTTTTGTCGGTGAGCCTTTGAGAGACGCGATGGCCGAAACCACGTCTGAATCCGCCGCCAAAGAGCCCGCGAGCGAGGCTTCCGCCGCGCCGGAAACTCCCCCGCTGAAGACGACACCTTTGCACGACGCTCATGTGGCGCTCGGCGCCCGCATGGTGCCCTTCGCGGGCTACGACATGCCGGTGCAATATCCGTCCGGCATTCTCGGCGAGCATCTCCACACGCGCTCGAGCGCCGGAATTTTCGACGTCTCGCATATGGGCCAGGCTTTCCTCATGGGGCCTGATCACGCGACGGTTGCGAAGGCGCTCGAAACTCTCGTTCCCGCCGATATCCTCAATCTCGCACCTGGCCGGCAGCGTTACACGCAGCTCCTCAACGAAGAGGGCGGCATTCTCGACGACCTGATGGTGACGCGCTCGGCCGACGAGGCGGAAGACGGCGTGTTGATGCTGGTCGTCAACGCCGCCTGCAAGGAACAGGATTTTCCTCACATCGCGGCGCGCTTGCCCGAAAACATGCGGCTCATGCGCGCCGAGCATCGCGCGCTCATCGCCTTGCAAGGGCCAAAAGCCGCCGAGGTGCTCGACCGCCATTGCGGGGGGGCCGCCGTGATGCCCTTCATGTCGGCGCGCCAGATGAGCTTCGACGGCTTGGCCTGCCACGTGTCGCGCTCGGGCTATACGGGCGAGGACGGCTACGAGATCTCGATCAAATCGGCGCATGCGGTGGCGGTCTGGTCGGCGCT
>JAFBAK010000158.1 GCA_019247795.1 Hyphomicrobiales bacterium | reverse complement strand
GAGCTATGACGATTGGATGCATGGCTTGAGCGCGCGCTTTTCGCCGCGCACGATTTTGCCCCGCGAGCACGTGCTCTCGATGTGGAAGGACGAGCTCGATGAGGTGAGGGATTGGGGCGCGATGGTGACGACGGTTCTTCACCCACAAGTGAGCGGCCGTCCGATGCGCTTTCGGCTCCTGCGCGAATTCCTCGAATATGCGCTCGGCGTCGGCGATGTCTGGATCGCGACAGGGCGGCAAATCGCGGAGCGCTTCGCGAGTTGCGAGGCGGCTGCTCAGCGATTGGACGGGTAATAGAACCTGGACGGACCTGCGAGATGAGGCTCCTCCGGCGGCGAGCCTGGCGAATGCCGGCCAGTGCATCCGGGCTATTCGGCTAACGCAATAGGGAGAGGCGGTGTGACGGGGCAGGATGTAAAACAGCAGCCGGGCGCAACGACGCTCATTCGGCGCGCCGATCGCGTCGTTGCCTGGAGCGATGCGGAAAAAGCTCATGTCTACCTCACGGACGCCGATGTTGCGTTTGCCGAGGGCAAGCTGAAATTCGTCGGGCGCGGATATGAAGGCGCCGCCGAAACCGTGATAGACGGGCGCGGCCTCATGGTGATGCCCGGCCTCGTCGACATCCATTCGCATCCGTCGACCGAGCCGATGTATCGGGGGCTCAATGAGGAACTCGGCAGCCCCGGCCTCTACAACTCCTCCCTTTACGAGTTCATGCCGATCTTCCTCGCCGACCCGGCCGCGAAGCCCGCCTGCACGCGCGTCGCGTTCAGCGAGATGCTGCTTTCGGGCGTCACCACGGTCGCGGATCTTTCCATGCCCCATGAGGGCTGGATCGATCTTGCAGCCGAGAGCGGCCTTCGCGTCTGTCTCGCGCCCATGTTCCGCTCGGCGAGCTGGCATACGACGAACGGCAATGTCGTCGAATATGATTGGGACGAGCCGGCGGGGGAGAAAGCCATGGCCGAGGCGCTTTCCCTCATCGATAAAGCCATGGCGCATCCGAGCGGCCGCCTTTCCGGCATGGTCATCCCGGCGCAGATCGATACTTGCTCCGAAGGCCTCATGCGCGAGAGCTTCGCCGAAGCGAAACGACGCGATCTTCCGTGGCAGACACATGCGGCGCAATCGATCGTCGAGGTGCATGAGATCACGCGACGGCACGGGCTCACGCCGATCGGTTGGCTCGACCGGCTCGGCGTGCTTTCGGAGCGCTCGATCATCGGCCATGCGATCTTCCTCGACGACCATCCTTCGACCCGCTGGTCCACCGAGAGCGATCTCGATCGCCTCGCGGAGACCGGCACGAAGGTCGCCCACTGCCCAACGGTATTCGCGCGTCGCGGCATTGCCATGCGGGATTTCGGGCGGTATCTCAAGCGCGGCGTCTCGGTCGGCATCGGCACCGACACTTATCCGCACAACATGCTTTCGGAGCTTCGCCTCGCCGCCTATGTGGGCCGCCTTCAGGGCGGGTCACCACGCGCGGCGCGTGCGACCGACATCTTCAACGCGGCAACGGTCGCGGGCGCTCGCGCCATGGGGCGCGACGACATCGGCCGGCTTGCGGCCGGATGCCGTGCCGATCTCGTGCTCGTCGATCTCAAGCATCCAACGATGCGCCCCGCCCATGACCCGATCCGCACCTTGATCTTCGCGGCGGATGATCGCGCCATTCGCGCGGTCTATGTCGACGGTCGCAAAGTGGTCGAGAACGGGAAAGTGCTCACCATCGATTATGCGGGCGCCTGCGCGGCCCTCGAGGAGGCGCAAAAGCGTATCGTCGCGAACGCGCCCGGCCTCGATTGGGCAAAGCGCGCCGTCGACGAGATGGTCCCGCCGACCTTCGCGACGCGGTGAGAGGAGAATTACGGCGGGGGAATTACGGTGACGGTGCACTTAATTCACGGGATCGCCCATCCTCTTTGAACGATAGCCGTCGTGTGAATTAAGTGCACTGTCACCGTAATTCAGAGCGCTCCCTCAGAACCGCAGCTCGAGATTGCCCTTGAAGGCATTGTCGGTGGCGCGCTGGCCGAATTGCCCCGAATAGGTGAGGCCGACGGAAAACATCGAGCTCAGCGCGTAACTCACGCCCGCTTCGGCCACGAACGCGTCGCGGTCGATCGGCACGCCCGAGGCGCTGAAGCTCTGTGCCCCGCCCTGGAAGGCAAGAAGCATCGAGGGCACCACGTCGCCATAGGCATGACGCCAGCCGAGCGTCGTGGTGACGCTCATCCGGCGCCACAAGCACGACGCTCCGAGTTTTCGCCGCGGGGACGAGCGTCGGCTCGACGCTACCGATGAGCGCCCCCGCTTCCTGCATGATCGTGATGCCGATCGGGGTGCCGAGCAAAATCGAGTCCGTTGAGCCGAAGACCGTCCCCGTGTTGGTGATCGTCACGGCGTTGC
>JAFBAK010000086.1 GCA_019247795.1 Hyphomicrobiales bacterium | reverse complement strand
GCGCTTCAGGTCCTCGATCACGAACGGGGGCAGGCGCGCGACCTGCAGAAGCTCGGGCTGCATCGGCATTATTCCTTCACCGCGCCGGTCAGGCTCGACACGTAATATTCGACGAAGAACGAGTAGATCACCGCAACCGGCAGCGAGCCCAGCAGGGCGCCGGCCATCAGCGCGCCCCAGTGGTAGACGTCGCCTTCCACCAGTTCGGTGACGATGCCCACCGGGACCGTCTTCACTTCCGAGGAGGAGATGAAGGTCAGCGCGTAGATGAACTCGTTCCAGGACAGCGTGAAGGCGAAGATGCCGGCCGAGATCAGGCCGGGCACGGCGAGCGGCAAGGTGATCTTGCGCAGGATCTGCAAGCGCGAGGCGCCATCGATCAGCGCGCATTCCTCGAGCTCGTAAGGGATCGATTTAAAATAACCGATGAGCAGCCAGGTGCAGAAGGGCACGAGGAAGGTCGGGTAGGTGAGAATCAAGGCAAGGGGAGAATCGAAGAGACCGAGCTTCACCACCATCGCGGCGAGCGGGATGAACAGGATCGAAGGCGGCACCAGGTAGGCAAGATAGATGGCGAGCCCGACCCAGTTGGCGCCGCGAAAGCGCAAGCGCTGAATCGCATAGGCCGCGAGCACGCTGGCAAAGATCGACAAGGCAGTCGCCGCAATGGCGATCAGCATCGTGGTCCACAGCCATTGCGGATAATCGGTCTCGAAGAAGAGCTTCTTGACGTTCGCGAGTGTGGGCGAATGCACGAACAGCGGATTGAAGTCCTTGTAGTTGTAGAGTTCGTTGTTCGGCTTGAAGGTCGTGATCGCCATCCAATAGAACGGAAAGAGCAGCACGATCACGAAGCAGGCAAGCGGCAGATAGACCGTGACGAGCTTGCGCGGGCCGCTCTCCCACGAGATGACGCCGAGACGCTCCGGCGCTGGCGGTTCGGGCGTGGAGAGCGCAGCGTCAGTCATTCGTTTCGCCCTGCTGCCATTTGCGCCGCGCCAGGCCGAAATAGCTGAACAGCGTCGCCGCGATCAGGAACGGGATCATCGATACCGCGATGGCAGCGCCCTCGCCGAGCTGACCGCCCGGGATGCCGCGCTGGAAGGCGAGCGTCGCCATGAGATGCGTCGAGTTGATGGGCCCGCCTCGCGTGATCGCATAGACGAGCTGAAAATCCGTGAAGGTGAAAAGGACCGAGAAGGTGAGCACCACCGAAAGCACGGGCATCAGCATCGGCGCGGTGATGTGGCGGAAGCGCTGCCACGGCGTGGCGCCGTCCAGCATCGCGGCCTCGTAGAGAGAGGGTGAGATCGTCTGCAGTCCGGCGAGAAGGCTGATGGCGACAAAGGGAATGCCGCGCCAGATATTCGCCGCGATCAGCGACAAGCGCGCCGCCCAAGGCGTGCCGAGGAAGTCGATATTCGTCGAGCGCAGATGCATCACGTCCTTCAGGATGTAGGAGATGATCGAGAATTGTGGATCGTAAATCCACCAGAAGGCCACCGCCGACAGCACGGTGGGCACGATCCAGGGCACGAGCACGATGGCGCGAATGAGCGATTTGAACGGGATGTTATGATTGAGGAGAAGCGCGAGCCAAAGGCCGAGCGCGAATTTCCCGACGGTCGCCGTCGCCGTGTAGAAGATCGTGTTCCCCACTGCCGTCCAGAAGATCGGATCGTGCCACAGCGAGACGAAGTTATCGAGCCCGATGAATGCACCGCCTCGCCCGATCTTCGTGTCGGTGAAGGCGAGCCAGAGCCCAAGCCCGAGAGGATAGGTGAGAAAGACGACGAGAAGGCCGATCGCCGGCAGGAGGCAAAGGAAGACGAGGAAGGGCTTCCAATCGAAAAGGCGCGCCAACGAAGTTTGCGCAAGCGATGCCTCACGCGTGCCGCCCCATTTTTGGGCAATATCGGCCATCAGCCCACATTCCCTTCTTCGAAACGGAAATCCACCCCGGCAAATCTTCGCTCATGCCCGCGACGGCGGTCATCCGGTCGCGTCCGGCACCTCCGTGAAGGCCTGGTTTCATGCATCGGCGGGTAAGAGCAGACGGAGGTGAGCGACGGGAAGTGCGTCCGCCGCTCGCCGATCTCCCGCGAAGAGGATCTCGGCTCCCGGCGGCTGACGCTTCTCGCATGCATGGGCAAAGTCAGAACTCAGCCTGTCTTGTAGTAGCGCTTGGCGCGCCGCTCGGCTTCGGCCGCCGCTTCCTCCGGGGTCGCGGCGCCGGTGGCGACGGAGGCCGCCATATCGACCATGACGTAATCGGCGACGACGGCCGCCGACGCCTCGCTGATCGGCCCCTTGAACGCATACCAGAGCGAATCCCGCATCGTGTCCTTGTAGGCCACGATCTTCGGATCGGATTTCCACACATCGCTCTGCTCATAGGCCTTCAACGGCTGCGCCCAATAGCCGTAAGTTCCGGTGAGCCATTTGTCGTATTGCTCGACCTCCATCATGTAGACGAGGTACGCCTTCGCGGCGTTCGGGTATTTGGTGTGCTTGAAGATCATTGAGTTGATGGCGAGCGCGACCTCGGTTGCCGAACCGACAGGCCCGACGGGCATGCGCGCATGGTCGAGATCGGGCGCCATGGCGGCAATCTTCGGGTCGCTCGAATTCTTGATCGAATAGTAGAGCGAGACGCCGTTTTGCGTGGCGGCGATCTCGCCCGCGATCAACGCCTTGTTGTTCGACGGATCGAGCCAGGATTGCGTGCCGGGGATGAAAGTCTCGAAAAGGGCCTTGCCGTATTTCAGGGCCTCGACCGTCTGTTTCGAATTGATCATCACCTTCTGGTTCTCGTCGATCATGTAGCCGCCATGCGCCCAGACGAGCCAATGACAGAAAGCGTTGCCGTCTCCCGTCGCGTGGCCGAAAGTGTATCCGGCCGGATGACCGATCTCCTTGAGCTTGCGGCAAAGCTTGAGGAAATCATCGAGGTTGGTCGGAAACTTGTCGAAGCCCGCTTCCTTCACCCAAGAGATGCGGTAGACGGACGGGCCGCCCGAGCCGCCGAAAGGAATAGCGATCCAGTTGTTCGTGCCGAATTTCTTCCCGTAGCGTTCCGCGAGCGGATACCAGCCGCCATATTTCTTGCCGAGATATTCGGCGACGTCGGTAAGCTCCACGAGCTTGTCCGAGTAGAGATGCGGGTCGTCCGTCCAGCCGAGGACGACGTCGGGGCCGGCGCCTGTGTTCGCCGTCACCGCCGTCTGCGGCCGCAAATCCTCCCAGGCCGAGTAATCGACCTTCACCTGAACGCCGGTCGCCTTCGTGAAGCTCTGGGTGTTCGCGTTGAAGATGGTCTCGTCGGGATCGACGAATTTCGTGGGTCGCAGGACGCGCAAGGAGGCGCCCTTCTCGATGTCGAGCTTGGGCGCCTCGACATTCGCGGTCGGTATGGCGGCATTTGCGCCCGTGCCCAGCGTCGTCGCCGCGAGCGCACCGACGCCGAGCGCCAAGGTGTCGCGACGGTTGAACCGATTCATCTGCATCCTCCCTGTGAGCCTTGCACGCGCTCTTCCAAGCTGCGGCTGATCCTCGATGTTCCCGATCAATGTAGAGCATGGGGCCGTGCCGGGGAATGCCAAATTCAAGTCCCCGCACGCGTCGGCTCGCCGCGCCCGTCCCGCGTTTGCCAATTCGCTTTGCGGGATTGAAGCCTGTAAGAGATGCAATCGGAGCAAGACGGAAAAGCGGCGCCGGTCCGCGGTTCGAGCCTCGATCCGGCAATCGGCACAAGGATTGTCACCGCGGAGATAGGGAATGGACGAACTCATCGCCAAACTGACGCAAGCCACCGGCATCGATGCGGTGACGGCCGAGAAGGCCATCGGCATCATCGTGAACTTTCTGAGGAAACAGGCGCCGGCCGAGTCCGTCGAGAAGGCGGCCGGGGCCATTCCGGGCGCGGAGCAAGCCGCCGAGCGGCAGGCACAGGCGCAAGAGGGAGCGGGCGGGTTCGGCGGCGCGCTTGCGGGCCTCGGCGGATTGATGGGTGGAGATGGCGGGCTGATGGCGCTTGCTGGACAATTGACGAGTGCCGGCTTGTCGATGGGGCAGATGCAGGCAGTCGGCAAGACGATCTTCGCCCATGTGCGGGAGAAGTGCGGAGAAGATGTCGTGGGCGAAATCGTCTCGGCGGTGCCCGGACTTTCGCAATTCGTCTGAGAGAAGCAAGACAGCCGAGCGATCTGTCACAAAGGGCGACGTCGCATCGTGAACGATTCCGCCTACCACAACTGGCGCAGGCTGGTGATCGAGACCCTGAAAGGGAAAAGCTTCGAGGCACTCACCTCGCATAGCCCCGATGGCTTGCCGATCGCACCGCTCTACCCCGCCGCTAACGTCCCGCACGCCCCTCCGATGCCGGAGCGTCGTGCCTGGCGTGTTGTGCAACGGATCGATCACCCCGACCCGAGGGAAGCGTCACGGCTCGCTCTCGAGGACCTCGAGGGCGGGGCGTCCGAGATGGTGCTCGTGCTTTCAGGCTCCGCCACGGGGCGAGGCTTCGGCGTCGAGGCAGGTTCTGTCGAGGCGCTCGACACCGCCCTTTCCGGCGTCAGGCTCGACCTCATCCGCCTGCGCCTTGAGACGGCGCCCTTCGACGGCCGTGCCGTCGCGCAAAACATCCTGGAGCTCGCAGCGCGACGCGGCCATGCAGGGTCCGATCTCTCCATCGATTTCGGCCTCGATCCGGTTTCCGACATGGCCCGCTGCGGCGGCCTGCCTTTGTCGTGGCCGGAGCTCGTCGAGCGCTTCGCGGAAACGGCGAGGTTGATCGCCGAACGCGGCGTCGCGGGGCGCAGCGCTCGCGTCGATGCACGCGTCGTCCACGAGGCCGGCGCGAGCGAGGCGCAAGAGCTCGCCTTCATGCTCGCGACGGGTGTCGCCTATATGCGGGCGCTCGAGAGCCGGGGCTCAACGCTCGATCAGGCGCGCAAAGTCTTGGGTTTTCTTCTCGTCGCGGATGTGGACGAGTTCATGACCATCGCGAAGTTTCGCGCCTTTCGTCAGCTCTGGGAGCGTGTCGAAGAGGCCTGCGGACTTGTGCCCGAGCCGATCGACCTCTCGGCCGAGACGGCCTGGCGCATGATGACGCGGCGCGACCCTTACACGAACCTGCTGCGCGGCACGCTTGCGGCCTTCTCGGCGGGCGTCGCGGGAGCGGATGGGATCGGTGTCTTGCCGTTCACGGCGGCGCTCGGGCTTCCCGATGCCTTCGCCAGGCGCGCGGCCCGCAATCTCCAGCATGTGCTGATCGAAGAAGCTCATTTGTGGCGGGTCGTCGATCCCGCCTCGGGTTCGGGTGCCTTGGAATCCTTGACGAAGGCCCTGTCACGCAAGGGCTGGGAGCTCTTCCAGGAGATCGAAGGCGAGGGCGGCATTGTCGAAAGCCTCGCGGGAGGCAAGCTCCAGGCACGCATCGCCTCGGTCTGCGGGACGCGCCAAAAGGAGATCGCGCATCGTCGCGCGCCGATCACGGGCGTCAGCGAATTCGCCCTCCTCTCGGAGATGCCGGTGGCCGTGCTTCGGCCGGCTCCGAAAAACGCCGCACCGGTGCGATCGAGCATCCCGCTCCGGCGCGAATTCGAGCGCCTCGAAGCGCTGCGCCTGGCGGCACCTTTCGAGCACTTGCGCGATCGCTCGGACGCTCATCTTTCCCGAACGGGAAGACGACCCCGCATTTTCCTCGCCAATCTGGGCGGGACCGCGAGCTTCGCGCCGCGCCGGCAATTCGCCAAAGGCCTGTTCGAGGGCGGCGGCCTCGAGGTGGTCGAGAACCAGGAGCCTTCGACCGTGCCCGTCATTTGCGACCTCTTCCGGTCGAGCGGTGCGCAGCTCGCATGTCTTTGCTCTTCCGATGAGAGCTATGCGAGCCTCGGCGTCGAGGTGGCGCGTGCGCTCAAGAAAGCAGGCGCCACGAAGCTCGCGGTCGCGGGGCGCCCGCGCGAGCTCGGCGAGATCTTCACGGGCGCCGCGATCGACCTCTATCTCTTCTCGGGCTGCGACGCGTTGGCAATATTGAACGGGGTCTACGACGATCTTTTCCCGGGAAAGGGGTGAAGCGATGGGTTGGCTGAAGGCCGGATTGACGACAACGGTCATCTCCGCCGTCCTCATGGTGGGCGCGCTGCTTTTGCTCAGCGTGCTCCAGAAGGGGTTCGAGCCGATGAGCCTTCTCTCCATTCTCGTGGTCGGCCTGCCGCTCGGGCTCCTCGTCGCCGCGCCCGTTGGTCTCGTTGTGCTGCCGGCGGCCGATGCCATCCTCCTGCGGGCCGGCGCACGGCTCTTTCGCGACATGGCGATCGTCGGTGCGATCGCAGGCGCTCTCGTTGCGATCATCATTCTCTTCGTGCTGAGGTTCAGGCCGGCGAGCGGGCTCGGCACGATCACGGCGCTGGCTGTGCTCGCAGGGCTCGTGGGTGGCGCGGCGGCGGGCCTCTTCTACGCGGAGTTCTTGGCGCGGCTCGAGAAGCGCTGACCGGGCGCATGGCTTTCGCCATGGCGGATGAGGACCTCACGCGAGGCAGGCCCTTCGTCACGAGCGGGACGAAAGCCTTCCGGCAAACCATCCTCGCCTTGTTCTGCGCGGGCTTTTCCACCTTCGCGCTTCTCTACTATGTGCAGCCCCTTCTGCCGGTTTTCTCCGCGACCTTCGACCTCGGCGCCGCGCAAGCAAGCCTCGCCTTGTCGGTGACGACCGGCCTCATGGCGCCGGCGATGCTGGTCGCCGGAGCCATCTCGGAGAGTGTCGGGCGAATACCCGTGATGGTGGCCTCGGTGCTCGGCTCGGCCGTCCTCACGCTGGCCACGAGCTTCGCGCCGAGCTGGCCCGCCATCCTCCTCTTGCGCGCCGCCGCCGGCCTTTCGATCGCCGGCCTGCCCGCTGTCGCCATGGCCTACGTGGCCGAGGAGATCGCGCCCCCGTCGATCGGCCTCGCGATGGGCCTCTATATCGGCGGCAGCGCGCTCGGCGGCATGGCGGCCCGGCTCGCGGCGGGGCTCCTTGCCGATGTCGCCTCATGGCGCTGGGCCACGCTCTCGCTCGGCGCCCTGGGAATCGCTGCCGGCGTGATCTTCTGGCGCAACCTGCCGGCTTCGCGACATTTCGGGAAGCGGCCGTTCTCGGGGCGCGCGCTGATGGAGGGGTTTCTCACGCATCTCGCAGAGCCGGGCCTGCGCCTCCTCGTGCTCGAAGGCTTCCTGATCATGGGGAGCTTCGTCACCGTCTACAATTATATCGGCTATCGTCTTCTCGCTCCGCCGTTCGGGCTGAGCCAAACCGGCGTCGGCCTCATCTTCAGCGTCTATCTGGTCGGCATCGTGTCCTCACCTGTGAGCGGCGCGGTCGCGACGAGGCTTGGCTTGCGCAACGTGTTCTGGGTGATGATCCTCATCATGAGTGGCGGCGTCGCGCTGACGCTCTCGACCTCGCTCGGCGTCGTCATCGTCGGCGTCGCGCTCCTCACCTTCGGCTTTTTCGGCGCGCATTCGATCGCCAGCGCCTGGGTGGGACGCCGGGCGCGCCGCGCGAAGGCGCAGGCGGCCGCGCTTTACCTCTTTCTCTATTATGTCGGCTCGAGCGTGATCGGCTCCCTCGGCGGCGTGTTTTGGCAGCGCCATGGCTGGGAAGGGGTCGTAACTCTCGTCTCGGTGCTGCTCGGCGCGGCGCTGATCATCTCGCTTCGGCTGATCCGGCTCGAGCCGCTTGCAGCCTGATCAGCGAGTCCTGCGCCGGCGGCCCCCGCGACCCACGATGTTGCCGATCCTCGACCTTCGGCCTAGTTAAAGAGAGGCGAGCCGGCTAAGGCGTCGCGCTCAGCTCGATTTTCGATCATCCGTCGACCATGCCAGGAGGGCACCCAATGTCGTTCTCACTCCCCGAACTCCCCTACCCCTATGATGCGCTCGCGCCCAACATGTCGAAGGAGACCCTTGAATTCCATCACGACAAGCACCACGCCGCCTATGTCAACACGGGCAACAATCTCCTCAAAGGGACGGAGTGGGAAAACAAGAGCCTCGAGGAAGTGGTGAAAGGCTCCTATGGCAAGAATGCGCCCCTCTTCAACAATGCCGGCCAGCACTACAACCACACGCATTTCTGGAAATGGATGAAGCCGAAAGGCGGCGGGGCCATTCCGGGCGCCCTCGAGAAGAAGATCAAGGAAGATCTCGGCTCGGTCGACAAGATGAAGGAGGACTTCGTCGCCGCCGGCGTCGGCCAGTTCGGTTCCGGGTGGGCGTGGCTCGCGGTCAAGGACGGCAAGATCGTGATCATGAAGACGCCGAACGGAGAAAACCCGCTCGTGCACGGAGCGAAGCCCATCCTTGGCTGCGATGTCTGGGAGCATTCCTACTATATCGATTATCGCAACCGCCGGCCGGATTACCTCAAAGCTTTCCTCGAGCACCTCGTCAATTGGGAGTATGTCGAGGAGATGTTCGGCAAGGCCAAGTGATTCTCAGAACCAAGTGATTCTCAG
>JAFBAK010000035.1 GCA_019247795.1 Hyphomicrobiales bacterium | reverse complement strand
GGCCGGTCATCCAGCCCAGCGTAACTCTTCGGCGCTTGTGAACGGAGTCCCTGCTCATCTCGAACCCATGCTTTAGAAACATGAAGGCACTCCCCTCCCCCGACGACGTGATCGCCTTCTGGCGCGAGGCCGGAAGCGAAAAATGGTTTGCCAAGAATGACGACTTTGACGCCTCGATCAGGCTGCGCTTTGTCGAGCTCCTCGAAGCGGCCCAACGCGGCGATCTCTCCCTTTGGGAGGAAGAACCGGATGGGGCGCTCGCGCTCGCCATCGTGCTCGACCAATTTCCGCGAAACCTGTTCCGCGCGACGCCGCGCGCCTACGCGGCCGATGCGCAAGCGCGCGGCGTCACCTCTCGGGCGCTGGCGCGCGGCTTCCATCGTCGCTGCGACCAGGAGCTCGTGACCTTCCTCTACATGCCGCTCGTGCATTCCGAAGATCTCGCCGATCAGGAGCGAGCGGTGACGTTGTTCGAGGAGCTTGGACTTGCGGATAATCTCCGCTCGGCGCGAGAGCATCGCGACATCATCGCCCGCTTCGGCCGTTTTCCGCACCGCAATGCGATGCTCGGCCGAAGCTCGACCCAGCAGGAACAGGCTTTTCTCGACGAAGGCGGCTTTGCCGGCTGATTTGGGGCCTGCCGCAAACGTAGTGCTTGTGTTCGGCCCGCCATTCGATCTTGCCCGTTCTTGCGCCGCCCCGGTACGGCTGGCATGGTGAAAGCTCACAGGTTTGCAGGCAAAATCGGATCCGCGCATGGCCATCGCGATCAAGGACCGCGGCAAGGAATGGGAAGCCGGTGCCCAGGCGATATCGGGGCAGCTCGGCAAGACCATTCAACGATTGCGCAAAGCGTATAATCTTTCGCTCTCCGAGCTCGCCGAGCAATCGGGCGTCGCGAAGTCGATCATCAGCCAGATCGAGCGTAACGAGACCAACCCCACCCTTGCCACGATCTGGCGCTTGAGCCAGGCGCTCGACGTCTCGATCGAGCGCTTTCTTGCTTCGTCGGACGAAGAGCCTTTCATCGAGGAGACGCGCGCGGCAGCGACCCCGATCCTCGTCTCGGACGACGGCAAGGTGCGGCTCGCCATCGTCGGCTGGATCAAAACCGTCGAATGGCTCCAATGGTATGACGTGACGGCCGAGCCGGGCGGCGTGCTCGAGGCCGAGGGGCATCAGCGCGGCTCGGTCGAATGCCTCACCGTGCAAACGGGAGAATTCGAGGTCGAGGCCGGCGAGGAGACGCGCCGCGCCGGACCGGGCGACACGCTTCGCTATCGCTGCGACCGCAACCACGTGGTGCGCTGCGTTTCGGGGAAACCCGGCCGCGCCACCATGGTGTGCATCCTCAAGGCCGCGGTGATGGAATAGGCCCGACGGTGGCGGTCGCTTCCGTGCCCCCCACGAGCGACAAGGGAAGAACCGATGCTCGACGCATCGCGGAGGGGCTTTCCTGCTGGAGCGAGCCCGTCACCGCCGAACCGCTCGGTGGGGGGCTCACCAACGCCAACTTCGTTGTGCGCCATCGGGGCGAGCGCTTCGTCGTTCGCGTCGGCGACGACATTCCCCGCCATCAGGTGATGCGCTTCAACGAGCGGTCAGCGGCACTGGCGGCTCATGCGGCGGGGATCTCACCTCGCGTGTTGCATCATGAGCCCGGCGCGCTGGTCGTGGCCTTCGTCGACGGGCAAGTGCTTTCGCCCGAGGCAGTCCGCGACGAGAAAAGGCTCGAGCGCATCGTCGAGCTCATCCGCCTCTGCCACACGAAGATGATCACGCATCTGCGCGGCCCGCTCCTGATGTTCTGGCCCTTCCACATCTTGCGCGACTATGAAGCAACCTTGCGCGAGGGAAAGAGCCGTTTCGTCCGGGAGCTCCCGCGCCTCGCCGCGGCGGCCGCGAAGCTCGAGCGCCGCATCGGACCGATCGATGTCGCTTTCTGCCACAACGATCTCCTTGCCGGAAACCTGATCGACGACGGCGACAGGCTTTGGCTCATCGATTGGGATTACGCGGGCTTCAATTCGCCGCTCTTCGACCTTGCGAATCTCGCCTCGAACAATGGCTTCACGCCGGCTCTCGAGGAGCGCCTCCTCATGCACTACTATGGCAAAGTCGATGCCGATCTCTTGGCGCGTTTTCGCGCGATGCGAGCGACCTCGCTCTTGCGCGAGGCGATGTGGGGCATGGTCTCGGAGCTCCACTCCAGTCTGCCGATCGATTACGTGGCCTACGCCAACGAGCATCTCGAAAAATTCGATGCGGCGCTCGCCGATCTCGATCTTCCGAAGGAACGGCGATGAGTTTTCCGACGCAAGCGCAGATCGTCGTCATCGGCGGCGGCATCATCGGCTGTTCGACTGCTTATCATCTTGCTGAATTCGGCGCGAAGGACGTGCTGCTTCTCGAACGCAAGAAGCTGACGAGCGGCTCGACCTTTCATGCGGCCGGCCTCGTCGGGCAGTTGCGCACATCGGCGAATATCACGCGCCTTCTCACCCGCTCCATCGAGATCTATCGCAGGCTCGAGGCCGAAACCGGCCAGGCGACCGGGTGGAAAATGAATGGTGGCTTGCGGCTCGCTTGCAACCCCGAACGCATGATCGAGATCAAGCGGCAGGCGACGACCGCGCGCTCCTTCGGGCTCGAGATGCATCTTCTTTCACCGAAGGAGGCGCGCGACCTGTGGCCGCTCATGGACATCTCGGATGTGATGGGCGCGGCCTATCTTCCGACCGATGGTCAGGCCAATCCTACCGACATCACGCTCTCGCTCGCCAAGGGCGCCCGCCAAAAAGGCGTGCGCATCATCGAGGATATGGCGGCCACCGACATCGTGTTGAAGAACGGGCGCACTCACGGCGTCATCACCGAGCAAGGCTTCATCGCTTCCGAGACGATCGTCATCTGCGCCGGGCAATGGTCGAAGGAGATCGGACGCAAGGCCGGCATCGCGATCCCGCTGCAATCGGTCGAGCATCAGTATCTGATCACTGAGCCCTGCGGAGCACCGCGCAATTTGCCGACGCTTCGCGACCCCGACCGGCTCATCTACTACAAGGAGGAGGTCGGCGGCCTCGTGATGGGCGGCTATGAGCCGAACCCGATCCCCTGGGCGCTCGACGGCATCCCGGAGGGATTCCATTTCACCCTCCTCGAATCGCGCTTCGATCATTTCGAGGAGATCATGGAGCAGGCGCTCATCCGCACACCCGTGCTCGCGACGACCGGCGTGAAGAGCTTGATCAATGGGCCTGAATCATTCACCCCTGACGGCAATTTCATTCTCGGCGAGGCGCCCCAGGCGAGAAACGTATTCGTGGGTTGCGGCTTCAACGCTTTCGGCATCGCCTCGGGCGGTGGAGCAGGCTGGGCGCTCGCACAATGGATCCTTGCCGGCGAGCCGCCGATGGATCTGTGGCCGGTCGATATACGGCGATTCTCGCCTTCGGTGCATGGCGAGGACATTTTCGTGCGGGAGCGCACGCTCGAGGCCTATGCGAAGCACTACACGATGGCCTGGCCGCACGAGGAGTATGAGAGTGCGCGGCCGCGAAAGACGTCTCGGCTTTACGCAACGCTGGCGGCGAAAGGCGCCTCGTTCGGCTCGAAGCTCGGTTGGGAACGTCCGAACTGGTTCGCCCGGCCGGGTTCCGATCCGAAGGACGTCTACAGCTATGGACGCCAGAACTGGTTCGACGCGGTCGGCGAAGAGCATCGTGCCGCGCGGGAGCGCGTCGCGGTCTTCGATCAATCGTCTTTCGCGAAGTTCGAGGTGCGCGGCCGAGATGCGGCGGCTGCGCTCGACTACCTCTGCGCCGGCGAGGTGACGCGCCCGCCCGGACGCACCACCTATACGCAAATGCTCAATGCGCGAGGCGGCATCGAGTGCGACCTCACCGTATCGCGCTTTGCGCCGGAGCTTTACTTCATCGTCACGGGCACCGGGTTTCGCACGCATGATTTCGCCTGGATCCGGCGCAACTTGCCGGCGGGCATCGGTGTCGAGATCACCGACGTGACGGAGCAATATGGGTGCCTCTCCCTGATGGGCCCTCAAGCGCGCGAGGTGCTGAGGAGCGTCACGCGCGCGGATGTGTCGAACGAAGCCTTTCCGTTCGGCACGTGCCGCATGATCGAGATCGAAGATGTAACGCTTCGCGCCTTGCGCATCACCTATGTGGGCGAGCTCGGCTTCGAGCTGCATGTCCCGGGCGACGGCATCGAGCGGGTCTATGCGACGTTGATGCAGGCCGGCGAGAAGCATGGCATTGCCGATGCCGGGTATCGCGCGATCGAATCCTTGCGGCTTGAAAAAGCCTACCGCGCCTGGGGCGCAGATATCGGGGGCGACACCACGCCCGACGAGGCAGGCTTGAGCTTCGCGGTCCGCAAGGATTTCGGTCGCAACTTTCTCGGCCGCGACGCGCTCATTGCGAAACGCGGATTTCCGCTTGCGCGCAAGCTTGCGATCTTCACGGTCGATGATCCGAACGTAGTTCTTCTCGGCCGCGAGACGATCATCCGCAACGGCGAGGCGGTCGGCTGGCTCACGAGTGGCGGATGGGGGTATACGGTCTCGACCAATATCGGGCTCGGCTATGTGCGCCGGGCAAAGGGCGTCGGCGACGAGTTCCTGGCGAGCGGTGAATATCGGCTCGAAATCGCCGGAGAGGAGGTGCCGGCGCGCTTCCACGCGCTTCCCTTGCACGATCCCACGGGATCGCGTCCGCGAGGATGACCGTCGGCAGGCAATTCGGAGAGGGAAGAGCGATAGAAGCGATCTTGCTCAAGTGACCTTGCAGGGAGCAGTCCATGCCGAATGCCGATCATTGGCCGGAATTGCCGTATGCGCCATGGCGCGAGACCGCCACCACCTTGCAGCTTTGGACGCAAATCATCGGCAAGGTTCGCCTCTCCCTCACGCCCTGGCTCAATCACGGCTGGCAAGTACCTTTCTATGTGACGGCGCGTGGGCTCGGCACTTCGCCGATTCCCGTCGACCGCGACAATCTCGAACTCGAGTTCGACTTCATCAGCCATCGGCTTGTTGCTCGCACCAGCCGGGGCGAGATCGAGACGCTGCCGCTCGAGCCGCAAACGGTCGCCGATTTTCATCGCCGCGTGATCGCGCTTCTCGCCCGCGTGGGAGTCGCGGTGTCGATCAACGAGATGCCGAATGAGATCGCAGAGGCAATCCGTTTTTCTCAAGATCGCAGACACGCCGCTTACGATGCGCACGCCGTGCATCTCTTCTGGCGCGCGCTCATTCAGGCCGATCGAATCTTCAAGCTCTTCCGCAGCGGCTTTCTCGGAAAAGCGAGCCCCGTGCATTTTTTTTGGGGAAGCTTCGACCTCGCCGTCACCCGTTTTTCCGGACGGAAAGCTCCGCTCCATCCTGGCGGAGTGCCCAATCTGCCGGACGCGGTCGCGCAGGAAGCCTATTCGCACGAGGTGAGCAGCGCGGGTTTCTGGCCCGGCAACGACGCTTTTCCGCATGCCGCGTTCTATTCCTATGCTTACCCTGAGCCGAATGGGTTCCGCGACCAAAAGGTCACGCCAGGCGCGCATTTCGACAACACGCTCGGCGAATTCATTCTGCGTTACGACGTGCTTCGCGAAGCGGTTGATCCCGACGCCCTCCTTCTCGATTTTCTCACCACGACCTACGTGGCCGCCGCCGATTGCGGACATTGGGATCGCGCCGGGCTCGAATGTCCTTTCGGCGTTCCAGGCAAGGTGCGTCCGATCTGATGAAACGGTCGCCGGGCCGGGCGCGCTCAGCTATTTTCCTGTCTCGAATTTCGAACCAAAGGCAAGCTTGCGTGACCGAGATTCGTACCGCCCAAGATACCGCGCCGCCTCGCTTCCACGAGACCTTCGATGTCGTCGTGGTCGGCTCAGGCTCGGCCGCTGGCACGGCCGCGCTCAGGCTCGCGAAAGCCGGGCTTTCCGTGCTGATGCTCGAGAAGACCGAGCGTCTCGGCGGAACGAGCGCAATGTCAGGCGCTGGCGTGTGGATACCTGCGAATCATCACGCACGCGCAGCGGGAATTGCGGACAGCGAAGAAGAGGCCCTCGCCTATCTGCGGGCAGCGTCGCCCGAGGGCTGGGAAGCGGAAGAACCGCTATGGGCGAGCTTCGTCGAGGCCGCACCCCGCATGCTCGCTTTTGTCGAGGCGAACACTCGCCTGCGCTTCGCGCTCACGACGGAGCCCGACCCGATGTCGGAGCGCGAAGGCGGAAAGAAGCGGGGGCGAATGGTGTCGCCGGGTCCGCTTTCGCGGCGCCTTCTCGGCCCCCTCAGGAAGCGGCTTCGCCGATCGACCTTGCCGCATCTCTTCACCTATCATGAGATGATCGGTTCCGGCATCTATCATCATCCGTTCCGCGCGGCCGCGAAGCTCGCGCCGCGCTTGTTGCATCGGCTGCTCACGGACAGTCGTGGGCAGGGCAGCGCCCTCATGACCGGCTTGTTGAAGGGTTGCATCGATGCCGGATGTCGCATCGAGACCGGCGCACGGGCGACGGATTTGATCCTGGACGAGAAGAACGGTGCGATCATCGGCGTCATCGTCGAGACGAGCGGCCGCAAACGCCGCATCGAGGCCCGTCGGGGCGTCGTGCTTGCGGCCGGTGGCTTCGATTGGAACACGCCGTTGCGCGAGGCGAACTTCAAGGGCCCGCTCGACCGCCTCGGCGCGCCTCGCGGCAATGAAGGGGACGGGCAGCTCATGGCTGAGCGCGCCGGTGCCGTCCTCGATCACATGGACCAGGCGAATGTCTTCCCTTGCCTGCCGACCGTCTACGAAGGTCACCCGCACGGACTGCCGATCCTGTTCCAGGCGGAGCCTCACGCGATCCTCGTCGACCGCTCGGCCAAGCGCTTCGTCAGCGAATGCGACTACAATCTCGGCGAGGCGCTCGATCGGCGCGATCCGAAGAGCGGCGAGCCCCTCCACCTGCCGGCCTGGCTCATTGCGGACAGGCGGTTTCTTTCCCGCTCGCTTCCCTTTCGCTGGTATGCTCGCAACGAAGCCGCTTGGGTCATCAAGGCCGCGACGCTCGAAGATCTTGCAAAGCGCACAGATTTACCCGCCGAGGCGCTGATCGCCACCGTGTCGCGTTTCAACGAGTTCTGCAGGCAGGGAAGGGACATGGATTTCGGGCGCGGCGAAAGCTTTTGGGAAACAAAGAAGCTCGGGGGGCCGGCGGCGCAGCTCAAGCCGATCGAACGCGCACCGTTCCTCGCCATGAGCTTCAATCGCTCGATCTTGGGCACAAAGGGAGGAGTGCGCACCAATGCGAGAGGACAGGCGCTTCGCAAGGACGCAAGCGTGATCCCGGGACTTTACGCGGCGGGCCTGACGATGGCGAATCCGATCGGCACGCGGGCGCTCGGGGCAGGAACGACGCTCGGACCCAATCTCACATGGGGGTTCATCTGCGCCGAGACGCTTTTGCGCGACAACCGCTGAGTTTCGTGCGAAGAAGAGTTGCCGCAAGGCTTTCCGGATGAACTGTCTTTTGCGAATCGATCTGGAGCAATTGGGTTAGCGAATACTGATGGGCATCGGCAAATATTCAAGCCTTTGGGCACGATCGACATGGAAAAAATGACAGGCAAAAAAATTTTTCTCCCGATCCTTTTCGTAATCGCGATCGATACTTCGTCGATGCAAGATCAAGTTTGGGCCCAGGATACGATTTGCCAAAGTAATTGCGTCAAGAATTACAACACTTGCATCGGCCAATGTGGCGGAACGCGAGCCGCAATGCCATGGGAGCCGGTCGCCAAGGACAAGCTCACCACGATCAATGATTGCGTGCGTTCCCAGTGCCGTGACCCCCTCAACACCTGTCGCAGCGATTGCAGCAAGAGCGGCA
>JAFBAK010000352.1 GCA_019247795.1 Hyphomicrobiales bacterium | reverse complement strand
TACGAACGAGCTCGGCTTCACGCATCGCGACTATGAGGGTGCGATCTCGACGCTTTGCGCCGGTTGCGGCCATGACTCGATCTCATCGGCCATCATGCGCGCCTGCTTCGAGCTTTCATTGCCGCCACATCGGATCGCCAAGCTTTCAGGGATCGGCTGCTCGTCGAAAACGCCGACTTATTTCCTCGGACAGGCGCATGGCTTCAACAGTGTGCATGGGCGCATGCCGTCCGTGTTGACCGGGGCCAATCTCGCCAACCGCGATCTCATCTATCTCGGCGTCTCCGGAGACGGAGACTCGGCTTCGATCGGTTTTGGTCAATTCGCGCATGCGATCCGGCGTGGCGTCAACATGTGCTACATCGTCGAGAACAATGGTGTTTACGGCCTCACAAAAGGTCAGTTCTCGGCGACCTCCGACAAAGGCTCGAAGTCCAAGCGCGGCGTCGCCAATACGGACACGGCGATCGATCTCGTTGCTGTGGCGCTACAGCTCGGCGCGACTTTCGTGGCGCGCTCCTTCTCGGGCGACAAGAGCCAGCTCGTTCCACTCATCAAGGCAGCAATCGAGCATGAGGGAGCGGCCTTCATCGATTGCATTTCCCCTTGCGTCGCCTTCAACAACCACGACGGCTCAACGAAAAGCTTCGATTATGTCCGCGCCCACAATGCAGCGCTGAACTCTCTGGATTTCATGACCGGGCGCGCTCCGATCACAGCCGACTACGCGCCGGGCGCGCTCGAGGTGATCGAGCTGCATGACGGCACGTCCATCCGCTTGCGCAAGATCGCGCCCGAGCACGACGTGCATGATCGCATCGCCGCCATCAATTTGCTTCATCAGCGCGCCGCCGCCGGCGAGATCGCGACCGGGCTCATCTATGTGGACAAGGAGCCGAGCGACCTGCACCATCACCTCGCCACGGTGGAGAAGCCGCTGAACGAGCTCGGTGAGGAGGAGCTGTGCCCCGGTTCGGCCGTGCTGGAGAAGCTCAACGCCGGGTTGAGATAGGCTTCCGGCGGGCATGCAATAAAAGCTTGGTGTCTTTGCGAACCGCGCACGAGGAGAGGTTGTCACCACGAGACATGGAGCGCTGGCCGCTGGCGCGCATCGTCCCGCGGTTTCACGATGATCTCGACGTCCTGTCCGAGCGCCACTAGAAAGCGCAGCAGGCGTTCTACCGAGAACTGCCGGAAATCACCGCGCAGCATTTGAGACGTCGGGTTGTCTGACGCCGAACAACTCAGCCGCCTCGATTTGCTTTAGGCCGCGATTCTTCATGAGTGAATCGATTTTGTAAACCAGCTTCGCCTTAATCAGGTGCTCTTCAGGGTTGGGTAGTCCGATATCGGCGAACACATTACCGCTGCCAACCTCATACGCTCTCCTTTTCATTGCTTTGACCCTGTGAAATCCTACCTCCCTACATCGCTCTCTTCGGCCGCCTTGATGTATCTTTCGGCGTCTTCCTGCAGAAGGAAGCCCTGGCGCTGCAGGTCAGCTGCTGAAGCGGCGACGGCGTGCACGTACGCGCCGTGGTCGGGATAGCGCTCCTCGATCGAGAGACGCGGATCGCCTTTGGCCAGACGCTCGGCCTTCGTCTTGGCGAACGGAACGTACATGCCCGCATGATCGCAACCCTCGTCGGGAGGGTTCTTGCGCAGATTCCAGCCGGTGTAGGTCGCGGTCGGCACCGCGATGTCGGGCAGGCGAATGCCGGCGAGCGTGTTGCCGTCAGCGTCCGTCCTCGGCACGAGTGCAGGATAGGGCGAGCCGAGGAGCTTCGGCGGCAGCACCGTCAAGATGCCGTGCTCCGCCTCGGGACCGAAGTCGAAAAGATCGCCGCCATGCATGCGTCCGTTGTAGGTCACGCCGGGAATTCCAGGGAAGCCGACGTCCTCCTGCTTCGACGAGACGAGTGTCTCCTCTCCGGCGCGTGGTACGAGGCTCGGCGGCGGCGCGGCGCCGTCCGAAACCCATTTGTCGAGCGCCACGAGCAACGCCCGAAGCCCCTGATTGCCGACGAGCGGGTTTCGCGCCTGTTGGCAAATACCCGGACCTGAGGCCGGCACACCATCGCCGTGGGGCCTGCCGGCGATGAGGTACAGGCGCACATTCGTGTCCTCCCAAAGGTCGAGCCCGTGGCTGTCCGTGTGCAGGACGGAAGCCGCCTTCGCCCAATATTCATTGTCCGAATTGGCGTCGATGATCTTTGGGCACGTGTTGCTTTCCGTGCACCGCCGCAGAAGTCCATCGGTCCTTCCGGTCACCGCATCCCTCGTGACCGGCCAAGCAAAGGGGAATCTGTACTCGGGGTACCATCGCGCAATATGCTGGCGGTGCGTGCGGAAAGGCTCGGCGAAGCGGTAATTCACGAAAATCCCACTGCCGCCCCCCACCCAATCGAGCACGCCATCGATGGCCTTGGCGCGGGCATCGGGACCAAGGGGCC
>JAFBAK010000265.1 GCA_019247795.1 Hyphomicrobiales bacterium | reverse complement strand
CATCGCCGGATCGACGACCATCAGGGCGGCGGGGCGCTCGCTCAAGCACGCCAAGGTCGTGGCGCTCGGTTCGGTCGCGGAAGCCATGGCGATGATGCAGGCCGGAACTGCGCAGGCGCTCGCGTTGAGTCGGGACGCCATGCCGGCCTTGCAAAAAAGCTTGCCGGGCTCGCGGGTTGTCGACGGCGCTTATCAAGTGACGGGGGTGGCGCTTTCAGTGCCGAAGAACCGGCCCGCGGCGCTCGCTTATGTGACGCGCTTCATCGAGAGCGCCAAGGCCGACGGCACCGTCCGCCGCGCCTTCGATGCCGCGGGCCTGCGGGATCTCGCGGTCGCACCTACAGGGGAGTAGTGTGCGCCAAACCTTGCTTCTTGAGTGTTAGCCAGTGTTTTGGGCTAGGGCTAGATCATTAGAGCGCCGAAAAACCCTGGAGTTCGAGAGATGTGTGGCCGACCGGCGCTTGAGGCCTCTGCAAACGTGATGTGGGCGCTCGTTGAGCGTTATACCGGGCATGTAGGTTACCACAGCGGCACTAAGGCCCCTGGGCTCGATCTCGATCCGCCGGTCATCGATTGCTCGGGTTGGGTCGCGCTACTTCTCACCGCAGGAATGAATGCAGCCAATCAAAGGGCTAATCGAGCACTTTTCAGTAACGAGGACATAGAGGCGCTCCATACTTGGTCGGATCGAATGATCGAGGAGCTTGAAGTGCGATTTACCCAGGTATTGGGAGGGGATCAGATCAATCTTGGAAGCTTGCCATCTTACGCCACAGTAGGATTGCGCCAGGGTAACGGTGATTGGGCTAAGAATCACCCGCGGCCGCGCGGCATCACGCATGTCGTGCAAATTGTGCGTCGTCCCCGAGACGGAGCCCGGTTCATATCCGAATCTCAGGGATGGGCCGAACCATGTGGCGTCAGGCTTCTACCCTTGACGGAATGGCTCGAAGTAACCCGAGAGTTTATCAAGCCGGGCGAGGCCTGGGCCGTGAATGCCTTTGCTAAATTGGAAGGTCAAGCGACACATAACTGATTCCGGTCGCTTCGCACCGAAAGGCGAATTCAGGCAGACCTGTTCTTAATGCCGGGCGATTCCCAACTCCCCAAAAAATGCTCTAGGATGAGGCGGTCGGGTGCGCGGTGCGGCTGAATCCAGATTTGCCCGACGCGCCCTATTCCCTTGAGGATCGAGGTATCGAGGTTCGAACATGGCCGAGCGGTCATTTGCCGAGGAAGTGAAGAAGCTACGCCTCGGCGCGGGGGAGGAATTTCGCGGCGAAGGCATTCTGGCGATCACCAAGGCGCTCCTCGAATCGGGTGTGTCCTATGTGGCCGGGTATCAGGGCGCGCCGATCTCGCATCTCATGGACGTGCTCGCCGACGCCAACGAGATCCTCGAGGACCTCGGCGTGCATTTCGAGAACAGCGCTTCGGAGGCGACGGCGGCCGCGACGCTCGCGGCTTCCGTGAACTATCCCTTGCGCGGAGCCGTGACCTTCAAGGCGCCGGTCGGCACGAATGTGGCGTCCGACGCGCTCGCCAACCTCACCTCCGGCGGGGTGAAGGGCGGCGCCATGATCATCATCGGCGAGGATTACGGCGAAGGCTCCTCGATCATGCAGGAGAGGAGCCATCCTTTTGCGATGAAGTCGCAGATCTGGCTCCTCGATCCAAGACCGAACCTGCCGACCATCGTGCGCATGGTGGAAAAAGGTTTCGAGCTTTCGGAAGCCTCGAACACGCCTGTCATGCTCGAGGTGCGCATCCGCGCCTGTCATGTCCATGGGCGCTTCACGACCAAGGACAATGTGCGGCCCTCTTTCACCTTGAAGGATGCGATCGAGCGCCCGGTTCGCGACGTGACGCGGATCGCCATGCCGCCGGGCACTTATGTGCATGAGAAGGAGAAAGTGGAGAAGCGCTGGCCGGCGGCAGTGAAATTCATCGCCGAGAATGAGCTCAACGAGTTCTTCGGCGGCGAGGCTGCCGATGTCGGCATCGTCATGCAGGGCGGGATGTACAACACCGCGCTACGCGGCCTCGAAGTGCTCGGCCTCGCCGATGCGTTCGGTGTGGCCAAAGTGCCGATCTACGTTCTCAACGTGACCTATCCTCTGGTCGATGCCGAGTTCGTGAAGTTCTGTGCGGGCAAGAAGGCGATCCTCATCGTCGAGGAAGGCCAGCCGGATTTCATCGAGCAGGCGGTCAATACCATCCTGCGGCGCGCCGATATCCAGACCAAGGTGCATGGCAAGGACATGCTCAGCATGGCCGGCGAATATACGGGCGCCGTGGTGCGCGACGGGCTGAAGCGCTTCGTCGCTCGCTATCGCGGCGACATGCTCCCCGAGGAACGCCCGGTCGAGGGCGACAATTCGCGAAAAAGCGCGATGGCTGCCGTGAACGGGCAGGTCCAGCCGCGTCCGCCGTCATTCTGCACCGGCTGTCCCGAACGCCCGATCTTCA
>JAFBAK010000184.1 GCA_019247795.1 Hyphomicrobiales bacterium | reverse complement strand
ACATCGCCGTTCTTGTCGAAGACGTGCGGGCCCGAGGCTCCGACGAAGGCGATATTCTGTCCGGCCTTGATCGTCTCGACCGCTTTCTTCCATTCGGTCGGCTCGATCTTCGTGCCGTCAGGCCCAGCGATGGCGCGCAGCGCATCGCGAACCTTGACGCGGTCCGTCGAGCCCGCCTTCTCGAGCGCCAGCGCCGCCATCATGGTCGCGTCATAGACCTGCTCGACGAAAAGCTTGTTCGTCATGCCGGGTTTTGCCTTCTCGAAAGCTTCGTTGAATTTTTTATGCGCCGAGGAGTCGGTCGGTGAGGTCGGCGCCGTGCCGAAGAAATTCTTCAGATTCTCGGCGCCGATCTGCTTGATCATCGTGTCGTCTCGGATGCTTTCGGTGCCGATGAAGGTGTTGAAGAAATTGTTCTCGAGCGCCTGCTTGACGATGGTGAGACCGCTGTCGCCCGCATAAGCGATGATGACGAGCGCCGGCGCTTTGCTGGCGGCGAGCGTCGCGAGCTCGGCACGATAGGACGGCTTTTTCGTCTCGTGGATCTGGTCGCCTGCGAGCGTCCCGCCCGCATCCTTGTATTCCTTGCGAAAGACCTCGGCGATGCCCACGCCATAATCATTGTTGGCGTAGCTCAGCGCCACATTGTTGAAGCCCCTGTCGAGCACCATCTTGGCCAGCACCTTGCCCTGATAGGTGTCGGAAGGTACGATGCGAAACAGCATGTCGTTCTTCGGCATCGTGGTGATCGCGGGCGAGGTGGCGGTCGGCGCGATGAGCGGCACGCCGGCCGGGATGGTGACGCTTCCAGCGGCCGGAATGACGGTGCCGCTGAGCAAGGGACCGACGATGATCGGGACGTTCTCGACCGAGGCGAGCTTGCGAGCGGCATCGACTGCGCCCTGCTCCGTGCCCTGCGTGTCGACGACGACGAGGCGCAGCTTCTTGCCTCCGAGTATGCCGCCATTGGCGTTCACCTCGTCGACCGCGAGCTGTTGGGCGGCAAGCAGCGCCGGCATGAAATTCGCGATCGGTCCGGTGACGTCCATCAGGGCGCCGAGCTTCACCTCCTCTTGCGCGCGGGCGACACCGGCAAGGAAGGGCCATGTGATCGAAAGCGCGAGACAGAACGCGAGGCATCGCGCTCGCGTAAGGGGCCGATCGAACACCATGGCAATCCCTCTCGGTTGTTCTTGTGCCCCGAACTCTAACGCTAATTTGGCGAGAGTCGAGACGAGCGCAAATCGTGCCGCAGCGGGCGCGAACGGGGGGAAGATGACGGGAGCCTCTCGATGATCGCGGATTGGCTGCATGCCGGCCCGACGATGCTCGCTTCCTTTCTCGCCTCGCTCGTCGAGTGCGTCGAGGCCCTCACGGTCGTCCTGGCGGTGGGCACGGTGCGCGGCTGGCGCGATGCGCTTTCCGGGAGTTTCGCGGCACTTCTCACGCTCCTCGTGATCATCGCGGTGCTCGGTCCGGCGTTGACGCGCATTCCGCTTGAAAGCGTGCAGCTCTTCGTCGGCGCTTTGCTGCTTCTTTTCGGCATGCGCTGGCTGCGCAAGGCGATTTTGCGTTCGGCAGGCATCATCGCGCGTCATGACGAGACAGAGGCCTTCGCCAAAGAGACCGCGGACCTTCGGCGGCTCGGAGACAGTCGGGCCGGGTGGGACAAGGTCGCGTTCGCCGCCTCGTTCAAGATCACGATGCTTGAGGGCATCGAAGTCGTCTTCATCGTGGTCGCGATCGGCGCGGGCGGCGCGGGTCTTCTTGTTCCCGCGAGCATTGGAGCGCTCGTCGCGCTCGTTCTCGTCGTGGCGCTCGGTATCTTGGTTCATCGCCCACTTGCGACGATCCCGGAGAACACACTCAAATTCATGGTGGGCGTGTTGTTGTCGGCCTTCGGCACATTCTGGGTGGGCGAAGGGCTCGGCGTCGACTGGCCGGGTGAGGATTGGTCGATCCTCGCCTTGATCGCCGCTTTCCTCATCGTCGCGTGGATCGCCGTCGCGCTTTGCCGCCGCTCGCCGACGGCGTCCGCGATGACGGCACCGCGAACCTGACAGAAAAGCAAGGCCGATCATTTCACGATGTATCGAGGAACCGCAATGAACTGGGTCAAGTCGGCGCTTTCAGAGCTCGTCGCGCTTTTTGTGGAGGATGGGAGCCTCGCATTCGCGATCCTCGTTTGGCTCGCCTTCACCGGTCTCGTCACCACGCGCTTCGAGGGTGTGAGAGGATGGCAAGGTGCCATCCTTTTCGCGGGGCTTGCGATCATCCTCATCGAGAACACGTGGCGCCGCGCGCGGGCGGGCCGCGCGAAGTGAGCGGCCGGTCTCGAGGGTTCAGCCAAAAGCCGGAGGGCGAGCCCGTCAAATGTGGAGCGCGTGGCCGAGCGCGCGAAGCGAGGCTTCAAGGAAAGCCTCGCTGCGCGTGGGATGCGGGTGGATGGTGCCCGCCACGTCCTCGAGGCGTGTGCCCATCTCGAGCGCGAGACTGAAGTCCCCGCCCAATTCGGAGATGCCGTCGCCCACGCCTTGGATACCGATGATGAGATGATTGTCGGCTCTGGCGATCACGCGGATGAAGCCGGCCTCCTTCGTCATGGTCAGGGCGCGACCGTTCGCCTGGAACGGAAAGACACCGATCTTCGTCTCGATCCCGGCGGCCTTGGCTTCGTCGGGTGAGAGCCCGGCGGTCACGATCTCCGGATCGGTGAAGCAAATGGCGGGAATGCTGATCTTGTCCCAGGCGCGTTTTTCGCCGGCGACAACCTCCGCAACCATCTCGCCTTGCGCCATCGCGCGATGCGCCAGCATCGGTTCCCCCGTGACGTCGCCGATCGCGTAAACCCCACGCATCGAGGAGCGGCATTTGTCGTCGATGCGAAGGAACGCCCCGTCGCGATCGAGGTCGATCGCCTCGAGGCCGAAACCTTCGGTCATCGGCTTGCGACCGACGGTAACGAGGATCTTGTCGGCTGCGAGCGTCTTCTTGCGGCCGTCAGCGGTTTCGACGATGAGCGCCTCGCCCTTGGGGTTCAGCCCTTTCGCCCGGGCGTCGGTCATCACCTCGACATCGAGCTCGCGCAAGCGCTTGCCGACCGGCCGCGTGAGCTCGGCATCGTATTGCGGCAAGACGCGCGACAGCGCTTCGACCACGCTCACCTTGGCGCCCAGCTTGGCGAAGGCGGTTCCAAGCTCGAGGCCGATATAGCCCGCCCCGACCACGACGAGGTTGCGCGGCAGTTGCGTGAGCGCGAGCGCCTCCGTCGAGGAGATGACACGGCCTCCGAAGGGGAGAAAGGGAAGCTCGACTGCGGCCGAGCCCGTCGCGATCACGATCTCGGCGGCACGGATGACCTGGAGCCCGGTCTGCGTCTCCACCTCCACCGTCTTGCCGTCTCGGAACTTGCCCCAGCCTTCCACGATCTTCACGCCGCCCTTCTTCAGAAGCGCCGAGACGCCGGTGGTGAGGCGGCCGACAACACCATCCTTCCAGGCGATCGTCTTCGAAAGGTCGAGCGCCGGCTTGCCCGAGGAAATGCCGAACGGATTACGGCCCGATGCGAAATGCATGGCCTTGTCGAATTCATCGGCCGCGTGGATGAGCGCCTTCGAAGGTATGCAGCCGACATTGAGGCACGTGCCGCCGGGCTTCTTCGCCTCGACCAGCACCGTGTCGATGCCGAGCTGGCCCGCACGGATGGCGCACACATAACCGCCGGGACCGGCGCCGAGGACCAGGAGCCTGCAAGAAATATCTTTCATGGTTCAGCTCTCCATGAAGATCAGGGCGGGCGCCTCGAGAAGGGCCTTCAGGCGCTGCGTGAAGACGGCGGCATCGTAGCCGTCGATCACGCGGTGATCGAAGCTCGAGGAGAGATTCATCATCTTGCGCGGGACGAACTCCGTGCCGTCCCAATGCGGGCGGATGCTCATCTTGTTGACGCCGACGATTGCGACCTCGGGATGGTTGATGATCGGCGTCGAGATCAGGCCGCCCACGTTGCCGATCGACGTGACCGTGAAGGTGCCGCCGCGCAGGTCGTCGCGGCTGGCCTTGCCCGCGCGGGCCGCGCTGCCGAGACGGTCGATGTCGCGGGCGATCTGGAACAGGTCCTTTTTATCGGCGTCGCGCACCACGGGGACGATCAGCCCCTGCGGGGCGGCCACGGCGATGCCGATGTGGTAGCCGGCGTGCAGGACGATCTCCCCCGCCGCGTCGTCCAGTGAGGCGTTGACGAT
>JAFBAK010000034.1 GCA_019247795.1 Hyphomicrobiales bacterium | reverse complement strand
TCTTCGCCGCTCGGAGCTTCGCGGCGCCTTGCGCGTTCGCGACGCTCTCAGGTTCGAGGGAGGGGGCGTCGTATGCCTTGACTTGCGGGACTTCGCCCGTCGCTTTGACCTCTGCGGCGGCCGATGGCTGCGCATGGTCCGCCTTGTCCGGATCGCGCTGGGGCGTCGACTGTTGCGCGACGTCATGTGCGCTATTGCCATCAGGCGATGTTCGCGGGCCGGCGTCCTTCTCGCCGAATTGGATGACGGGCTGAAGCACGGGGTACGGGTCTGCTCTGGCATTGCGCGAAGCTTCGGGCGGCGGCACGAGCTCGACCGAGATCGCCTCCTCGCTCCGCGGCTGCGGAGCCGGTTCGGGCAGCCCGAATATCAGAATTGCGGCTATGAGCAGATGCAGGATCACGGAGGCAGAAAACGCGAGCCCACGCACCGAGCGATCTTCTCTCTTCTTGATCGGCATGGGATGCGGCAATGTCAGGTTCCCGCGTTGGTGTCGCCATAGCGGAAATTCGACCTGAACAAGGCTGTGGGCTCCTCACTCGCGTCCGCCACGATCGCAGCGAGCCGACGCGAAATTAGCGTTTCGGAGATGCTCATCCCAAGCCTCGCCACCGATTGTAGCCATATATGAAGGTTGCCCTGGGCGCCACGCCCGGTGAGCCGGCCAAGCGCGCATCGTCGCGATCGAAGCCGGCATTCCGAGTTTCGATTTTCCGGAATATGTTCGGGAACGCAAAATGCTATCTTCACGCAAGCCGGCGGTCAGGCGAAGCGCTCGTCCTTGCGTGAATGCCCGACGTGAATGCTTTTAAGATCCAAGATGCCATCCGAGGGAGCCGAAAATGGAAGGCGGATGCACATGCCGACATGTGCGATATCGGCTGCTCGGAAGGCCTCTGATCGTTCACGCCTGCCATTGCCATTGGTGCCAGCGCGAGACCGGCGCCGCACATGCGCTCAATGCCGTCTATGAAGCCGATCGTGTCGTGCACATAGCGGGTGAGCCCGAGCTTGTCTGGACGCCGTCGGCGAGCGGGCAAGGCCAGAAGATTGCGCGGTGTCCCACCTGCCGGATCGCGCTCTGGAGCAACTACCCGCAAGCTGGTCCGACCATGCGGTTCGTCCGCGTCGGCACCATGGACACCCCAGACCTCTGTCCGCCCGACATCCATATTTTCGCTTCTTCAAAACAGGCTTGGGTGGTGCTACCCGCCGGCGCGAAGTCAGTTCCCGAGTTTTATGACATCGATAAAGTGTGGTCCGCGGAGAGCCTGGAACGCCGTCGGCTCCTACGGGCGACAACACCGAAAACCTGACGTTCGCTTGCGAGGTTCTCCTCCGATCGTGATGACTTTGGCGCTGCGCTAGGTAAATTCCACCGCTTCGCTGCCGAGCGTCTTGCCGATCTCGTCTCGACCCGTGAAGGCCAGATGCTCGAGATGAGACCTCTCTGGTGATGAACAAAGGATTTCTACATGGGCATGCTTGACGGAAAAGTTGCGATCATCACCGGGGCGACCAGCGGCATTGGAGCACGCACGGCCGAAGTCTTCGTCGAAGAGGGAGCGAAAGTCGTATTCACCGGTCGGCGGAAGGCGAATGGTGAAACATTGGCGGCAAAGCTCGGAACGGCCGGCGTATTCGTGCAAGCTGACGCGACGCGCGAAGCGGACTGGCACCGCGTCATCGAACAAACGCTGACGACCTTCGGAAGGCTCGATTGTTTATTCAACAATGCGGGAGGTCCGGCGCCGCCGGGCAGCATTACCTCGATTCCAGTAGAGGGCTTCGATGCCGCCATGGCCCTCTTGGTACGCTCGGTCATGCTCGGGATGAAACATGCGGCGCCGATCCTCATGAAGCAGCGCAGCGGCAGCATCATCAACAACGGCTCTGTCGCAGGACATCGGACCGGCCACTCGGTGTCGATGGTCTATGGCGCTGCGAAAGCTGCCGTGAACCATCTCACCCGATGCGCGGCCATGGAACTTGGCGAATACAATGTTCGCGTGAACTCCGTCTCGCCCGGCTCGATCGCAACCGGTATTCTGGCGAAGGCGCTTGGAATGGCGCCGCAGGACGCGGATTCGGTCGCAGACAAATTGAAAGATGGCTTTGCCAAGCTGCAGCCTGTTCCTCGTGCAGGCGTGCCGGACGATATCGCGCAATGTGTTGCCTGGCTTGCTTCGGACCGGTCGACTTTCGTGAACGGGACGGACATTGTCGTGGATGGAGGCCAGATCGGCGGACGCATGTTCTCCCAACACCAAGAGGGAATAGCTCAGACAAAGAAAGGCCTCGGGCTTTGAGATCGCCGCACCACCGCGGCGACCTCTTTCCTATTTCAGGCGATCTTGAATTTTCGCGAGGCCGGCGCGCGCGCAGTTGTCGTCGAGCTTGGCGCCTGGAGCGCCGGCGGCGCCGATGGACCCAATGACTTCGTCCCCGAGCTTGATCACGACCCCGCCGCCGAAGAACATGACATGCGGGAGCTTGGAAAGCGGCGCAATCGACTCTTCACCCTTCGCGCGTTCCGCGAGCGCGAGCGTGTCGTTCTTGAAAGAGACGCTGGTATAAGCCTTGTCATGCGCGCTATCGAGCGTGTGGATGCCGGCGCCGTCGCCACGCACCGAGACAATGACGGCACCATCGGCGTCGAGAACGACAGCCGTCTCGCGATAGCCTTGCTTTGCGCATTCCGCGATCGTTTCGGTTGCGGCCTCGACCGCCAGCGCCGCAGGAATGCGATGGGTCGCCAATGTATCGGCGCGCGCGGCCGATGATCCAAGCGTCGCACAGGCAAGGATAACCGCGACATGACTTGCGAATTTCATTTAGCTCTTCCTTGTTTGACGCGTCGATGAGCGTCGACGCGACCCGGATTCCGCACCATTCGAGAGATTGGTAGAGACAAAAGGATTTAGC
>JAFBAK010000014.1 GCA_019247795.1 Hyphomicrobiales bacterium | reverse complement strand
CATTCTCGGCGGCGGTTGCGCCGTGCAGCAATTCGTCCGCATCGGTGATCACGCCTTCGTCGGCGGCCTTTCAGGGCTCGAGAATGACCTCATTCCGTATGGCATGGCACTCGGCAATCGCGCCCATCTCGCCGGCCTCAACATCGTCGGCTTGAGGCGACGAGGATTTTCTCGCGAGGAGATGCACGATCTGCGGCGCGCGTACAGGCTCCTCTTCGCCGATGAAGGCACCCTAAAGGAACGACTAGAGGACGTTGCGGCCGAATTCGCGCAACATCGGATCGTCCATGAGGTGCTCGACTTCATCCGAGATGGCGGCGACCGGGCGCTTTGCACGCCTCGCGACGGACAGGGACAGAAGCCATGAGACTCCGGTCCGAAATGAGCTTGCATGGCAGGCGCGGACGCCCTTGATTCTTCTCATGGCGCATGACCCGCAAGAGCGTGCCGGGCTGCCTCGATGACCAAGGCCGATGCACATTCGCATCGCCCCATCGCCATCCTTTGCGCTGGCGGCGCTTTGCCCTTTGCGGTCGTGCAAGCGATGCGGGCGGCCGGCCGCCCCTTCATCGTCGTCGCCATCGAAGGGATCGCCGATCCGGAGCTTTCGCGCCTCGACGCCACTTGGCTTGCGCTCGGCCAATTGGGCAAGCTCTTCGCGCTGCTTCGGCGCGAGAGCTGCGCGGGCGTGGTGCTCGTCGGAGCGATGAACAGGCCAGCGCTTGGCTCGATGCGAATCGATGCGATCGGCTGGACCTATCTCTTCGATTTTCTGCGCAATGTCCGTCTTGGTGACGATGCCATGCTGCGCCGCATGATGCGCTGGTTCGAGATTCAGGGATTTCCTGTCTTGGGCGTAGCAGATGTCGCGCCTGAGCTCGTCGCGCCGGAAGGACGCCTGGGGAAGGTCACCCCGCCCGCAAAGGCAGTCACGGCGGCCATTCGCGGCTTTGCGTGCCTCGACGCGCTCTCGCCCTTCGATGTCGGGCAAGCTGTGGTAGCGTTCGGCGAGCGCATCGTGGCGATCGAAGGCGCGGAAGGGACGGATGCGATGCTCGCGCGCGTCGCGGAGATTCGGCGTGAGGGCCGCCTGCCGCGGGGCGGGCAAGACGGCGTTCTGCTCAAGGCAGCCAAGGTTGGCCAAAGCCTCAGGGTCGACATGCCGGTCATCGGTCCGCTCACCATCGAACGGGCCGCCGGCGCGGGGCTCGCCGGCGTGATCATCGAGGCACATCGGGTCTTGCTGCTCGAAAGCGCATCCGTGCTCACGGCGGCCGAGAAGGCGGGCCTTTTCCTGTTTGGGCTGAAACGGGGCGAGGTGCGATGAGCGCGGCTCCGGCGACCGCTCCAGTTTCGAGGGCGCTGGTGATCGCCATCCTCGCCGGGGAAGCTTCGGGTGATGCTCTCGGCGCACCCTTGATGCGAAGGCTGCGCGAAGTGCTTGCGCCCCGCAAGCTCACATTTGTCGGAGTGGGCGGCCAAGCCATGGAGGAAGAGGGGCTGAGGAGCCTCTTTCCCCTCCCCGAAATCGCCGTGATGGGGTTTTCCGCCGTGCTGGCGCGCCTGCCCTTGATCTTGCGGCGAATCCGCGAGACGGCCGAAATGATCGCGGCGACGAACCCCGATGCGCTCGTCATCATCGACAGTCCCGACTTCACCCATCGCGTGGCGCGGCGGGTGCGGGCCAAACTGCCGAAGTTGCCGGTCATCGACTATGTAAGCCCGTCCGTGTGGGCATGGCGCCCGGGGCGCGCACGCGCGATGCGTGGCTATGTCGACCACGTTCTCGCGCTTCTTCCATTCGAGCCGGCGGCTCACCGCCGTTTGGGCGGACCGAACTGCACTTATGTCGGCCACCCCCTCTCGGAGCGCCTTGCCGATTTCACACCGAACGTCGACGAAGAAGCCGCGCGCGAGGCTTCCCCGCCGGTCGTGCTCGTCTTGCCCGGCAGCCGGCGCACGGAGATCAAGCGCCTCCTGCCGGTTTTCGGTGAAGCGATCGCAAGACTGGCTTCGACGCACCCCATTCGCCCGGTCCTGCCGGCGGTGGAAGAGCTCCACGCGGAGATCGTCACACAAACGCGCTCTTGGCCGATCGCGCCCGAGATCATCATGGGGGAAGCCGCAAAGCTATCGGCGTTTCGTCGGGCGAGAGCAGCGCTTGCGGCCTCAGGGACGGTGACGCTTGAGCTCGCGCTCGCCGGCGTGCCGACCATCGCCGCTTACAAGGTGGGAGCGATCGAGGCCCTCATCCTGCGCGCGCTCGTCACGGCGCCCTATGTCCTCTTGCCCAATCTCATTCTCGGCGAGGCGGCAGTGCCGGAACTGATCCAGGAAGCCTGCACCGCGAAGGCTCTGACCGAAGGGCTCTTACCGCTTCTCGAAGAGACGGTGCAGCGACGCACCCAGATCGCGGCGCTCGAGCGGGTGCGCTCGCGCGTCGTCCTCGGGGGCGAGAGCCCGGCTGAACGAGCCGCGCGCGTCGTGGTCGGCGCGCTCGGTCAGGCTCGAGCGTGACCGCCCTTCAGTCAGGCGGTGACGAAATTCGCGCGCTTCAATGCCGCTGGGCGAGCGGCAGGTAATCACGGCGAGGAGCGCCGGTGTAGAGCTGGCGCGGCCGATCAGGGAACGGACGGCCTCGGCCGCCTCGTCGCGGTCCTGCGAGCTCTGGAGCGTCTTGGCAAGGCGCTCCATCTTACGGCGGTAGATGCCGGCGACGTTCGGATGAAGATCCGAAGGTCTACCGGCGTACCCGATAGCCGCTCCGTCAGTTCGTCCTGCCTCGCCTCCAGTTCACGCAGTCACATCATGAGTTCACTTTCGCCGCTTTCCGGCTGTCCTGATCGCATCGGCAACGACGCTGAGCGGAAGTATTAGCTTGAGCGGGTCGCCCAGCAGAGGCAGAGCACCGAAGCGCTCGTACCAGCGCGCCGCTTTGTCGTCCTTCGCGTCAATGGCGAGCGCGACACCGCCGACTTGTGATGCGACGGCGAGCGTCCGCTCCCCACAAGCCAGCAGCAAATCGCCACCCAGCCCTTGGCCCTGCATGGATCGATCCACGGCCAAGCGCCCCAGCCGAAAGACCGGCACGTCGTAACGGCCGAGCTTTCTGGTCAGGTTCTCCGGTACGCGAGCGAACTCGATGACGCCTGGACGGATTGAATAGAAGCCAAGCACGCGCACGGGCTCCGCCGGCAATACCGCGACGAAGCTCTTTGCGCCGCCGGATTCGTGGTTCTGCCGGGCATAGCGGCTGAGGTATTCATTCAGGTCTGGCGCGCCGCAATTGAAGCGCTTGCGGTCGTGCTGCCGGCCAATAGCCTCTTCGCGCCAATCTACCGATAAAATCAGGTCCGGGCCACACGGCGGCGGCGCGCGGCGGCCATTAGGGCAGGGGTTGGCTTGGGCGGATTCTCGAGAAGCTTCAACACACGCATGCTATCGCGTTCGCCGAGCACGATGCGTTCGGCTCGGTCCACCACGTCGCGGGCGGTGGGCAGCACGTTGCGCATGATGAAGCTGGTCACGTCCAGCCGCTCACAGGCGGCGGCCCGTGCCAGTAGCCGCTTTTCGTCCTTGGTGGCCCGCAGCTCGATCCTGTCGTCGCGGACCGTTGGGGTTGCCCGCATGGCAGCCTCCGTATTCTCTGTCCATGTACGGACTATATCCGTACAGAAGGGATAAAAGTCAAGGCGGAGGGTTTCCTATTGTTCCCAAGGCTCCCCAACCCTTAATTTTGTTGGGTCGGTTGAGGTGGGGCTGTCGAGGCCGCGAGCTGCGCGTTTTGCACGATCGCGCGAAGCGCCAGCCTTGACAGCCCGACGCGGCCCGGCAGGCCCCCAATTACCCATTAGAAATCCGGCGCCGCCTTCGGGCGGCGGAGCGAAGGATCAAGCCTCGTTGGCCTTGCCTTTTGGGAGGTTCGTTGTCGTTATCGGCACCCTTGGCCATCGTCCCTGCGATGGATCTTCAACACGACCTCGGTTTATGCCGGGATCATCGTCCTGACGGTGGTCGGCGCGATCATCAACATGGGGCTCACAGGCTCCGCTCAACGCCTTTGGGCGAGCGGCAAGTAATCGCGGCGAGGTGCGCCGGTGTAGAGCTGACGCGGCCTACCGATCTTCTGGCTCGGATCCTCGATCATTTCTTTCCACTGAGCGATCCAACCCGTGGTGCGCGCCAAGGCGAACAGCACCGTGAACATGTCTGTCGGGAAGCCCATCGCCTTCAAGGTGATGCCGGAATAGAAATCGATATTGGGATAGAGCTTCTTCTCGATGAAATACTCGTCGTGGAGCGCGATGCGCTCGAGTTCGAGGGCGACGTCGAGAAGCGGGTCGTCCTTGATGCCAAGCTCGTTCAGCACCTCATGGGTGGTGCGCTGCATGATCTTGGCGCGCGGATCGTAATTCTTGTAGACGCGATGGCCAAAACCCATGAGGCGGAATGGGTCATTCTTATCCTTGGCGCGCGCGATGAACTGAGGAATGCGGTCTGGCGTGCCGATCTCGGCCAGCATCTCGAGCGCGGCTTCGTTGGCTCCCCCATGCGCCGGTCCCCAGAGGCAGGCGATGCCGGCTGCGATGCAGGCAAAGGGGTTCGCGCCCGAGGAGCCGGCGAGACGCACGGTTGCGGTCGAGGCATTCTGCTCGTGGTCGGCATGCAGGATGAAGATGCGGTCGAGCGCGCGTGAGAGAACGGGATTGATATAATATTCCTCGCACGGGACGGCGTAGCACATCCGCAAGAAATTCGACGTGTAATCGAGGTCGTTCTTCGGATAAATGAATGGCTGGCCGATCGAATATTTGAAAGCCATGGCCGCCAATGTCGGAATTTTGGCAATCATCCGGATCGAGGCCACCATGCGCTGGTGCTCGTCCGAAATGTCGGTTGAATCGTGATAGAAGGCCGAGAGGGCGCCGACGGCGGCCACCATCACCGCCATGGGGTGAGCATCCCGACGGAAGCCCTGAAAGAAGCGTGACATCTGGTCATGCACCATCGTGTGGCGTGTCACGCGGTAGACGAAATCGTCCTTCTGCTGGCTCGTCGGCAACTCGCCGTAAAGAAGCAGATAGGCTGTCTCGAGAAAATCGCCATGCTCGGCGAGCTGCTCGATCGGATAGCCGCGGTAAAGCAGAATGCCTTCGTCGCCGTCGATATAGGTGATCTTGGAATCGCAACTTGCCGTCGAAGTGAAACCCGGATCGTAAGTGAACATGCCGGCCTGTGCGTAGAGCTTGGAGATGTCGACCACGCTCGGCCCCACGGAACCCTCACGCGCGGGAAGGTCGATGACCTTGTTGCCGACCGTGAAAGAGGTGACTATGCCCATTGCTCAGCCTATCGGTTGGACGCGCTGAAGCGCGACGTGAGAGAGCGCCGGCGGGACCATTCGATCCCGTGACCAGTCCACAGCCCACTCCCTCCTGCTATGTTGCAGTGCGTAACGCTTTTGACAAGGGCGGGCAAGCGGACTGCCGGTCGGCGCAGCGCATGTGGGTGCAAGAAGAAAGCCGGGGAATGAGGCTGGGCAGCTTCAACGCCTTCCCCGAATGAGGCGAAGGGCAAGGCGGCACGCCTTATCTCGCGTCGTCCGGCCTTTGCGAGATCGCATCCCTGATGCGAGCCAGACATTCCTCGCTGCCCAGCACCACCATCACATCGAAGAGTCCTGGCGAGGTGGCGCGCCCCGTCAACGCCGCACGCAGGGGCTGTGCCACCTGGCCGAGCTTGATCTTCTCTCGTTCGGCGAAGCCGCGCACCGTTCGTTCGAGTTCGGTGGTGCTCCACTCGTCCCGCATCCCCTCGAGCTCGGTCTCGATCTTGGCGAGCGTCTCTATGGCCACGGGCGTGAGCAATGCTTTCGCCTTGTCGTCGAGCGCCAGCGGGCGCGCGGCGTAAAGATAATAGGCGCCGTCGATCAGCTCGATGAGCGTCTTGGCGCGCTCCTTCAAGCCGGGCATGGCGGCAAGAAATCGGGCGCGCACCGCGTCGTCAAGCACGGTCGGTGCGCCGCGCGCCGGGCCGATCTCGGGAAGAATGTCCTCGATCGCCTCCAAGAGTTCGCGATCGGCAGTCTCGCGAATGTAGAGGCCGTTCAAGTTCTCGAGCTTGGCGAAATCGAAGCGCGCCGGCGAGCGTCCCACCGCCTCGAGGTCGAAGACCTCGATCATCTCCTTGGTCGAGAATACTTCCTGATCGCCATGCGACCAGCCAAGACGCACGAGATAGTTGCGCAGCGCAGCCGGAAGATAGCCAAGCGCTCGATAAGCGTCGACACCGAGCGCGCCGTGACGCTTCGAGAGCTTCGCTCCATCCGGACCGTGAATCAGCGGGATATGCGCCATGCGGGGCACGTCCCAACCGAAGGCGCGATAGATGTGGGTCTGGCGCGCCGCGTTCGTGAGATGATCATCGCCGCGGATGATGTCGGTCACGCCCATGTCGTGATCGTCGACGACGACCGCGAGCATGTAAGTCGGCGTGCCGTCCGAGCGCAGAAGCACGAGGTCGTCGAGGTCCTTGTTCTGCCAGGTCACCGGGCCTTGCACCATGTCGTCGACGACGGTCTCCCCCTCGGTCGGCGCCTTGAGACGGATCACAGGCTTCACTCCCGGCGGCGCATCGGCGGGGTCGCGGTCGCGCCAGCGCCCGTCATAGCGCGTGGGCCTGCCCTCGCGCTTGGCCTTCTCCCGCATCTCATCGAGCTCCTCTTTCGAGGCATAGCAAGGATAGGCATTGCCGGAGGCAACGAGGCTCAGCGCCGCCTCGGCGTGGCGCGCCGCACGCGCGAATTGGAAAACCGTCTCGCCGTCCCAATCGAGGCCGAGCCACTTCAGCCCGTCGATGATCGCCGCGATCGCCGCTTGCGTCGAACGCTCGCGATCCGTGTCCTCGATGCGCAACAACATCCGTCCGCCGCGATGGCGAGCGTAGAGCCAATTGAAGAGCGCGGTCCTCGCTCCTCCGATATGGAGAAAGCCGGTGGGGGAGGGAGCAAAGCGCGTGACGATCGAGCCGGACATCGAATGTTCCAGGAGAGGGGAAGCGAATAGGGCGCTCGGAGGATCAGGCTCAAGAAGGTTCGACACGATCGACGTGACTGCGCGGACGGAAAGGAGGCCCGGACGCGGTGGTCACGACAACAAAACACGCCCGTTCCCGTGGGCCGCAGCAACGCGCGCCCTCGGTAACGGCCTTGCAGACGTCGAGGCCAAGCAGCGGGTTTCACGCATTTGCGCGGGGCCAACCGTGATCGCCACAGTGTCGGCTCCGTCGATATGCACAAGGATGTTGCGCATGCACTTTCCTTGCCCGAAGATACTGCGTGTCAGCATTGGGGCGGCACATAGGGCATCCGGGGGGGCTTGTCACGGGCGTGAGCAGCTTCGAGGACGGCGCGGTCATCGCAGCGCCGGCGCGCGCCGAGGGCGTGTTCGGCGGCTTATGGCTGGTTGAGGCTTGGCTCGATCTCGGCCGGCGGCTTCGCGCGGCGATCGAAGTCGAGGTTGCGCATCGTCGCTTGTTTCTTTGGCTTCCCGTGGCGGCGGGCGCGGGCGTCGTTCTCTATTTCGCCGCCGACCGCGAGCCCTCGCTCGCTTACGCAGCCTTGCTGACGGCGAGTGCGGGCGTGTCTGCGTTCCTGCTGCGTCGCCTGCCGCTGCCGTTCCTATTTGCGCTCACCTTGGCGGTTCTGTCGGCTGGTTTTCTCTCCGCCACCTTGCGGTCCTGCCTCCTGTCCGCTCCCGTCATCGATCGGGTCCGCGTGCTCAAGCTCACGGGCACCATCGAAGAGATGGATCTGCGCCGGGTCGGTGCCCGTTTCCTGCTGCGGGTTTCGAAGGCGGAAGGCTTGAGCCCGGAGGAAACGCCTTTTCGGGTGCGTCTCACCTTGCGCGAGACCCCACATGTCGAGGCGGGCGCTTTCGTCTCGGTTTCGGCGCGTCTGTTGCCGCCGGCGAAACTCGTGATCCCGGGCGGCTATGATTTTGCCCGTGACGCCTTCTTCGGAAGGATTGGCGCGGTCGGGTCGGTGCTCGGACGCATCGAGCCCATCCCCGCGCCCGCCCCACTCGGGCCATGGCTCGCGCTCACGACGTCGATCGACCGCGCCCGAAACGCGCTGGCGCAACGTGTCTTCGCCATCGTTGGCGGCGACGAGGGAGCGGTCGCCGCGGCGATGGTCACAGGAAAGCGCGACCTCCTCTCCGACAAGGCCCGAGACCTTATCCGCGAAGCTGGCATATTCCACATCATCACGATCTCCGGCGTGCAGATGACGCTCGTCGCCGGCATGATCTTTTGGATCGTGCGGCGTCTTCTCGCTTTCTCGACCGCGCTGGCGTTGCGCCACCCGATCAAGAAATGGGCGGCGGGCACCGCCATTCTGGGGGCGATCGCTTATGACGTTTTCACCGGCTCTCGCGTGGGCACCGAACGGGCCTTGTTCATGACGCTCATCGTGCTCGCCGCCGTGATCGCGGATCGCCGCGCCATCACCATGCGCAACCTCGCTTATGCAGCATTTGCGGTGATCCTCTTCGAGCCCGAGGCGGTGCTCGGCGCGAGCTTTCAGCTTTCCTTCGCCGCCGTCTCCGCGCTTGTCGCGGTGAGCGAAGCACGCACGGAAATCGCCGCGAGGAGAAGAGCGGAGCAGGGGCGCCGCCAACCGCCCCCGAGAGGCTTCGTGTCGCGCCTGCTCGCGAGAGCCGTCGAGGTGCTGGTCTGGCTTTTCATCGCCACCTTCTGCGCGACTTTGGCCACCGCTTCCTTCATGGCGTACAATTTCCATGAGTTGAGCCCTTACGTGCTCATCGGCAATCCACTCACCTTGACCATCATCGAATTTTTCGCCGTCCCGGGCGCGTTGCTCGGCGCGCTTCTCTACCCGCTCGGGCTCGACGGGCCCGTATGGCATTATGTGGGAAGCGGCATCGAGCTCATCTTCTGGGCGGCCGCCAAGATCGCGGCGGCACCCAACTCCACGTTCTACATCCGAAGTTTCGCTCCTTGGGCCATTCTCTTTCTAACGCTCGGTGTGTTGTCGGCCGTGCTCTGGCGGAGCCTCCTCATGCGGCTCACCGCTCTTGTGTTCTTGAGCATCGGCGTCCTCGGCGCCGTATCTGGCCAGGGCTTCGACGTCGCGATCGCGCCCACGGGAGAGAGCGCGGCCGTGCGTCTTTCCGATGGGAAGCTCGCGGTGATCGGGGCGCGGCCCGATCCCTTCGAGGCCGAGCAATGGCTGCGCGCCGATGGTGATGGCCGCGAAGCCCGCGCGCTTCTCGCGCTCGGAACCTTTTGCGACAAGCTCGGCTGCGTGGGCAGACTCGTCGACGGGAGCGCGCTCGCGCTCGTCAACGATCAGGCCGGCTTCGAGGAAGATTGCCTGCGCGCCGACATCGTCGTCTCGCCGCACAAAGCGCCGGCAAGTTGCGCCGCGCCGCTCGTCTTCGATCGCCTGAGCCTCAAGGATTCCGGCGCCGTCACTTTGAAGATCACGTCAAAAGGCTTACTCGCAATCCCGGTGCGATCGCCCGATGAGGACCGCCCCTGGTCGCGTGCGCCGAAACGCGAGCAGACCTCGGCCGGCGAGCAAACATCGACACACGATTTCGATGCCCCAGAAGAAGACGAGAAAAGTGAGCGCGAGTAGCGTCAATCGCCGACGCTGAGGACTTCACCGGCCGAAACCCGGCGCCACGCCCTCGCGCATCACGAAACGTCGCAAGGGGCCGATGAGGTCGAGCGCCGCCATGCCGAAGCCTCGCACGAGATCGAAGGGAAGAAACGGCGAAAGCAGCGAGCGGTTCATGAGCGTGACCGCGGCCGAACGCGTCGCGATATCGTTCGCGCGTGCGTCTTCATAAGCATCGAGAAGAGCGGGCGCACCGATGTCGTGGCCGTCGCGCGCGGCTTCACCCGCGAGAGCGGCAAGGCCTGCCGCATCGCGCAAACCGAGATTGAGCCCCTGCGCCCCGATCGGCGGAAAGGCATGCGCGGCTTCCCCGACGAGCGCGAGGCGCGGCCCGCGGATCGAGGCCACATGCACGATCGCGAGCGGCACCGCGCCGATCGCGCTCGCAAGGCGCATCTTGCCGAGGAGCGAATGGACGCGCCTTTCGACGGCGAGCGCGAAGGCATCCTCGTCGAGCGCTTTGAGGGTCTTGGCCCTGGCGCTACGCACCATCCAGACGAGGCTCGAGACCTCGCGGCGCCCGACACCCGAACTCGTGGAAGCCAGGGGAACCAAGGTGCAAGGACCTTCACGCGTGTGGAACTCGCTCGAGACGTTCTCATGCGGCAATTCGTGGTGGAAAATCCCTGTCAACGCCCATTGGGGCAGCCTCTCGAGGCGAGCCTGGATGCCGGCCGCTTCGCGAAGCCGGGAGCGTTGACCATCCGCCGCCACGATGAGCTTGGCTTCGAGGCTTTGTCCGCCGACCCTGCACCCGGCCCGATCCGCATCGAAAAAAGCGTCTTCGGCAAAGCCCTCGATCATGTGAATGGCAGGAACGCTTTGAGCGACACTCCGCAAAGCCGCATTGAGAACGCCCAAGTCGACGTTCCAGCCGAAAGCCTCGAGCCCGATCTCTCGGGCCTCGAAGGTCAAAGGCCGCCAGCGAAAAAGGTTGTCGGTGTCGTCGATGATGCGCAGCGCCCTCAGAGGAGCGGCATGTTTTGCAACTCCTTGCCAAACGCCGAACTCATCGAGGAGGCGGACGGAACTGTCGAAGAGCGCGACCGTTCGCCCCGCGCTCATGTCGCCCATGGCGCCAACGAGGCTGACCGAAATGCCTTGGCGTGCGAGTGCGAGCGCCGCGACCAGCCCGGCCGAACCGGCCCCGGCCACGATGGCGCTTTTGCCAATCGCGGTGCTCATGTCACAAACGTCAGATCGGTGGTAGGCCAGATGATTGCCGCGGTCACCAAAAGGTGCGCGGATCGATCCAGAACGCCTTTTCGCCGACTTCCTGTTTGAAGCGGGCCGCCTCGTTTTCGATTCGGTTGAGGCGGGCAGGGGCAAAACAACCCCATTGGCGGGCTTTCTCGACAGAGATCGAAACTTGAGCCGCTTTGGTATCCACATCGATCTGTTCGGCGGTCATGGCAGCGTTTAATGCTATGTCCGGGCCGACGAAGCCGTCATTTGCGCGTACTCGCTTGAGGCGATGAAATTCCCGGTCATGGGCCCGGAACACCCTCGCGGTCTCACGGATCGAGCCCAGAGCGGTGCTGAAGCTTTGCTCGAATTGCAGGCAGGGCGACGGCTCGACGACCGTGTAGGCCGGTGGGGGCGTGTAAGGGCCAAGATCGGCGCCAAGCGTCGGAGCGGTCGCGCTCACCGCGAAGGCGAGTGCCCCGATGCCAAGGGAGCTCATGAAGCCACGTCGATGAGTCATGAATACAGGCTAGTGCAGCACATCGAAAAAAGAAACCGGTTTTGTACGAAATCTGTCCAGATCACATCGGGAGCGCGTGACCTCATGACCGC
>JAFBAK010000003.1 GCA_019247795.1 Hyphomicrobiales bacterium | reverse complement strand
TATGCGAAGCGCGATCATGACGCGATTCACCGTACCTTCGGCGAGGACGCTGGCTCGTGCATCGTCGATGCCGTGGCGTCCGGCCCCGATCTCGTCTTCGACCTGATCGCGCGCCACGAGATCGATTGCGAAGCGTCGCGCAACGGCTGGATCCTCGGCGCCCATACTCAGGCCGCGCTTGCCGGTCTCGCGAAGCTCGGCGCGTATTGGCGAAAGCGAGGCGCGCCCGTCGAGTGCCTCGATGCAGGGGAAACGGCGCGCCTCGTAGGCAGCCACTACTATCTCGGCGCGCTGCTTGATCGGCGCGCCGGCAGCGTCAATCCGCACGCCTATACGCGTGGCCTCGCGGCGGCGGCGCTTCGCGCCGGCGCGCGCATCTTCACGCAGAGCCGGGCGCGGCGTCTTTCGCGTGAGGGCGCGCGCTGGCGTGTGCTCACGCCCTCGGGAGCGGTACGCGCCCGGCAGGTCGTGATCGCGACCGATGCCTATACGGATGAGCTCTGGCCGGGGCTCGCGCAAAGCCTCGTGCCGTTGCGCGCCTATCAGCTCGTCTCGGAGCCGTTGAGCGATAATCTTCGCGCCGCGATCCTGCCCGAAGGTCAGCCGCTCACCGACACGCGACGGCTTTACGCGGGGGTGAGGCTGCGGGCCGACGGGCGGCTCCATATGAGCGTCGACGGCCCCGCCTTCAGCACCGCGGGTCGGGCGAAGCTCGCCAAAGCCGAGCGACGCATCGCCACGCTCTTCCCGCAAATCGGCGCCCTCAGATGGGACGAGGAATGGTCTGGCTGGGTCGGTATGACGGCCGATCATTACCCGCATCTGCACCGCCTCGCGTCCGATCTTTGGGCCGCCATCGGCTTCAACGGGCGCGGCATCGCGCTCGCGACCTTGGTGGGACGCGACGTGGCACGCCGCATCGCCGGCTTTTCCGAACGCGAGCTTTTCCTGCCCGTGACGGAGCTTTCCCCGATCCGCGCGCACGGGGCTTTGCGTCCCTTCGTTTCGGCGCTTCTCGATTGGTACCGGCTGCGCGATGCGATGGAGTTGCGGCGCTTGCCGGCTAAAAGCTGACGCGTGGCTTTCTCCAGCCGATATTTCCAGGCGTCCGCTCGGCTCGGCTCGGCTTGGCTTCGGCCCGGCCATCCGTGCCTTTCTCGCCTCGGTGCAAAGACGTGGCTGCTCGCGCCGAGTGCGGGCATCACAGACCCTCGAAAGGCCCACGGGGTTGGAACCTGCACGGCTCTGGCCTAACCTGCGCGCCATCACGGCCGGCGACGCGGGTGCGGTATTGCCGCGGGCGAGCCGGTTCCAAAAAAGACTCCAATTTCAACTTCGATTCCCGAGGAAGCGGCCCATGAACGATACGACTCCCAAAACAGAAAGGCGCATCGAGCGCCGCAGCAGGCCGAGCTTCACGGATCAGGAGGCCCTGCAGTTTCATGCGCAAGGGCGCCCCGGCAAGATCGAGGTCGTGCCTACGAAGCCGATGGCGACGCAGCGCGATCTTTCGCTCGCCTATTCGCCCGGCGTCGCGGTGCCAGTGCTCGCCATCGCGGATGATCCCGCCTCCGCCTTCGATTACACGGCCAAAGGCAATCTCGTCGCCGTCATTTCGAACGGCACGGCGATCCTCGGCCTCGGCAATCTCGGCGCGCTCGCCTCGAAGCCCGTGATGGAAGGCAAGGCGGTGCTCTTCAAGCGCTTCGCCGACATCGATTCGATCGATCTCGAAGTGGGGACGGAGGATGCGGAGACCTTCGTCAACGCGGTGCGCTATCTCGCGCCCACCTTCGGCGGCATCAATCTCGAGGACATCCGCGCGCCGGAGTGCTTCATCATCGAGTCGCGCCTGCGCGAGCTCATGGACATTCCGGTCTTCCATGACGATCAGCACGGCACCGCCATCATCGCGGCGGCGGGGCTCATCAATGCGCTTGATCTCACGGGGCGCGACATCGAGCAAACGCGTCTTGTCATCAACGGAGCGGGCGCGGCCGGCGTCGCCTGCGCCGAGCTCATCAAGGCCATGGGTTTTCGGCCCGACAACGTCATCTTATGCGACACCAAGGGGGTGGTTTACAAAGGCCGCACCGATGGCATGAACCAATGGAAATCGGCGCATGCCGCCGAGACCAAGGCGCGCAGCCTCGCCGATGCACTCGTCGGCGCCGACGTGGTCTTCGGCCTCTCGGTGAAGGGCGCGTTCACGGCCGAGATGATCAAATCCATGGCGAAGGACCCGATCATCTTCGCCATGGCCAATCCCGATCCGGAGATCGGGCCCGAAGAGGTCGCGCGCATCCGCGACGACGCCATCATGGCGACCGGGCGCTCGGATTACCCGAACCAGGTGAACAACGTGCTCGGCTTTCCCTACATCTTCCGCGGCGCGCTCGACGTGCACGCGACGACCATCAACATGGAGATGAAGATCGCCGCCGCAAGGGCGCTCGCCGAGCTGGCGCGAGAGGATGTGCCGGACGAGGTCGCGGCGGCCTATCAGGGCGCGCGACCGCGTTTCGGGCGCGACTACATCATCCCGGCGCCTTTCGATCCGCGCCTCATCCACACCGTGCCCATGGCCGTGGCGAAAGCCGCGATGGACACGGATGTGGCACGTCGGCCGATCGTCGACATGCCGGGCTACAAGGTGCAGCTCTCCTCCCGGCGCGATCCGGCTGCCGGCACGCTCAACCGCATCTACGAGCGCGTCCGACGCTTCCCCAAGCGCGTCGTCTTCGCCGAGGGCGAGGAGGAGCAGGTGATTCGCGCCGCGCTCTCCTATGTGGCGAATGGGCTCGGCACCGCGATCCTCGTCGGGCGCGAGGAGCGCGTGCGCGAAACGGCCGCCCATGCCGGGCTCGACATCGGGGCGCGCGAAGGCATCGAGGTCCACAATGCGCGCCTCTCGCACCGCAACACGGCTTACGCGCAGTTCCTTTATGAGCGGCTGCAGCGGCAAGGCTTCCTGTTCCGCGATTGCCAGCGCCTCATCAATCAGGACCGCAACCACTTCGCCGCCGCCATGGTGGCGCTCGGCGATGCCGACGCCATGGTGACGGGCGTGACGCGCAATGCCTCGATCGCCATCGAGGATGTGCGACGCGTCATCGATTCGAAGCCGGGCCATCGGATGATCGGCCTTTCACTCGCCTTGACCCGCGGGCGCACCATCCTGGTCGCAGACACCTTGATCCACGAGCTGCCGAGCGGGCAGGAGATCGCCGAGATCGCGGTCGAGGCCGCGGGCGTGGCGCGCCGCCTCGGCCATGAGCCGCGCGTGGCGCTTCTCGCCTTCTCGACCTTCGGACATCCCAAAGGCGAGCGCACCAAATTCGTGCAGGAGGCGGTGCGCGTCCTCGATCACATGCGGGTCGATTTCGAGTATGACGGCGAGATGGCGGCCGACGTGGCGCTCAACCGCGAGCTCATGGTCTCGACCTACCCGTTCTGCCGGCTTACCGGCCCGGCCAATGTGCTCGTCATGCCGGCGTTTCACTCGGCCTCGATCTCGACCAAGATGCTGCAAGAGCTTGGTGGGTCCACTGTGATCGGGCCGCTCATCGTCGGCCTCGACAAGCCGGTGCAGATCGTGCCTCTGGGCGCCAAGGATGCCGATCTCGTCAACATGGCGGCGCTCGCGGCTTTCAACATCGGGGGGTGAAAGTAAGCGGGATGCGGCGAGCGAATGGCGAGCAGCTATCGGGAAGATAGCCCACGGACTTCTCGCACCTGCTACAGACGATGCTGCTCACCATTTACTGCGCGCTGCCTTTGCTCGCTCAGCTAGCAGGCTCCAGCTTGTCTTGCGTCTTCGTCTCGAAGTCGCCGGCGTCGTGGCGCTCGTGGAGCTGGCTCGACGGCTCGCCGCTCGTGCGGTTCACCATGCGGCCGCGCCGCACGGCCGCTCGTTCGAGAAGCATGTCCGCCCAGCGGTTGACGTGCTTGTACTCGTGCACGCTCAGGAACTCGGCTCCGTTGTACGACCAGCCCTTAACGAGCCCGCCGTACCAGGGGAAGATCGCCATGTCGGCGATCGTGTAGTCGTTGCCCGCCACATATTTATGCTCGGCGAGCTGGCGATCGAGCACGTCGAGCAGGCGCTTCGTCTCCATGGCGAAGCGATCGATCGCATACTCGATCTTCATCGGCGCGTAGGCGTAGAAATGGCCGAAGCCGCCGCCGATGTAAGGGGTGCTTCCCATCTGCCAAAACAGCCAGGAGAGGCATTCGGCGCGCGCGGCGCGCTCCGTCGGCAGGAAGACGCCGAACTTTTCGGCGAGATACATGAGGATCGCGGCCGATTCGAAAACTCTCACCGGATTCGGCTCGCTGCGGTCGACGAGCGCCGGGATCTTCGAGTTTGGATTGATGGCCACGAAGCCGCTGCCGAACTGGTCGCCATTGCCGATGCGGATGAGCCAAGCGTCGTATTCGGCGCCGCGATGGCCGAGTGCGAGAAGCTCCTCGAGCATGATCGTGACCTTGACCCCATTCGGCGTGCCTTGCGAATAGAGCTGCAAAGGATGGCGGCCGACCGGCAGCTCCTTCTTATGCGTCGCGCCGGCGATTGGCCGGTTGATGCTGGCGAATTGACCACCGCTCGCCTTGTTCCAGACCCAGACTTTCGGCGGCGTGTACTCGGACGGCTCGGTCATCTTCATTCTCCAGGTGAAAAGAGGCGGCCCCATCGTTGCTTCGACGGATCGGGACTTGAAGGTGCAGCTCAACGTGTTCGTTAATTAGACTCTATCCTGATTGTCACCAGCCCTTGCCGCTCATCCGCGCATGCCTCCTGCGCGAGGGAGGATGATCGGACTGGATGGCCGGGGCCAAGCTCGGCCAGGCCGCAGAGACGCTCCGCGGAATTACGGTGACAGTGCACTTAATTGGCGAAATCGCCCATCCTCATAACGCAAATGGCCATCGTGTGAATTAAGTGCACTGTCACCGTAATTCTCACAGCCACTTCTTCCAGCGGAAGACGAGGTGAGGAACCACGGCGGAGACGAGCATCAGCACAAGGCCGTATTGATAGCCGTAAGCCCAGTCGTATTC
>JAFBAK010000397.1 GCA_019247795.1 Hyphomicrobiales bacterium | reverse complement strand
TCGGAGATCATCGGCGCGAAGAACGCGTTGCGGTAGCGCGCTTGCGTGTGGGCGCAGCCGAAGAAATGACCGCCAGGACCCACTTCGCGAATAGCGTCAAGCGCAAGCTCGCCCTCATTGACGGCGACCGGGCGCAGGAATTCCGTGACCATGGCGAGAAGATCAGCGTCGAGCACCATCTTCTCGAAGGAGGCTTGCAGGCCGCCCTCCATCCAGCCCGCGCCGTGCATGAGAAGATTGGTGCCTCCCATGATCGCGCCCCAGAGCGAGAATACGCTTTCATAGGCTGCCTGAGCATCGAGCGTGTTGGCCGCACAGGCATTCGATGACCGATAAGGCAGGCCGTAACGACGCGCGAGCTGGCCGCCAAGCAGCGCCGCCTTCATGTATTCCGGCGTCCCGAAAGCGGGCGCGCCGCTCTTCATGTCGACATTCGAGGTGAACCCTCCATAGACGAAGGGGGAGCCCGGCCGCACCGTCTGTGCCAGGACGAGCCCGGCGAGCGCTTCCGCATTCTGTTGTGCCACCGCCCCGACCACCGTGACGGGCGCCATGGCGCCGGCGAGCGTAAAGGGCGTGAGCACTACGACCTGATTGGCGCGTGCCATCCGGATCACGCCTTCGAGCATCGGATTGTCGAGGCGCAAGGGCGATGACGAGTTGATGATGGTGAAGAGCGAAGGCTCGCGCTCGAGCGTCTCGCGATCGATGCCGCGCGCGATGCGCGCCATCTCGATGCCGTCGCGAATCCGGCCCTCGCCGAGGCTGTAGGCATGAATCGGCTTGTCCGAGAGAGTGAGCATGTCGAAAAGTGCGTCGAGGTGCCGGACGGAAGGGTGGATATCGGCGGGCTCGACCGGATAGCCGCCCCAGAGATGCACCACGTCGAGCGTTTGCCCGAGCCGGACGAGGTTGCGGAAATCCGCCGCGCATCCGGGCCGTCTTCCACCTTCACGATCGGCGGCGTTCGGCGCGCTCGCGACGGAGCAGAAGGCAACCGCGTCACCACCGAGCGCGATGCTGCTTTCCCTGTTGCGCGCGTGCAAGGTGAAGCTTTTCGGCGCAAGCCCGATGACGCTTTCGACGAGGGCCTTGTCGAAGCGCACCCGATCCGACCCGTCTTCGACACGAGCGCCCGCCTGCTTCAAGATCGCCTTCGCTTCCTGATGCAGGAAATCCATGCCGATCTCGGCGAGAATCGTGAGAGAGGCTTCGTGGATGGCCTCGAGCTGATCGTCCGAGACGACCGATACGGGCGGAAAAGGCAGGCGAGGCTGGGGGGCTTTCACGGCGGCCGCCTTTTGCGCCGCCGCGCGCTCCGCCCTTCCTCTTCGGCCCCGCCGCTCCTGAGGCTCGGCAACGTCCATCTCTTCCCTCGTGATCGGATTGCCCCACCAGCTGAATTTTAAAGCAAGAGAGACTTCAAGGGAAATTTCCGCAACTGCCGCGGATTTTCTCACCAGCTCGCGGCCCAAGTTCCGCTGAACGGTGGCACATCATGAGCGCTGGACTTCCGTGATGGCGCTTAAGGGGGAGCTTTCGGGTTTGAGAAAATTGCTGATGAATTGCCGAGAGCTTTGGAGCTCAACCCGAACATCCAAATCAGGCCCCCTAATCCCGATCAACGTTTTCGCGCGTGTCGAATCAAGCTAGAATCAAGAATAGTCGCCGTCGTCCATCAACCCGTCGCGGTTCTCACAAAGTTTTCCAAGAGGCCATTGTCTCGAGCTTCGCGAGAACGCGGCTCGCTCCAAGCTTGCCGGTTTCACTTCGATGCAGAAATCCTTCGCGCCTCTTCTCCTGTCGGTCTTCCTGCTCGTCACCGGCAATGGAGTCCTTTCGACCTTGATCCCTTTGCGGGCGCGACTCGAAGGTTTCAGCGACATCACCATCGCCTTCATCGGCTCGAGCTATTTCTCGGGCATGCTGATCGGCTCGCTCGTCGCGCCCTGGGTCGTGCTACGGATCGGCCAGGTCCGCGCCTTCATCATCTGCGTGCTCACGGGCGCCGTGGCGATCCTCTCCCTGCCTTCGCTGATCGAACCTTGGAGCTGGGTCCTGTTGCGGGGCACTATCGGCCTTTCGCTCGCCGGCCTCTATGCGATCGCCGAGAGCTGGTTCAACGGCAAGTCTGACAATGCCCACCGAGGCAGCGCGCTCGGCATCTATAGTGTCGTGCAATATCTCGCCTGGTCGGTCGGAAATCAGGTGTTTCGTCTTGCCGACCCGGGCGGGATCATCTTGTTTCTCGTCGCGGCGGTGATCGTCGGAGGCGCGACGCTTCCGCTCCTCATGGCGCCCGGCGAGCCGCCGCAAAGGCCGGCGCGCCCCTCCTTGCGCTTCCGCTGGCTGTTCGCGATGTCGCCTGTCGGCTTTGTCGCGGCTTTCCTCATCGGCGCGGCCAACGGACCCTTCTGGTCCTTGTCCCAGATCTTCGCGGCGGATATCGGATTGAGTTCACCGGAGGTCGGAACCTTGATGACGGCGTTCATGCTGGGCTCGGCTGCCTTGCAGATCCCGATCGGACGCGCTTCCGACAGCCATGATCGGCGCACCATTCTCGTGTGCCTTTGCGTCGTTGCGGCCGTCCTCGAGATCACGCTGGCGCGCGTAGGCGCCAACCTGCAGCATTTCGGCCTCTATGCCTTGGCCTTCGCGCTTGGATCGGTGGTCTCGACCCAGTACTACGTCGCGGCTGCGCATGCGGTCGATCGAACCGGAAGCGAGCACGCGGTGGCCACGACCTCCGCCCTTTTGTTCCTCTACAGCATCGGTGCGATCTCGGGCCCACCGATCGCCTCTTATTTGATGACCGTCTTTGGCCCATCGGCACTTTACGGCTACACGGCCGCGCTTCACCTGTCGCTTCTCGCTTTCACCTTGCGTCAGATGCTCTATCGCGCGCCGCCTGTTTTGCGCTCGGCCGAAGGGCGCATGCCTCAGCCTTGAGAAGGCGAGCGGCTCGCTCTTTTGCCGGTGCGCTCACACGAGCGCTCGGCTTTGCAGGATGAAGCGCTCGCGATCCGAATTCAGCGCACGAGGCCGCGCGCAGCGACTGGGATCTCGCGCAGGACGCGTCCCTCGGAAACGCCATAGACGCTGTCGAACAGGTTCGACACGACACAGGCATGGTTCGGGACAATGGTGACCCGCTCGCCGATATGGGGCTTCTCGGGTGAATCCGTAAGGTCGACGATGCCGTGCTCTTCGTTCAAGCGCACGATTCGCGCCTTCGGATATTCGAGGATGACGCCGTGATCGGGAAAACCCAAGAGATCTGAGGTCAGCGTCTTCGATCCCGCATCGATGATGGCGCGATCGCCGGTCGGGCGGGACACGACCGCCGCGACGACGCGTAATGCCGTATCGTCGAGCGTGCCGACGCCCGCGGCCGTGATGGCTCGGTCGCTGTAGATATAGGTGCCGGGCCGGTGCTCGGTCGAGAGCTCGAGCTCATGAGCATGGTACATATCGGGTGTGCCGCCGACGCTCACCCTTTTGGCCTCGAGACCGGAGCGCTTGAGGGCCGCAAGCGCTTCCGCGATCCAGGCGCGCGTCCGGGCGACCTTGCCCTTCTCCGGATAAACCATGAGGCCGCCGAAGGAGACACCGCGTGTGTTGGCGATACGCTCGGCGAGCGCCACCGCCTCATCCGCGCTCTGCACGCCGCAACGCCCGGTGCCCGTGTCGCACTCCACAAGAAGCTCGATGCGCACGCCCGTCGCGCTCGCTTCCTTGGCCATCGCATCGGCGACCTCGGTCGAATCCGTCACCGCGCTCATGCGGATCCGCTTGGCGAGCGCCATCAGCCGCTTGAGCTTGGATTCCCCGACGATCGGGAAGGTCATCAAGATATCGGTGATGCCGCCATCCGCCATCACTTCCGCTTCACCGAGCTTCTGGCAGGTGATGCCGACGGCGCCGAGCTCCACCTGTCGGCGCGAGAATTCGACGATCTTATGCGTCTTGATGTGCGGGCGAAGCGCGATCTTCTTCTCGGCGAAATAGTCCGCTGCACGCTTGAGATTGCGCTCGACCCGGTCGAGATCGACGACCGGGGCGGGCGTGTCGATATCCTCGATACGCATCGAGCTCATTTTACGCCCATCTCGCTCTCAAGTCGCATCATGGCCCGATCGAAGCGGTCGAACATCTCGTCGACCTCGGCCTCGGTGATGATGAGGGGCGGACAGAACGCCATGATCTCGCCGATGCCGCGGATGACGAGCCCCTCCTCCTGCGCGAAATCCTGCAATCTCGGGCCGACGCTGCCGGGCTGTGCGAAAGGCGCCTTCGTCTCCTTGTTCGCCACGAGCTCGATTGCGCCGACGAGGCCGACGCCGCGCGTCTCCCCGACCAGGGGACGCGAAGCAAAGCCATGCAGCCTCTTGAGGAACCGTGGTGACACTCGAGCTGCATGTCCGACGAGATCGCGCTCCTCGAAAATGTCGAGATTCTCGAGCGCGACCGCCGTCGCGACCGGATGTCCCGACGCCGTGAAGCCATGGCCGAAGCTGCCGATCTTCGCGGAGTTGTCGGCGATCGCCTGATAGATCTTGTCGGAGACCAGCACCGCCGAGAGCGGCATGTAGGAAGAGGTGATGGCCTTCGAGAGCACGAGGATGTCGGGCTTGATGCCGTAGAGCTCGCAAGCGAACATCTTGCCGGTGCGGCCGAAGCCGCAAATCACCTCGTCCGCGATCACCATCACGTCGTGCTTGCGGCAGACAGCCTGGATCTTCTCCCAGTAGCCCTTCGGCGGCACGATGACACCGCCCGCGCCCATCACCGGCTCGCCGATGAAAGCGGCCACCGTCTCGGGACCTTCCTTGCGGATCATCACATCGAGCTCTTCGGCAAGCCGCGTGGAGAAATCCTCCTCGCTCTCGCCCGGAAGGGCGTTGCGCCAATAATGGGGGGTGGACACGTGCTTCATCATCGGCAGCGGCAGATCGAAATCGCGCTGATTGACGGGCAGGCCCGTGAGGCTCGCCGCGGCGATGGTTACGCCGTGATAGGCGCGTTGACGCGAGATGAACTTCTTCTTCTGCGGGCGCCCGATCGCGTTGTTGTAGTACCAGAGCAGCTTGATGGCGAAGTCGTTCGCCTCGGAGCCGGAGCTCGTGAACTGAACCTTGGCGAGGCCCTTCGGCGCGATCTTCACGAGGCGTTCGGCAAGGTCGATCGCGGCAGGATGGGATTTGTGATTGAACGAATGGTAGTAGGGGAGCTTCTCCATTTGTCGCGTGGCCGCGCGCACCAGCCTCTCCTCCCCGAAGCCGACGGCGACGCTCCAAAGACCCGCGAGCCCTTCGATGTATTCCTTGCCCTGATCATCATAGACGTGGACGCCCTTGCCCCGTTCCATGATGGTGGGTCCGATCTCCTCATGGCGTCGAGCGTTGGTCGCGGGATGAAAATAGTAGGCGATGTCGCGGGCAGCTTGGGAATTCGGCTTGTCGTCCATGAAGAGCACCTCGCAAATGGCCTGGGGCGGCGCTCGAGGCGAACGCCGGGGAGATAAACGAGCTATAAACCTCCGCGCGCCGCTGCGCCAGCGCTTGCGGCGCAGCACATGGCTGCGTGAGGCGCATTTCGCCGGCGAATTTACAGGTTACGCGGCCATCCTCAATCCGGCGATACCGGCGAGTATGAGCCCGATGCAGGCGAGGCGGATCGCGCTCGCGGGCTCGCCGAAAAGGTAAATACCGAACGCGACCGTGCCCACTGCGCCGATGCCGGTCCAGACCGCATAAGCCGTTCCGATGGGCAGCACCTTCAGGGCAAGGCCGAGAAAGCCGAGGCTGAGCGCCATGCCGACGATGGTCACGAGGGAGGGAACGAGCCGACTGAAGCCCTCGGTGTATTTGAGCGCGACGGCCCAGCTCACCTCGAACAATCCGGCGATGAAAAGAAAGGCCCAGGCCATGACGAGGCTCTGCAGTGGCAGGGCCGTCCCCACCGGATCTGGCGATGCTCGCGAGGTCGTCCTCGCGGCGTCAGATTGACGATTTTCCTCGAAATCGCAAGCGAGCTCCGGCTCGAAAGAGTGGGAGCAACATCAGCCCACACGCGCTCTCGCAAGCATCGCGCTCAAAATCTCGCGGCCGAAAAGGGCGCGATATCAAAGGGCGCTGCACGGCCGAGAAGCAGGTCGCCGATCACTTGGCCCGTGATGGGGCCGTTCGAAAGTCCGATATGTCCATGGCCGAAGGCAAAGAAGAGTCTGCGATGGCGTGGTGCTTCTCCGATGACGGGAAGCCCGTCCGGCGTTGACGGGCGCGCGCCCATCCAGGGCTCGTTGTCGAGGGGGGCGCCGAGTGCGAGGGTCCCGCGCGCTTCGCGCACGGCCGCGTCGATCTGCGACGTATCGGGTGGGGCGGTCAAAGGGGCAAGCTCCACGCCGGAGGTGACGCGCACCCCTTGGCGCATCGGCGCGAGCATATGATAGCCGCCGCTGTCGTGAATGGGACGGTTGAGGGGCGGGCCTTCTCCGGGCGCAAGATGCAGGTGATAGCCGCGCTCGACCGCCAGCGGAAAGCGATAGCCGAGTGCGCGGGTGAAAGCGTGCGACCAACCGCCGGCGGCAAGCACGACCTGCCGCGCGCGAAATTCGTCCCCCGCAAGACGCGCGACCCATTCATCACCTTCCGGGCGGAGCTCCTCGACCGTTAATTGCGCGATCCGCCCTCCCCGCTCGATGAAAAGCTTGCGATAGGCTTCGACAAGGGCGCCGGGATCGGACACTGAGCCGGTCTCCGGATAAAGCACACCCTTGGCGAAGGGCCGCTTCAACGCCGGTTCGAGCTCATGCAAGGCGTCCCCTTCGATCACCTCGAATTTCGCCCCATGCTCCAGAAGGATCTCGCGCTCGTGGGCGGCCTTGTGGAACGAAGCCTCGGTTCGGTAGAGCCGCAGCATGCCTTGACGCTTGATGAGGCCGGCGGCGTCCGCGGGGTTCGCAAGGTGCATATGGGCATCGAAGGCGCGGCTCGTGAGGCGATCGAGCGCGGTCGCCGCGCGTCGCAAGGCGCGCATATTGGCGGCCTTCATGAAGGCGGCGATCCAGGGTGCGATGCGGGGAAGCTTCCTGTAGCGCAAGCGCAGGCCTGGATCGCGATTGAGGAGATATTTCGGCAGGTTCCGCCACAACCCGGGACCGGACATCGGAAACAGCGAGCTTCGGCTGATGCAACCGGCATTTCCGTAGCTCGCGCGGCGGCGCGCCTCGCCGGGATCGCAAAGGAGAACGTCGAGCCCACGCTCTTGCGCGCTCAAGGCGCAGGAAATGCCGACGATCCCGCCGCCCACCACGAGGGCGTCCCCTGCGCTTTGCGCCATCCTCATATTCTCCGGCCTGCGACATGCATCCGCATGCGTTCCTCATCGCCTTTGTCTTCGTCACGAACTCAGCACGCAGTTGACGGAGAAGTCCAGGGTTTCGATGCTGGCGGGTGACGAGAAGGACCGTGCCGAGCGGGGCCTGGAATGAAGCGCACGAAATTCGCATTGAGGGTCTCGATGACCGCACACGCCACTCTTCGTGAAATCTGGTCCTCCGCCGGCGCGCCCGAGGATCTCCTCGGGGAGATCGCGCTCACCGGCGCGGATCCCGTCCTGCCCTCTTCGTTCAAGATCGGCCTTGCGGCGCAGGTGAGCATTGGTGCTTCCGCGCTCGCGGCCGCCGATCTGTGGCGGCTCCGGTCCGGGCGGCGGCAAGCGGTCAGCGTCGACAGGCGGCACGCCGCGATCGAGTTCCGCAGCGAGCGGTATCTGCGGGTCGAGGGCAAATCCCTGCCCGAGCCTTGGGACAAGATCGCCGGCCTCTATCGTTGCGGCGAAGGTTTCGTGCGCCTCCACACGAATTTTCCGCATCATCGCGACGGCATCCTGGCGCTTTTGAAATGCGCCCATGATCGCGACGCGGTCGCGAAAGCGCTCAGATCATGGAATGCCTTCGCCTTCGAGGAAAGGGCGGCCGAAGCCGGCATGGTGGTTGCGGCTTTGCGATCCTTCCGCGAGTGGGACAAGCATCCTCAGGCGAAGGCCCTTGCAGAGCTCCCTTTGGTTGCGATCGAGAAGATCGGCGAGGCGCCGCCCATGAAGCTGCCGCCGGCCCGCAGGCCACTCTCTCATGTGCGCGTGCTCGATCTCACTCGTGTCATTGCAGGCCCGGTATGTGGACGCACCTTGGCGGCCCATGGCGCAGATGTCTTGCTGGTGACCGCCAAGCACCTGCCCTCGATCGAACAGCTGGTGATCGACACCGGACGCGGAAAGCGCTCGACGAGCCTCGATCTGCGGGACGAAGCGCAGAAGCAAACCTTCCGCGAACTGCTGTCGAAGGCCGATCTCCTGGTCCAGGGCTACCGCCCGGACGCGATCGCATCACTCGGCTTCGGGCCGACAGAGGCCGCAAGGCTTCGGCCCGGCATCGTCTACGTCACGCTTTCTGCCTATGGGCAGGCAGGTCCTTGGCGGGCAAGGCGCGGCTTCGATTCATTGGTGCAGACCGCATCCGGATTCAACGATGCGGAAGCCCGCGCGGCGGGGACCGACCTGCCGAAGCCGCTTCCAGCCCAGGCGCTCGATCACGCAACAGGCTACCTCATGGCCTTCGGCGCCATGACCGCGCTGGCGCGACGGGCGCGCGAGGGCGGAAGCTGGCATGTGCAGCTTTCGTTGGCGCGCACGGCGCAATGGCTGAGAAGCCTCGGGCGGCTCGAGAATGGCCTTGCGTGCGCCGACCCCGGCGAGGAAGACGTGACAGACTGTCTCGAAGAGACGCCATCGGGGTTCGGCCGATTGCGAGCCGTGCGCCACGCGGCAATTCTCGCCGAGACACCGGCCCGCTGGGAAGGGCCGTCAGTGCCGCTAGGCACCGATGCGCCGGTGTGGGACGACTGAAGGCGCCCTGCGCCAAGCTCAAATCACCCGAGCGTGAGACCGCCATCGACCGGGATGGTGGCGCCGGTGATATGCGCCGCCTCCTCCGAGAGGAGGAAAGCGATCGTCGCAGCGATCTCGTTCGGCAGGGCGAGCCGCCGTTGCGAATTTCGTTTCGCCACCTCTTCCCAAGCCGAGCGCGGCAAGGCGCCGACCTTGCCCTCGTCCTTTCGGGTGAAGCCTGGCACGACGATGTTCACCGTCGCGCCCGTCGATCCGAGCGTGACGGCGAGGCTCTTCGCCAAGGCCTCGAGCGCCGCCTTGGCGGCGGCGGACGCCGGAAAGAGCTCCCCTTCGCGAAATCGATGGGCGACGAAGGAGGAGACGACGACCACGCGGCCACGTGCCGAAGCGCACAGCGATGGCAGAGCGGCGTTCGCGATGTCGAGAAAGGCGCCCGGCATCGCGCTGAGCGAGGCCATGAGCTCGGCTCGCGTGAGTTCACCGAAGCCACGCCGGTCGGCAAATCCCGCGTTGTGGATGATCTGATCGAGGCGACCGAAGGTGGCGCTCGCCTTCTCGACCAGGGTTGCGCCGATCCCCGCCACGCCGAGATCGCCGAACGCGGTCTCGACGCGCGCGCCCTGGTCGCGACAGCCCTCCTCGACCGAACGGAGCCGCGCGCGCCCCGCTTCGTCCTTCCCTTGGCTGTGCAGCAGGAGCGACATGCCGGGCGAAGCCAGACGCCGCGCGAGCGCGGCTCCGATGCCGCTGCCGGCACCTGTGATGAGCACGACGCGGCTCGCCGCATCGCTCATCTTGCGCCTGTCTCAGTAGACGCCGGCTCCGCCATTGATCTGGATCGTCTCACCGGTAATGAACGAAGAACGATCCGAGGCGAGCCAGACGACGGCTTCGGCCACATCTTCCGGCGTCCCCTCGCGTCCGAGCGGCGTTCCGGCGACGGCGCCAGCGCGCCCTTGCGGCGTATTGAAGAGCTCGTGAAAGCGCGTCTCTCCGATGAGACCGGGCGCCACTCCGTTGACCCTGATGCCCAGCGGGCCGACCTCGCGCGCAAGGCCGCGCGTGTAAGTGACGATGGCGCCTTTGGAGGCGGCGTAATGGGTCGCGCCCGGGCCGCCACCCGAGAACGCCGCAAGCGACGACATGGTGACGATGACGCCGCGCTTTCGCTTCTCCATCCGCTTGAGCACCGCCTGGCACGCGAGGAAAGTCGAAGTGACATTGATCGCGAAGACCTGGTTCCACAGATCGAGCGTCGCTTCGACCGATCGCACGCGCTTCAAAATGCCCCCGGCATTGGTGAAAAGAATGTCGATCGGGCCAAGCTTCTCTTCGGTTTCCGCAACGACGCGCTCGACGACAGCGGCATCGGTCATATCGGCCTTGAACGAAAGCGCGCGCCGCCCGAGCTTCTCGATCTCGGCAACGGCTGAGCGAGCCTCGTCGGCCGCGGTGTAGTAGGTCAAGGCGATGTCGGCGCCGGCACGTGCAAGCGCAAGCGAAGAAGCGCGGCCGATGCCGGACGCGCCTCCTGTCACGAGCGCGATGCGATTGGAAAGATCGCCCATATCAAGCCGCCGCCTTGAGACGCGAATGAGCGAAATCCCAATAGAGCTCGCGTGCCCGACGGAAGAGCGGGCCGGGCTGCAAATCTCGGCCGTCGATTTTCACCACCGGCTGCACCTTGCCGAAATTGCCGGAAGTGAAAATCTCGTCCGCCTGCTCGAAGTCGCGGTAGACGAGCGTCGATTCGAGGACCGTCACGCCCGCTTGACGCAAGAGCTTGATCACGCGCTGGCGCGTGATGCCGTTGAGGAAGGTGCCGTTGGCCGCGGGCGTCATCACCACGCCATCCTTGGTCATGAAGATGTTCGAGGTCGCCGTCTCGGCGATGTTGCCGAGCATGTCCGGCACGAGCGCGTTGGTGAACCCGCGGCTCTTCGCCTCGAGTAGAGCGCGCGCATTGTTGGGATAAAGCGCGCCCGTCTTCACATCCGTCGGCATCGATTCCAAGGTCGGGCGGCGGAAGGGCGAAAGGGTGATCGCCGCGCCGACCGGCTGCGGCAGCGGGGCTTCGAAGAGGTGGAGGCAGAAGGCGGTCGAATCCGGATCGGGTGCGACTTGCGAGAAGCCTGAGCCCTCGGCCCAATACATCGGCTTCACGTAAAGCTCGGCCTTCGGGCCGAACTTCTTTGCCCCTTCGCGCGCGAGGTCGACAATCGCCTCCGAGGTCATCGTCGGCTTGAGAAAGAGCCGCTGCGCCGATTGATTGAGCCTCTCGCAATGCCGGTCGATGTCGGGCAGCACGCCCTCGAAAGCGCGAGCGCCGTCGAAGACGGACGAGGCAAGCCAAAAGGCGTGGTGATGCGGCCCCATCAGATTGATCGGACCATCATGCCATTCGCCCTTGTAGAAAATGCGCATGTTCGGCTGAGGCATGGCGTTTCTCCATTCATTCTGCACGGCAGGCGCCGAAACGATTTTGGGTGCAATAACCCTGAGAAGGCGCCGATTGGCAACCCCGTCGGCGCGCAGGGCTGCCCTGTTGCGCCGCTCGACGCATGACCTTCGATGCGGTTACCGACCCGAGACACCCGCGACCGGTTCCTTGGCAGGGGCGCCCCGCTTGTCGTTTGCATCTCGTTTCTGGCGCCTATAAATTGTGGCCGAGATGTGATTGAGCCCAAGCGATTCGCCGCTCAAGGGACGCGGGCGGACGGCGAACCGAAAGAAGACGAGACGGGGAGGAGACGATGAAATACGTGCTTTTGCTGATCCCTTGCGTGCTCGCTCTGTGCACGCCGCTCTACAACGGCATCGATCCTCGACTGGCCGGTTTCCCCCTTTTCTATTGGTCGCTTCTGCTTCTGGTGCCCGTTTCGGCGCTCTTCATTCTCGCGGCCTACAAGGGAGAGGCGCGGTGATCGAGAACCTCAACTGGCCGGCGACGCTCGTCTTCGTCTTCTTTTTCGCCGTCGTGACCGTGATGGGCTTCATGGCCGCGCGCTGGAAGTCCGGCCCTCTCGACGTTCTCCATGAATGGGGTCTCGGCGGACGCCGCTTCGGCGCCTGGATCACCTGGTTCCTGCTCGGCGGAGACCTCTACACCGCCTACACGGTAATCGCCGTGCCGGCCCTCGTCTACGCGATCGGCGCCTACGGCTTTTTTGCCGTGCCCTACACCATCCTCATCTATCCGCTGCTCTTCGTCGCTTTTCCGCGGCTTTGGGCGGTGGCGCACCGGCACGAATACATCACGGCCGGCGATTTCATCCTCGGCCGTTATGGCGACAAATGGCTTGCGCTTGCGGTGTGCGCCACCGGCATCGTCGCCACGATGCCCTACATCGCCCTGCAGCTCGTCGGCATGGAGCGTGTCATCCAGGCGCTCGGTTTCCAGGGCACGGGGATAGCCTCGCATCTGCCGCTGACGATCGCCTTCGTCATCCTGGCGCTCTACACCTACTCCAGCGGCCTGCGCGCACCTGCGATGATCGCCTTCGTCAAGGACACGATGATCTACATCTTCGTGATCGCAGCGGTCGTGTATATCCCGAGCCAGCTCGGCGGCTACGGCGCGATCTTCGATGCCGCGGGAGCGGCGCTCGACAAGAAGGTCGCGGCTTCGGGCGGCAAGATTGCAGCCGGGCTCATCCTGAAGCCGGCCCAGGTGACGCCGTTCATCACGCTCGCCATCGGCTCGGCGATGGCCCTGTTCCTTTACCCGCATTCGATGACCGGCATCCTCGCGGCTTCGAGCGGCAATGCGATCCGTCGCAATGCGATCGCGCTGCCGGCCTATTCGCTGGTGCTCGGCCTCATCGCGCTCATGGGATACATGGCGCATGCCGCCGGCATTCAGGTGGCAAACCCGCAAGACGCCGTGCCTCAGCTCTTCCTGAAGATGTTCCCCTCCTGGTTCGCCGGTTTCACCTTCGCTGCCATCGCGATTGGCGCGCTTGTGCCCGCGGCGGTGATGTCGATTGGTGCGGCCAACACCTTCACGCGCAATTTCTGGAAAGCCTTCGTCAATCCGAACCTCACGCCGGCGAGCGAAGCCGGTCTCGCGAAGATCGTGTCGCTGATCGTCAAGGTTGGCGCGTTGTTGATCCTTTTCGTCATGCCGACGCAGTTCGCGATCGATCTGCAGCTGCTCGGCGGCGTCTGGATGATTCAGATCTTCCCCGCGCTGATCTTCGGCCTCTATACGCGCTGGTTCACCGGGCCCGCCCTGCTCATCGGCTGGGCCGTCGGAACCATCCTCGGGACTTGGCTTTCCTGGGGTGCCACGGCCTGGACGCCCGCGAGCAACTTCTTCGGTTGGCTCAGCTTCAACAGCTATAACGGGCTGAGCTCGGTGATCGTGAACATCATCATTGCAGCCATCTTGTCACCGGTGCTGCGCGGAAGCACCTCGGACCAAACGACGGAAGCCGATTATCAGGACAGACGCGTGCCGGCTTGAGGCGCGGCGACAGGCCAGAACGGAGGCCGAAA
>JAFBAK010000421.1 GCA_019247795.1 Hyphomicrobiales bacterium | reverse complement strand
TCCAACATTTGCGCCAGCACGTCCTCGGTCAGGAAATGAGGCTCGAGGCCCATCTCTAACAATCCGCGATGTACCGGATTGTAATAATGCTCCTCGGCTTCTTTCCGGGGATTTTCGATCGGCTCGATCGTGACGGACAGGTCCAAGCTATCTCCCGCTTTCCGCACGAGCTCTGCAAGCTCATTGACCGAGAAGGTCTCCGTGAACTGATTGAGGATTTTGAGTTCACCCGGGAGCGGCGGATGCGCGACGGCGAGCGCCACGCATTGCAGCGTGTCGCGCAGGTCGAGGTAGCCGCGCCTTTGGCCCCCTTTGCCATAGACGGTGAGCGGCACCCCGGCGACCGCCTGGACCAGGAAGCGGTTCACCACCGTGCCGAAAATGTCATCGTAGTGGAAATTCGGCATCAGATGCGGATCGAGGTCCGCCTGCGGTGTCGAGAGGCCATAGACCGGCCCCTGCATCAGATCGGTCACGCGCAGGCCATGCGTGCGCACGTAGAACCACAAAAGATCGGTGTCGAGCACCTTGCTCGTGTGATAGAGGCTGCCGGCTTGTCGGGGGTACAAGAATTTTTGCTGGCGGCCCTTGTGCTCGACCGTGATCCAGCCTTCCTCGATATCGATGTTCGGCGTGCCGTATTCACCCATCGTCCCGAGCTTGACGATGTGGCAATCGGGAGCGTGCTCCAGTACGGCCCAGATGAGATTGAACGTGGTCCCGAGATTATTGTCGAGCGTGCGCCGGGCCTCTGTGTAACCCATCATGGAATAGGGCGCGGAGGGCTGTTCCGCATAATGGATCACGGCGTCGGGCTGGAATTTCCGGACAATGCCGGCGAGGAAGTCGCGCTCGGCGCAATCCCCGATATGGACGTCGAGCTTAAGCCCTGAGAGCTTCTCGAACAGATTGGCGCGGATCGACAAAGTCGGAGCGGTGACGAGCGCTTCCGATTGCGTTTCCTCGGCGATCCGGCGGCGTAAATAATTGTCCGCCAGCGCCACCTCGTGTCCCGCACCGGCGAGGTCCATCGCCGTCGGCCAACCCAGATAACCATCTCCCCCCAAAATGAGGATGCGCATCTTCAGGACTTCTGACGGTCTTCGCGCGAACCTGCCAGGACCAGCGCCTCATCGAGCACCGCGGAGATCTGGTCGCTTTCGAGCAGGCGAACATTGCCCGAGTTATAGGGGCTCGGGCCCTCTCTGCTTGACCCGGCCGCTTTCCCGCCGAGACCGAGCGCGGGGTGGACAATATAATATTCACCGCGTTCCGATGTTCGGCGGGTCTCCTCCTCGTTCATCAACTCCTCGTGCCATTTTTCACCGCTGCGAGCGCCTATCGTGACGATGGATATGTCCCGTGATCGAAACCCGAAGCGTGGCGCGTATTTTTCGATCATGACGGCGGCGAGATCCGCCATCCGTACGGCAGGCATCTTGGTGATGAGAACCTCTCCGGGCTTGCCCACATCGCCGGATTCGATGAGCAAGCGCACGGCCTCATGCGGTGACATGATGAAGCGCGTCATCGTCGGATCCGTCAGGGTGAGCGGGCCGCCCGTCCGGATTTGCTGCAGGAAAATGGGAACAACCGAGCCGCGCGAACCGATGACATTGCCGAAACGAGTGGAAAGGAAAATCTGGCCGCGGTGATGCGGATCAAGCGCCGCCGCAGTCACCAGATGCTCGCCCATGAGCTTGGTTGCCCCGAGCACGCCGGTCGGGTTGACCGCCTTGTCCGAACTCGTGAAAATGAGCCGATCGATGGCGTTGTCGACGGCGACCTGAATGATGTTCTGCACGCCCAGAATGTTCGTGTGGACCGCCTCCATGGGCGATCTCTCGCACACGCTCACATGCTTGAGCGCCGCCGCATGATAGAGCACATCGATCTTGCGCGTAGCACGGCCCAGAAGATTAGCGTCGCGAATATCGCAGAGCGAAAACTCTGCGTTGAGGTGGTCGCGAAAGCGCTCCTGAAGGAAAACGAGGTCGGTCTCGTTCTGATCGATGCCGACCAGTCTGCCGACGCCATGCTCGGTGAGCAATTGCTCGACCAGAAGCTGTCCAATGGTGCCGCAAGCACCTGTGACCGCGACTTCCCTACCGGCTAAGTAGCTCAGCAATTTCAATTAGCCTTGCGTTTGAGGAAGAGTGAGACTCAAGCCTCCCGAACCTTTAGTGGAAAGCGCAGTGCGTTTTCAAGGGAAGTTTGCTTGAGGCTAAGTTCAGTCGGGAAGCAATCCTGCGCCCAGGAGCCCTGGCTGCATGCCGCAGCGCTCCCGCGCCTTTCGCGCGGAAAAGGCTAGTCGCAAACGACTATGGCACTGCGTACTCGGCGCGCGCGCCTGCGGTGGGGATCAATGCCGGAAGCGTTCGGCGGCGTAACGGGACGGGTCGGTGAAGGGAGTTTCACCGGTCATCATCTCGGCGAGCAGCCGCCCCGTTACGGGACCGAGCGTGAAGCCGTGATGAGCGTGGCCGAAGGCGAACCACAGGCCCTTGTGGCGCCCGCCGCGTCCGATGATCGGGACCATGTCCGGAAGGCAGGGGCGTCGCCCCATCCAGGGCTTCTCGTCGAGCCGTTCCGCGAGCGGAAAGAGCGCGCGAGCGAAAGGCTCGGCGCGCGCGAGCTGAACGGGGCTCGGCGGAGCGTCGCGATCGGCGAACTCCACGCCGGTCGTGAGCCGAATACCGCGGCTCATCGGGACGAGCGCAAAGCCGCCTTCGCCGTCATGCAGGGAATGGCCGAGCGTCGCGTTGCCCTTCGACGCATAGTGCATGTGATAGCCGCGCTTCACGGCGAGAGGAATGCGGTAGCCGAGCGGCCGGAACACATCGTCGGACCAGGGGCCGAGCGCAACGACAGCTTCGCGAGCCTCGACGGCCCCCTTCTCGGAAGCAACGCTCCACCCGGAGCGTTGTGCAGAAAGCTTCCGTGCATCCCCCTTGAGGAAGCGGCCTCCCTTTCGCGCGAACAGCTCCGCATAGGCCTTGGTGAGAGCTCCCGGATCGGCCGAAGTGGGCGAGCCGCGAAAATGGATCGCGCCGATCACCGCTTCGGACACATGCGGTTCGAGCTCTCTCACCTCGGCTGCGGACAAGACCGCGTAATCGACATCGTAGCGGTCGAGAACCCTTGCTTCATCGATCGCCTGGCGCATGCTTTTCTCGGTACGCAGGCACCGCAGCCAGCCTCTTTGATAGACGAGCCTTTGTGCAGCCCCGCCCGCTTCGGCGATCAACGCATCGTGCTCCTTGACGCATTCGGCCATCAGCGGCGCCAGCGCTTGCGCCGAGCGCTCGATGCGCTCGGGCGCTCCTTCTCGCCAATAACGATAAAGCCACGGGGCGACGCGCGGCAGCGCGGAGAGGTGATAGACGGCATCGCGGCGATTGTTCAACGCGTAGCTCAAAATCGTGCCGAACTCGCGCGGGAACGTGTAGGGGATGACGGCCTCGCGTTGAATGAGCCCGGCATTGCCGAAGCTCGTCTCCTCCCCCGCATCGCGTCGGTCGAGAAGGATGACGTCACGCCCTCGCTTCTGCAAATTGAGCGCGACGCCAACTCCCACCATTCCGGCTCCGAGGACGACAACATCCGCGCGCAAGCTCATCCGCTCCTGCCTCCGATCGATGACGGCGGCCCTTGTAGCGTGCCGTGCCGCTTTGGTCATCACGCTCCAAGCTTGGGGAATGCGATCGCTCGCGGCGATCCCGCGAACTCACGATTTTGTTAGCCGGTGCGCGACCAAGCGCATTGACCGCGCAAATCTAGCGACGGACAATCGTGCCCGAGGAAGAATGTCAATGAGGAGAATGATATGAAAGAGACGAGCCAAACCATCGTTGTGGCCGGGATCGGCCTTGCGGCGATGCTCTTGGTGGCCGCCCCCGCGACCGCCGAGACCATCAACTACAAGGCCGACCTCAAGCCTTCGTCAGAGGTGCCGCCCAATAACTCGGCCGGATCGGGAAGCCTTACGGCGACCTATGACACCAACACGAAGGTTCTCACCTGGACGACCACCTATTCGGGACTGACTGGACCCGCCATCATGTCCCATTTCCATGGGCCTGCCGATCCTGGCGTGAACGCCGGTGTGGTTGTCCCGTTGACCGGAAGCGTCGAGAGCCCGCAGCACGGCCAAGCCACGCTCACGGACGCCCAGGCCGCCGAGCTCGCAGCCGGCAAATGGTATTACAACGTCCACACCAACCAGAACAAAGGCGGCGAGCTTCGCGGCCAAGTCGTGAAGTAAGGTTCCAGAAGACAGCGAGATCGCGGCCGACAATTGTTTACACGATCATCGGCCCGCGATTCTTTTATATTGCGATGAAGCCGCCTCAGGCCGCCTTGTGGCCGAGGCGCTCTTCGACACGCGCGGCGAGAAACTCGGTCGGGCTTGCATCCGCCGGCAAGGCGGTCGCATCACCGAGATCCGAGCGCGAGAGCCCGATGTCTTTCAGCTCGTATTCGGTCATGCGCGCCAGCATCTCGAGCTCACGGCGCGCTCGCAGGACCCGAAGCGGCCAGGCGGCCGCATTCTTCACCAGAGACAAGAATCGCGACGCTGGCCCGAGGTCACGGCGAGGAAAGGGCTGGCCTGCCGTGTAGTGCGTGCAAACAGTGCTCATCACCTTCACTCCATTGAGCCTTGCCCTCTGACGACTTGCCGACATCGGGTCCAAGGCCATTTCAAGATGAGAGATGGTGAATCCCGATTGATTTGACAAACGAATGTTTGTAATATCAATCATCTCAAATATAGATGGATCGTCCCATGCTCGATACCGATCAGCTGCGCAGCTTTCTCGCGATCGTGGACACGGGAAGCTTCACTCGCGCGTCCGAGCGCGTGCACAAAACCCAATCGGCCGTTTCCATGCACATGAAGAAGCTCGAGGAGCGGCTCGGGCGGCCTCTGTTCGACAAGCAAGGGCGCGGCGTGCGTTTGTCCGAAGATGGCGAGAAGCTCGTCGATTACGCGCGCCGCATGTTGCAGCTGGAAGCTTCCGCCGTTGCGGCCATCTCCAACAAGGGGCTCACGGGTAACGTGAGGCTCGGCATCCCGGACGACTACGTCGACAACTTCCTGCCCGCGATCCTCACCCGCTTTACGCGGCGCCACCCGCTCGTGGACGTCTCCGTCATTTGCGATTCGAGCCTCTCGCTCGACCAGCAATTGCACATGGGCCAGCTCGACATCGCCGTTGTCACTGACTGCCAGCGACTCGCGAACGTGGAGATCCTGCGCGAAGAGCCGCTGAACTGGGTCGGAGGCCCGCATGGATGCGCGCATGCCGAACGCCCCCTGCCTCTTGCGCTCGGTCGCATCAGCTGCAACTGGCGCAACGCGGCGCTGGCGAGCTTGGCCGAGGCCTCTATTCCCTCGCGGCTCGTGCTCACCTCGAACAACTACGCGGCGATCGCGCCCATGGTGCAGACGGGGCTCGCCATCACGGTGCTGCCCACGAGCGCTTTCCGGCCCTGGCAGCGAGTTCTCGGAGCGCGGGAGGGCTTGCCGTCATTGCCGCCTTGCCGCATCGGCTTCATCACCGCGCAAGGAGAGCAGACGCCAGAGGTCAAGGCGCTCGGGGAGACGATCCGCTCCGCGCTTGAAACGCAGACGCCGGTGGAGCTTGACGAGGTGTTGCGCCACATTGCCGCCTGACAAAGCGTCTCGCCGTCATCCTCCAAAGAAGCATCGGATTGAGACAGCGTCCGCCAGGCGACCCGCACCGGTGGATCATCAACCCGACGCGTGGAGCGCTTTTCGACCCGCATAGATGGCTTGATCGCCGAGCTCTTCCTCGATGCGAAGGAGCTGATTGTATTTCGCCGTGCGCTCGGAGCGCGCCAGCGACCCCGTCTTGATCTGACCGCAATTGGTCGCGACCGAAAGATCGGCAATGGTCGTGTCCTCCGTCTCGCCAGAGCGATGCGACATGACCGCACGATACGCTGATTTATGGGCTAGATCGATCGCGGCGAGAGTCTCGGTCAAAGTCCCGATTTGATTGACTTTGACAAGGATCGCGTTGCCGGCACCTTCCCTGATGCCACGCTCGAGCCGCGCGACATTCGTGACGAAAAGATCGTCGCCGACGAGCTGGCATTTGCCGCCGATCTTCTCCGTGAGAAGGCGCCAGCCCTCCCAGTCATCCTCTGCCATGCCGTCCTCGATAGAAACGATCGGGTATTTCCCGACGAGCGACTCGAGATAGAGGGCTTGAGCTTTGGATGAACGTGTTTTTCCTTCTCCTTCATAGCGATACTCGCTGTTCTTGAAGAACTCGGTTGAGGCGCAATCGAGTGCCAGAACGATATCGCTGCCGCCTTTGTAGCCCGCCGACTCGATCGCCCCCATGACGAAATCGAGCGCGGCCTCGGCGGATGGGAGATTCGGCGCGAAACCTCCCTCGTCGCCGACATTCGTATTCTGCCCGGCCTTTTTCAGCGCGGACTTCAATGTGTGGAATACTTCCGATCCCATTTGAAGCGCCTCGGCGAAGCTTTGCGCCCCGATGGGCATGATCATGAATTCTTGAAAATCGATCGGATTGTCCGCGTGCACGCCCCCGTTGATGATGTTCATCATCGGCACCGGTAAGGTCCGCGCGTAAGTCCCACCGACATAGCGGAAAAGCGGGAGTGCGCTTCCAAGTGCCGCCGCCTTGGCGACGGCAAGCGAAACACCGAGGATGGCGTTTGCGCCAAGTCGCGACTTGTTCGGCGTGCCGTCGAGCGCGATCATCGCGTTGTCGATCGCGACTTGATCCTGTGCGTCCATGCCGACAACCGCCTCGGCGATATCGCCGGTGACGGCCTCGACCGCCTTCGTCACGCCTTTCCCGAGGTAGCGCTTGCCCCCGTCGCGCAGCTCCACGGCCTCGTGAGCGCCCGTCGAGGCTCCGGAGGGGACGGCAGCGCGGCCCATCGAGCCATCCTCGAGGACGACGTCCACTTCCACAGTCGGATTGCCACGCGAATCGAGGATTTCGCGCGCGAGAAGATCGACGATCATGGCCATGGAAAAGCTCCGCTGGTGGTTCGGCGAGCCGATTGATGGTTCCCATCCGTGGGGAAGCGGCCCGACGCATAATTCTATCGATTGTGGATCGAATTTGCCGATGCCTCGGGACGATCCGTCGGCACCGATCACGAGGCGGTGGAATCGCGAGCGGTTTCTAAATCAAGATCTTCGACATTGGGAAGTGGTTTCGCGACAATCCTATGCGCAAAAATCACAAGCGCGGCTGCCGGAGCTTGAGGCCGTGCCGCAGCCTACGGGATCACCTGCGCTATCCCGCCGAGCCCTTCTCGCCCGACTCCGTGGTCCCCATTTCGGTCGGTGCGCCGGCTTTCTTCCAGGCGCCGAATCCGCCCTTGAGATGGGAAACCGGGCGGAGCCCCATCTCGATCGCCGTCTTTGCCGCGAGCGCCGAGCGCCAGCCGCCGGCGCAGAAGAAGACGAATTGCTTGTCCTCGCCGAAGATCGGCTTGTGATAAGGGCTTTCCGGGTCGATCCAGAACTCCAGCATTCCGCGTGGACAATGGAAGGCGCCAGGCATCTTTCCTTCCCGCTCGATTTCGCGCGGATCGCGAAGGTCCACAAAGACGGTGCCGTCTTGTCCTTGCAAGGCACGCGCCTCCCCGACCTCGAACGCCGGCACCACCGCATCGGCTTCAGCGAGGAGAGCCTTGTAGCCCTTCTTGATCGATTGCGGCATGGGTCCCTCCAGAATGGTGTGCGGACGACTTCACGGACATTTATCGCATGATGGCGATCACGCGGGAAGCAACCGCGCTCAATGCCGGTAATTCATATGGGAAATGAGGTCGTTTGCGGCCAACGCAATCGGCCACTCAAAATAAAGACGGTGCCCACATGTCATGCGCGCGCTTGCCGCGCGCATCCACGTTTCGACTCGCTGACCTCGACAACAAAGTTCCCGCACCGAGTGCGGGGACGGCGGCGTGGACGCTACCAAACGCGCGAGACGAGCGGCGAAGAGCCTCAGCCGTGCAGCAGGTAAAGAGCGATCGCCAAAAAGGCACACGCAGCCAAGACGACCTTGGCGCAATTCCAGGGGCTGCGTTGCATCTGAGCGAAGATCAGGCTCATCATCTACTCCGGGCTGAACCGGCCGAAATCAGGCCGCGATGAAGGCAGGCGGTTTACAAGATCTTAAGGTTTTCGACAATGCCCTGCCGCCATTCGGACACGGTTCGGCCATCAACGAAGTAACTTCCGCCTCCCTGAGAGAACGCTCGGCAGGTGGGGCGGTCCTTTGAAGCAGGAACGCGCTCTCGCTCTCATGGGTGCGTGAGTTGTTCTTGGGTTGTTGCCCCCGCGCCACAACGTCCGGCCCTGAGACGTCGCGCAGGAAAGCTCATTGCCAATTGCCGATGATGCCGCTATGAGAGAACACATTCTCGGCCGCCAACAAGGAGGGCTCGATGGCATATATGCTCATGTTCGTCGCCCCGACCGGCCGCCTCTCTCGGTCGTTTTGATCTAGAAAAACTTTAGGGGCCTTTCGCCCCTACCTCCTCGAAATTCAAGGATTGCCGCCGCGCCGAGCCCGTTCGCGCGTGCAGGCAGCGATATCCGGAGTGGCGCATTGTGCGCCGATCGACATGTCGTCTCTTGGCATCAGTTCCTTCATTCGCGTCCTCGCCTTCGTGCTCAAGGAATGGCGGCGGCAACGATTGTTGTTGTCGTGCATCTGCGGGCTCGTTCTGTTGCAGACGCTCGCCGACGTGCTCGTGCCGCTCTACGCCGGCCGATTGATCGACGCGCTCTCCCCGGGACGGGCGGACCTGGCGGCTCAGCGCGACGATGCATCGACGGCGCTTGGCTTCATGGTCGCGCTTGCGCTCGTGACGGTCGCGTCCCGCCACGTCGCCTTCATCGGCGTCGTGCGCTTCACATTGACGATCATGTCGCACGTGGCGGAGCAGACCTTCTGGCGCGTTCAGCGCTTCTCGTCGGATTGGCACGCCAACAGTTTCGCGGGCTCGACCGTGCGGAAAATCACGCGCGGCATGTGGGGCTTCGATCTCCTCAACGATACCGTGCTCGTCGCTCTTCTGGGTTCATTCGCGGTCCTCGTAGGAACGAGCGCGCTTCTCGCTTGGCACTGGCCATGGGCGGGCGTCCTGATCGGCGCGTGCGCCGCCGGCTATGTCGGGCTCACCTCGAGCCTCTCGCTCGCCTATGTCGCACCGGCGGCACGCTTGTCGAATTCGTGGGACACGAAGCTCGGCGGCGCGCTGGCCGACGCGATCTCCTGCAGCGCGGTCGTGAAGGCCTTCGGCGCCGAGACGCGTGAGGATCAACGCATCGCTTCCCTTGTTGCGAAGTGGCGCTCGCGCACACGCCGCAACTGGACGCGCGGAACCATCAACGGGACCCTGCAAGGGCTTTGCTTGGTGATATTGCGCGCAATCGTCATCGGTGCAGCGCTTTGGCTCTGGTGGCATGGCGAAGCCACACCGGGCGATGTCGTGTATGTGCTTTATACCTGCTGTAGCGCCGCGTGGGTTGATCTAAGCTGCTGTGATCATTGAGTTTTTGAACTGATGGCACGAATCACGCGCCAGATTATGCAGCGACGTATGTAGCTAAGTGGGATACTTTGTCGGACGATCTTGACAGGCCGCCCGAGACTTGATAGGGGGCGGATCAGAGAAGTGGCTCGGACGTTCCCTTGTGGCCCGGGCTAGGAACTACCGAAACCCGGCTGAGAACGGATTGCCTGCCCCGAGGGTAGGCTTAGAGCCCCTCTAGCAGCTGTTTCGCAAGCAGATACCCCTGACCTTTCACACAGGTCGTGCGCGGGTGCTTGCGGAGCGGCTTTTTCATTTCTGGCCCCCCGAGCTCCTGGCGCGACCGCGCAGGAGCCGAGCCATGACCGATCATGCAGATATCTACCTGAGCAAGCGCCAGGTCGCCGAGATGCTCGGCGCGCGGTGGTGGAAAATTGACCGCTTGCGTCGCGACGCCGACGCGAAGTTCCCCGAGCCGTATTGGATCAGCCAGTCCTCTCCTCGATGGAGCCGCGCCGAGATCGTTGAGTGGATGCGGGCTCGCATCCTCGACCCGCGCAGGGGCGCGTGACATGGCCAGGAAGCAAGCCAGCACCCGCCGCGCCACGGCAAGTTCGGTCCTTCGCGACCCCAGTTTCTCCCGCGGCGTGGAAGACCGTCGCGCCGGTCGTCCACCAATGTTTGAGCGTGACGACTGGGAGTATGAGCGCGGCCGCCTCTGGGCAACGCTGGCTCCATTGAGCATGCCGCTGTTCATCGGCGGCAGGCCGAACCCCGCCGCCGTGGCCCTGCTTCGCGCCGCCATCGCCAGGGGGTTGGTCCTATGAAGGTGAAAATGCGCGCGCTGTCCGACATTGAGGCTGATCTCGATCATGTGCAGAAGCGCACGATCGCGGACATCCTCGAGACCGGGCGGCTCCTCGTCGAGGCCCGGCAGCATATCGGGGGGCACGGCAAGTGGCTTATCTGGCTGAAATCCATGGCGATCTCTCACAGCACCTCCATTCGCCACATACGGGCTGCCGAATTCGCCGAAAATCGCCACGTGGCGACTTTGGAGAACCTGTCGGCGACCGCCCTTTATTACCTAAGCGAGATGGATGCCGAAGACGACAAGGCCCTGATCGAGGCCGTCCTGAGGGAGGCCGATACGCGTCGGGTCAACCGAGAGCGCATCTTCGAAATCCAGGAGGAGCTCGAAGCCGCGAAGACTGATGACGACGGGGGAACCGACGACACCGAAGACAGCGATGAGGGTGTCGAAGGCGACAATGACGACGACCCACCCAGCGAGACCGATCCTGCGCGCGAGGAGGCGGACGCCATCCTCGACGGTAAGCCCCCCGATCTACCGCCGACCGAGGGTGCGCCATCAACGGGAGAGACGGCATTCCCGCAGCAGCTCTCTGACTTCGATAACGCCGTCGCCGATCTCCTGCGATTGAGCACGAAGCCCGCCAGAAAGTTCTATGACACGACGCATCCGGCGAACGACCTCCAGAAGGTCGCGGATTTCGTGGCTCAGATTGCCCGGCCCCGTGGCGAAGAGTCCGCACCGGCTGAGAAGCAGGACGATGCAGCGGATGATGGTGACGACGACGAGGTCCCGGCGCATCTGAGGCGCCCACCAATCCCGCGCGAGCCCGCCGACAGCGATGAGCCGCCGCGACCGAGCCCCGATGTACGCCCGCCGCGGCCGCGGCTCAAGCACCCGCGCCCGTGATCATGCCTAAACCGCGCCGGACGGCCCTCCGGCTTCACAAGAGGAGAAAGAGATGAAGATCGACAAGCAAATGGCCAAGGAGATCGGGCGCACCTTAAGCGGCCTGCTCGAGGGCACCGCGCTCGAGGAGGCCTCGGCCCGCGGGGAGCTGTGGGCCAAGCGGGTGCTTGCCCGCCGCAACACCCGAGAGGGGCGCCTCGACAACGCCCTGCTGAAGGCCGCCCGCAATGAGCATCCTGGCTGGGAGCGCATCGGTGAAGACCTGGCACTCCAGATCCACCCCGACGTGCCCGAGGACCACGAGCTCATCGAGTGGTTCCGGAAGAACTACCCGCACCAGGCGCGCGCCATCGAGAACAGCATTCTCGACAACTGAGGAAGGGGTAATACAGTTTACACGCTGTAAAAGACAGTAACAGCATAGTAACAGCACGGACGCGCCAAGAATAAAATTTGTTGCGAATGGCGTTTTGTGCTATGCTGATCGGCCAGGGGGTCCCTCGGCGTTTGCTGCGCCGAGGCCCTGAATAGATTCGATGAAGATCTGAGGAGAGTCTTCCTCGAAAGAGTTGTGATCCAACCCTAAGCAGTGGAGAGACTGCAATGACGAGAATAGCCAAAGAAGACGCGGGCGTCAATACCTCCTCGAACGACGCCGAGCCTCCCCGACCGCAGCAGGCCGACTTGGCAAGGCTCCCCCGCCAGCTAAGGAAGGTGACCAAGGAACCGCGCTGGGTAAACTGGAGCTTTGTGCGCCGCGACAAGGACGGCGAGTGGACAAAGCCGCCGCTTCAGCCACGAGATCCGAGACGACTTGCTCGCAACGACGATCCATCGACGTGGGGCAGCTACGACTCGGCGCTTCGCTGCTGGCAGGACGAGGAAGCCGACGGCCTCGGCTTTCAGCTGCTCGGCGCAGACCTCGCGGTCGTCGATCTCGATGACTGTTGCAGATACGACGACGAGAGCGAGGAGATATCGAACATCACCGAATGGGCCAACGACCTGATCAACGCTGCCCAGGGTGCCTACATCGAGGTCACGCCGTCCGGAAGAGGGCTACGCATCATCGGCAGATGCGAGCGCGATGCGCCCATTCACCGACGCTTCTCGAAGCCGAACGGCGGCGGCGTCGAATTCTACCGCAACACCGCGCGCTACATCACCGTCACCGGAATTGATATGAAAGGCGCCGACAAGGAGCTGCCCCTGCTCGATGACTTCATCGAGGAGCAGGTGGCCCTGCATGATCGAGAGGCTCCCGCATCCAGCCCCAAGCCGGAGCGGGCATCCGAAGCGGCCAAGCCCAGCGGGGGCAGCAGCATCGACCGTTCCGCCGATACGCACAGCAACGTGTGGCGACTGGCGCACAAGGGATTGTCTCTCGACGAGATCAAGATCCTCATGCGCGAGCATGAGCCCACCACCGACAAATACGGAACGGGTGCGCGCTTCGGCAAGGAGATCGAGCGCTGCTTCGGCAAGTGGGAAGGCCAAAGACCACAGGCACCGAAACTGCCTCAGCATAGCTGGGAGGCACCCGACATCAGCCTGCTCGACGATCGGCGCGGTGAGCTTCCCGAATATCCGCTCGAGCTCTTACCGTCCGATTGACTCGAAGACTGGGTCAAGAGTGCGGCTCGCGCCAAGGGCACTTCCACCGGCCACGTCGCGGTTCCACTGCTGGCCATCTCCTCCGGCCTGATCGGCAGCGCACGGCTGATAAGGGCAGCAAGCTTCATTCAACCCATCCCGAGCTGGCACACGATCATCGGCCGCTCAGGAAGCGGCAAGACCCCCGGCATCGATGCCAGCCGCGAACCGCTAGAAGACGTGGCCTCGGATTTTCGCGACGAGATTGCCCTGCTGCGGCAACGACACGACAGAAAGATTGAGATCGCCAAGGCGTCCCACAAGCAATGGAGCCAAGAACTCGCAAAGGCTCAGCGCACCGGCAAGGAGATACCACCCAGGCCACCAGAAGCGGAGATGCCCGAGAAGTTCATCGAACCGCAATACTACAGCACCGACAGCACCATCGAGAGCCTTGTGCCGCTGATCAAGGTTCGGCCGCGGGGCTTGATGATGATCAATGACGAGCTGGCCAGCTGGCTGTCGAACATGAGCCGCTACAACAACGGCAACGACCGCGGTTTTTGGTTGACCGCCTGGGATGGCAAACCCTTCACCAGGACGCGCGTGGGCTCAGAACCGATCCACCTCGAACGCCTGCTGATCGGCGTGCTCGGAGGCGTACAACCCGACAAATTGACCGAACTGTTCAAGGGACCCAACGACGGCCTGCACGCGCGCTTTCTCTACTCCTGGCCCGACGAAGCCCCCTATCACCCGCTGAGCAACGAGCACGCCAGCAGCGGCGAAATGAAACGGGTGTTCGAGCAACTGGCGCAACTGCCCGAGGTCAAGGGCCGCGAAAAATTCATTCCGCTTACGCGGCAGGCGTTGGAAGCATTCGAAGCGCTGCGACGTGAGGTGAAGGAAAAGGCAGGCCTCGAGGGCTACGAGGCGGACTGGTGGGCAAAGGTGCCCGCGCAGGTGTTGAGACTGTCGGGCACCCTGGCCTTTTTACACGCTGCCGGCGCTGGCAAGAAGAGCTTCCCGCCCGAGCGCATCGAACGCGCTTACGTCGAGCGAGCGATCGAGCTGATCAAGGCATACTTTTGGCCACACGCGCGCGCGGCCTTCCGGCAGATCGGCCTGACCCAAACCCACAGTGATGCACGCCGGGTGCTGCGCTGGTTCGCGGCACGCAGTCAAGCGACGGCCTCCTCCACCGAAATTCGACGCGAGGCCCTGAGCCGAAAACTCGATGCCGATGCCACGGCAAGGGTGATCCAGACCCTGATCGTCAAGGGGTGGTTACGAGGCATCGAAAAGCCCACTGATCCGGAAAAGGGCGGGAGGCCGACCACGCAGTATGAGGTCAACCCGAGAGTACACAAAAACGAGGAGGGAAATTCATGACCTTGGCTGCTGGAAGGGGGGTTATTGGGGTTTTTGGACGTTATTGCCCAAGGACACAGACGCACATAGAGGGATGATGTTCTTGTTTTGTGCTCAAAACATGCACATTTCTAGGTGTCCGTCCTGTGTCAAAAACGCCAAAAACCCCAATAACCCCCCCCCCCGGCACAGTGTGTCGATTTGAAAGAGAAGGAGCAGCGTCATGACCAGAGATACTGATGACACCCGCCACCGTGGTACGGAGTGGGACGAAGAGGAAGAAGAGGAGGAGGAGGATTACCGGCGCCCGATATTTCGTCGCCGTGAGCTCGCCCACCCCGGGCGCGAGCTGCTGCACCTGATGCGCGCGCTCGATGCGGCGCGCAGGGCCGTCACGGCGGCGACGCAGGCCGTCACGGACCACGTCGAGCGGCACGCCGACCTGAAGGTGATGTTCGCCGACTTCACCGCCCGCGGCGGATCTACCGCCGATGACCTGAGCGGGTGGCTCATCGACGATAATTGGCGGAAAAAAGAACTTCTCCTGCGGAGGAAGCATCTCATGCTCCTGGAGGGGCGCCAGCAGCCGATCAAGAAGAAACCGTTGCTGGATCGCCCACGCCTGCGAAGAAGGCGGGACGACGAACCAAGAGGTGCAGCATGAAGAACTACACGATGGGCGAGGCGGTGGAGAAGATGCTGCGGGCGGTGGCCTGCGTGGTGAAGGAACGCATCGATGCTTCCCACGACGTGGACGAGAGGGACCTCCACAAGATCATGGGGGTCACCCTCGAACTCATGCGCACGGCGAGCGCCCTCAGTCCGGGCCCGTCCCTGGAAAATCAAGCGAGAGGAGCCACGAGGAGAGGCTCAAGAGCCCCGAAGAGAAGCACGAGATGACTAAGTCTCAGAACCGGCCCCGCCTCAAGAACAGCGCAACGCGTCCGAGGTTGAAGGACAGCAACGCACAGCGTTCGAGCCACAGCATAACGAGAAGGTCCGATCCGGATAACCTCACGCCGCGACAGCGTAGATTCGCCGAAAACTACATCGCCACCCTCAACGCAACCGATGCTGCGCTCAAGGCGGGCTTCGGAAGGAAGTGGGCTCATACCGCCGGGTCGCAGCTGCTTAAGAACATCAAGGTAGCTGCGGTTATCCAGAAGGCGCAGCGAAAGTTGAGCGCCAGGACCGAAGTCTCCGCCGAGCGCGTCATCAACAAGCTGGCCGAGATCGCCTTCTCCGAAACCGACCCGCAGCTGCCGAAACCATCCGATCAACTGAACGCGCTGCAGCAGCTTGGCCGCCACCTCGGTCTCTTCGTCGAGCGGCACCAGGTCGACACGCGCGCCAGGATCCTGTCGGCGTCTGTAAGCCCGCAGGATCTTGAGGACGCGCGCAGGCTGGTCGCGGAGTTCACCACCAAGCCGCCGTTACAGATCGAGGGGACCGTGAGCAAGCCTGATACGGAAAGCGGGAATGAAGGCTGATGCAGCTGCTGCTGCACCACGCCGTCGTTGAAGCCGGGCACGTTTCCATTCTTGAGGAAGGCGACGATGGCAGGCTGACCTATACCATGTCTATTATGATCGCCACCTCGACCTTTTGGCTCAGAAATTCGTGAGCCATTCAGCGCTTTCTTTTTCAAAAACTTTATGGTGCTGGCCACGGTGCCGGCGGTGGCCTTTCCGGTTCTCAAAAATTCTTGAGAACCGTTCAAGCTACTGGACTGCCCTTGCCTGGGCATTGTATGTTCATAGTCTGGGTACTTATTGAACAGTCTGCATCAAGGCGTAGAGGGCGAAGTGGCAAGGAAGAACGGTTCCCCGGCGGCAGCAAATAGAACAGTTCCGAGACGCAAGCCCAATGGGGCCTCGCGCACGCGCGAGCACCTCACCGAGAATGAGGTCAACACATTGCTCCAGGCGGCCAAGGGTAACCGCCACGGTCACCGCGACTACGCCATGGTCCTCGTCTGTTACCGGCACGGGCTTCGTGCCCAAGAGCTTTGCGATTTGGAATGGTCGCAGATCGATCTCGACCGCGCCACGATGCACATCAGCCGCGTCAAGCAGGGCAAGCCCGCGACGCATCCCATCCGCGGCGACGTCCTGCGCGCCCTTCGGCAACTGAAGCGGGAGCAATCCCCGGCAAGCAACTTCGTCTTCACCTCAGAGCGCGGTGCCCCGATGAAGGCGGTGAGCTTCAACATGTTGGTGAAGCGCCTCGGCAACGGATCGAAGCTTCTCGGTCTGCCGCTTCATGCCCATATGCTCCGCCACGCGTGCGGCTACGCCTTGATCAACGCGGGCATCGATGTGCGCGTCGTCCAGGACTACCTCGGGCACAAGAGCATCGCCAGCACGGTGAGATACACCGAGCTGAGCGCCAACAAGTTCAAGGATGTGTGGAGGTGAAGATCACGGGGGAGCTTCAGAGCGGGGCGGAGTTTCTTGATGCGTCCCCGCTTGTCCGTTGTCTCCACGAAGAGGTGAGGCCATGAGATTCGTAACCGATCCGCAGCAGCAGTTGGTCATTCGGACGATCGCGCGGATCCCGCTGCCACGGGCCCGGCGAGACTTTCTCGAGCGCCTTGAGCCGCGGCTGCGCGCCCGGATGTCGGACGAGCAGGTCGTCGAGCACATCAACGCCACCTTGGCCCAGTTCGAGCCCGGGGCGTATCGCGTCGACAGCGCGGGCCGCGTAGAACGCAGGGACGATCCCGTCGATGAGAACATGAGCCTGAAGGAGGCGGCCGAGCGCTACCAGCGGTGCCTGCGCGAAGACCCCGACGAGCGGTTTTGGCCGCCCTACCCGCCGCGCCCGCCGCGCCCGCCGGGCGAGCGCGAGATCAAGAGCGCGCCCATGTCGCCGGAGCAGCTTCGCGCCGGGGTCGAGGAGTACGACCGCATGCTGTTCAACTCCGGGCGCGACGAGGATTGCACGGACGAGGAGTGGGCAGAGCACAAGCGCCGCGAGGCCGACCGCGAGGCGGAATTGCTCGCCGAGCGCGCCCGCTGGCCGATCGACCCGAGCCCGCCGCCGAGCGAGGCCGCCCAGCTCATCCGCGGCGATGCCGTCGAGCTGCAGCCCGAGCCCGAGCCCCCACCCGACGACGACGACCCTGATCCGCGGCCACCCCGCGATCCCGCGCCGAGCCGCAGCGAGGCGATCAGGGAGACGATCGAGCTCATCAGACGCCGCGGCAGGGGGCGGCCCCGGAAGCCGCCGCCAGTTTTCTTTCGCTAGCTGTAACCCAAGTGAGAGGAGACAAGCTCGATGAGTTTCCTCATCAGGCCGGCGCGGCACGATGAGCTTGCTTCCATCCGGGACCTCCTCGTCGAGACCTGGCACGACACTTATGACGCGATCTACGGTGCCGAGCGCGTGACCGCGATCACGAATGAGTGGCATGCGCTCGATCGCCTAGTGCGCGCGCTCGGGCGTCAGTCTCACGCCTTCCTCGTCGCCGAGGCTTCGGATGGCACCCTTCTCGCTACGGCCTCCGCGACGCTGGGCAATGATGGGCTCGTGACGCTTGCTCGACTGTATGTGCGGCCGGGGTGCCAAGGCCGAGGGCTCGGCACCGCGATGCTGCGGGCATGCGAAACCTGGTTTCCGCAAGGGAGATTGATGCGCCTCGAGATCGAGACGAAGAACGCGAGGGCGAGAGCATTTTATGCGAAGCGAGGCTTTGCCGAATTGCCCGATCATTCCCAGAGTTCGGAACACCAGAATATCTTTTGCGAGAAGGCGATCGGCTCCGCTCGTTTTTGCCGATGAGGACAGCGACGCGATGATGACGATCCGCCGTTGGAGGCCTGTAATGACTTCCAGCATCACGCCCGCGCAATGCCGCGCTGCTCGCGCCTTGCTCCACATCTCGACCCCGCGGCTCGCCGGCCTCGCCGTGCTGCTGTTCGGCGGCAGATGACCCCTCGTCAGAAGGACGTCGCCCTTCTCCTTGCCGACGACCTGCCCGTTCGCGCCGTGGCGCGTGAGCTCGGGCTGGCCGAGGACACGGTGAAGGTTCACATTCGCGGTCTGCGTCGCACCCTCGCCCTGCAGCCCGGCCACCGGGCCGGAGTCGTCATTTGCAGAATGGCGGCTCGTCGCGAAGGTTGGGATCTGGAAGGCGCCGTGGCCAAGATGATCGCCGCGATGTGATCGGTCGGCTTCATTCTCCCTGCCACGCGAGGGGGCGCCTCTTCTTTTTACACCAAGTAAAGACAAGTATTCACACAGCGTTTGTCCGAGAGGAGCCCCGCCTTGTTCTGCCTAGCATCAATTTAACACTTGCCTGGCGGCCCGTATTTCTATTCTCATGTATCCCGATGAGGGCCACCGCAGGGATCACGCGTGATGCAGGACCCATGCCCGCCCGCCTGGCAGCGACAACGGTTGCTCGCGTTCCAGCACAGGTTGGACGCCGCTCACTTGCAGGATGGTCGCCAGACACTCCGACGCGACACCTGCGGCGATTATGCGATCTTCGGCCGCCTCGGGCACCTCTACGCGACGCCCGAGGGCTGGCACCTGTGCGTCGCCACCGACGGGAGCCCTCAGCGCTGGACCCGCGTCAAGAAACGCCTCGGCTTCTGCCGCCTCGCTCAGGATGGCAGCGACGAGGGCGTCATGGTGATCGACGACCGCACGCACGATCGGGCGATCTCGGCGGGCGAGGCCGCGACCATTCGTGAGGCGCTGCATATCCGGCAGGCCAAGCATTTCAGCGCCGAGACCCTCGCCGCCGCTGCGGCTCGACTTCGCGCCGCTAGTAACGCGGCTTAAAACGCGATTTGAGGTCCACGAGCAGCCCGGGCGCTAGCACCCTAGCTGCCGACGTGTTTTGAAGAAAAAATCCCGCCCAGCCCGTTAAATGGTGAGGACTACCGGGATCGACCGTTGCTTGAGCGAAAGAGAAGGCTCGAAAGACTGCTCCGCGCCCAACGTGACGGGCTCGCCTATGTGGAGCATCTTACCGGCGATGGCCGGATGATTTTCGAGCATGCCTGTAGGCTCGGTCTCCAGGGCATTTATCGAAACATGCAGACCACCCTTACAGGAGCGGGCGTTCGCGATCCTGGCGCAAGGTGAAGAACCCGTCCCCTCCATCCGTCGCTCGCGTGAGAGAGGCGTTCGAGGATGAACGCCGGCGCCGCCGTAAAGCAGGCTATGGACGAAATGGAACATACATGGCGGCAGACTGAGCGGACACGATGGTCTGGACCTACCTCAGTGACGCCGATTGCGCTGCCATTCGCGAGGCGGCGACGCAATGCAAAGGCGGCCGTTTGCAGAAGCTTGCTGACCGCCTCGACCAGCAGCGAGCGGCCGACGACGCGCTGAAGCTTCGCATGGGCGAACCCCAACTTGAGGAAGCGCTGGCGGAGAAAGCGAAGGAAGCCGAGGAATGGCGGCACATGTATTTCAACAAGGCCGAGAAGGGTCGATTCTCGAGATCTGCGCCTCGATCGCATCAAGACGGCTTCCGGGGCTGCGTCACAGCGTGCCGTTGCGGGTCGTTCGGTCGTCGGGCCGGCAATACAGCCACAATCTCGAATGTTCGCGGATTTATGAAGACGATCTCGTCACCCACCAAAATGAATTCGTAAGGACGCCATCTCGGATGAACGCGGAGATCTCCACCGGAAGGCGACTTGTCGAGAATAAGCCCGTGGACACCGGCTTTCTCGGTGGCGTAAAATATACAACCCAAAACTACAAGGATGCGACGAGATGCCCACGGGAACAGTGAAGTGGTTCAATGGTCAGAAGGGATTTGGTTTCATCCAACCCGACGGCGGCGGCCAAGATGTCTTCGTCCATATCTCAGCAGTTGAGCGTGCTGGCATGGGCGATCTAACAGAAGGTCAGAAAATAAAATATGAACTGGAGGACGACCGCAGGAGCGGCAAGAAATCCGCCGGCAGCTTGAGGGCGATTTGATGCGGCTGCGCTAACCTTCTTCAGAGCGGCGCCGGTCGCGATCCGCCAGCGCATGCGCAATGGGGGAAGTTTGAGTTCTGCGGCGCTCAGCGCTTCCGCTGACGCAATACCCGCGTAGTTGCGAGCTTGCGGCGGCGCCAAGCCTTGCGCTGGCCCTTTCCAATTGCGGCCTTGTGCTCCGCCGAAAGCGTCCTTGCCTTAGTCTTTCTCATCGGCGAAGACCGAGCAGGCCATGTGAGGCGGCTCGAATTGAGCTGGCAAGCGGACCCGGGACCGACAAATTGGGCGGAAGGCCGCGCGCCAGACCGGGATGCCGAGGTGGCGGGCCTTGTCGGCGAGGTTTTCGCTGATCCCGGAGCGAGGGAAAATGACGACGCCGGCCGGCATCGTCTCCAGCATGCGGCCTAGCGGCCGGCGATCAGCTCTGCGCCCTCGCCCTTTATGTTACACTATCCCGCTCGGACTCCCGCTTTTCGGGCGCCTGTTGTTGCTTTGATAACGCGGTCATCCGGTTGATAAGCACCGCCCGGCGGTTGCGGCAGCCGCTGGACACCGGCCGCGCAATGTCGTGTGTTCGCCAAGGAGCTGCATATGGCCGAGGAGAAGAAAACTGGAGGAGAAGAATATGAAGCACAATTCCTCACGACCGAACATTTTGTGCTTCAGACCGCACGAACCGGAACCATTCAGGAGGCCAATGGCCGGGCCACCCTGTTCGTGAGCGCCGTCTCCAGCGCGGCCGTCGCCCTCGGTTTCGTTGCGCAAGTCACGCATATGGGAGACGAATTCCTTTTCTTCGCGCTCATTATGCTCGCACCCCTTTATTTTATCGGCAGTGTGAGCTTCGTCCGCGCAGTGCAGGTTGCTATTGAAGATATGATCAATGCGCGTGCGATGGCCCGTATTCGGCACTATTTCGTGGAACGCGCGCCCGCGATGCAGCCTTACCTCATGCACTCGGTCCACGATGATTATGGAGCCGTCCTGAGCATTTTCGGATTCCAAGTATCGACCATGCAGTCGTTCATGACGACGGCCGGAATGATCAATATCGTCAATGGTGTTCTTGCCGGTGTCTTTGCCGGGTTGGCGATGAAGGCGGTGTTCGGCTCAACGCTCGCAAGCTGCACTATATTCGGTGTCAGCATCTTCG